>JAIBBI010000144.1 GCA_019694755.1 Gemmataceae bacterium
GTCCGACACCGCGTCCGTCGGCGGCAGGAATCGTCGGCTATGACACCGTGCCCGATGGGTGCCGTTCAAGCAAACCCATCTTCGCCAGAGTCCCGATTTTGTACGTCTTGCCAGAAACAGGTTCACGGGTCGGTTGAATTGTACCAACCAGGAAAACTGGGATGGTAGGTCGGCACGACCGATACAACCGGATCGGAAACCGGTATCGGTACGTTTTTCCCGACCTCGGGTCAGTTTGCCTCAAGATTTTTGGGCTACGTGGATTACGCCGGCGGCCGACTTGGAGTTCGGTAACCTGTAACAAATTCCCTTTGCGAGGCGGTTATCCGGCTCGAGTAGGCGTCACGCAGTCTTCCAAACCGATAAACGCATTCGGATACCGGGGTATCAGCTCCAACTCGGCCCAAACTCGTCGGCTGACGATACGCCGGTTGGCCGGCCTCGGACCCGGTTGACCGTTGAAGACCGGCGCGGGCATTCCGGCCAACTCCGCCAGCCTGGAGAAGTAGTCGCGCCGCCGAATCGGAGCGCCGTCGCTGACGTTGTAAACGGTCCCCGGCCGGGCGTTCTGAGACGCCGCGCGGACTACGGCCGCGCCGTCGTTGACGTGAATCAGGTTCAGCCAGGCGTTGGCGTCACCGATGATCGGTTCCCGGGCCTGCAATTGTTCCATTTTCCGGAGCAGTCGGCCCGGGCCGTAGATGCCAGCGAACCGAAGGATGACCGCGTCGGGGATCATAGCCCGTAGCGTCCGTTCTGCTTCGAGCACCACTCGGCCCGACTCGTCGCGAGGTTCTGTCGCGGCGAACTCGTCCACGTCCTCGCCCGCCGACTGGCCGTAGACCCCGGTGCTGCTGACCAGGACGAACCGCGTCGCGGGATCGACTTGTCGGGCGGCGTTCGCCAGTCCTTCAACGTATACGTCACGCATGGTCCTGCCGGCCGTGCGGTCGAGTCCGACCGCCCAGACGACGACGTCCGCCGGTGGCAGACTCAGTGCCGGATCACACACGTCGCCGGCGACGGGTTCCCACCCCGCCGACCGAATCCGAGCCGCATGGTCCGCCGAGCGGGTCAGGGCAGCGACGGGCCCGGACCAACCGCGGGCCACGCGCTCGCCGAGGTAGCCGCACCCGAGAATGAGCAACTTCATGCCGGAATTCTAGGCGGGCGGAATATGGCTTGACCGATTCGGCCGGGTGGTTCACAATCAGCCCCGCGGCAAGGACTGCCGCGCGCTGAGCAAGGGAGATGCTCGTACAGTGATTGATTCTGCGGCCCATACCCACGCCCGCCCCCGCGCACAAGCCCGACCGGGTTTCGTCGCCCTTGTGATCGGTCTCACCGGTCTCGCGGCCACGTCTGCCTGGGCATTCTGGCCCACTCTGACCGGCCTCGTCCACCTTTGGAATACCGACGACGGCTATTCCCACGGCTGGCTCGTCCCGGCCTTCAGCATCTGGCTGATCTGGCACCGCCGGGCCGACGCGCCGGCGGACTGGTCGCCGCGGCCGCTGCTCGGCCTACTCGTCGTAGCTTTGGCCCTCGCCGGTCGCAGCGTCGCAGCCATGCGGTTCAACGAATGGCCGGAACACGTCGCCATCATTCCCTATCTGCTCGGACTCGCACTGGCTTTCGGTGGCTGGCCGCTATTACGCTTTTGCGGCCCGGCCATCCTGTTTCTCGTGTTCGCGGTCCGGTTGCCGTACCGGATCGAGGTTTCCCTTGGCGCGCCGATGCAGAACCTCGCCACGGTCGTGAGCACTTTCGTCCTTCAAACCGGCGGTTTGCCCGCGATTGCCGAGGGCAACGTCATCGCGATCCGCGATCACCGGCTCGAGGTCGTGCAGGCGTGCAGCGGCCTCAAGATGCTCGTGACTTTTGTCGCCTTCGCTTCGGCCGTGTGCCTCGCGATCGACAAGCCGATCTCCGACAAGCTCGTCATTCTCGCCAGCGCGGGCCCGATCGCGATTCTGGTGAATGTGATCCGCATTACTGCCACGGGGGTCATGTACCTGTACGTGAGCAGTGAATCGGCATCACACTTCTTCCACGACCTGGCCGGCTGGATCATGATGCCGCTAGCGCTCGCCCTGCTCGGCATCGAACTCTGGGTACTGAAACACCTGATCGTGGAGCTGCCCCAACGGGCGGCTGCACGCTGACACCCCTGACCCCGGCAGGACGCCATGGCGACCGTACCGGCCCTGAGCCACCCGCACGACGAACCCCGCAATCACGGCCCGCAATTGCTCGCGCTGCCGAAGCGCCCGGCCGACCCGGAAGGCGAGTCCTTCGCCGCCGGTGATGTGCTGAACGCGCTGCGGTATCACCTCGTCCTGTTCCTGTTCCTGGGCACACTGGTGGCCGTCGCCGCCGGTGCGGCCGCGTGGAACCTGTTTCCGCCGAAATACACGACTTTCGCCCTGCTCCGGGTCTATTCGAACGAGCAGGCCGTCGCCGACCGCGCCCGCGACGGCGCGAGCCGCACGGAGTTCGGCACATACCTGAGCACGCAGGCCGCGGTCATCAAGAGCCACCTGGTGCTGAACCGCGCACTCGGCCGGCCGGTCGGCCCCGGCGGTCAGACCCTGGCCCAGCTTCCGATGCTCCAGGGCCTCGACGACCCGATCACGTTTCTCGAAGAGAAGATCGTCATCGAGTACTCCGACCGCTCGGAGATCATGAAGGTCGGCATGATCGGCGACGACCCGAATCAGATCTCCGCCGCGGTCAACGCCGTGGCCCAGGCGTTCATCAAGGAAGTCGAGACCTACAAGCAGCAGAATCAGCGTCGATACGACAAGCTGCTCGCCGCCAAGATCGAGCAGGAAAAGGCACTCGAAGAACTCCAGAAAACCTACGAGGCGACTTACCGCAAGTCTGGCCCGAACGAGGTCACCGCGAAGACCCGTCAGGCGCGGATGGCCAAGTACATCCAACTGGTCCAGGACGAAGGCCGGGTGCAGAACGAGCTCCGCTGGACTCGCGAGCAACTGGCCCGGGCCCAGGCGACCGTCGAGCGGGAAAAGAACCAGCCCGCGGCCGCAGCGCCGGAAATCGTCGTACCGGAACTTGGAGCGGCCATCGAGGCCGACCCGGCCGTGGCGAAAAAGGCCGCCGACATCAGCCGCATCGAAAACTACGTGACCTACTACGACCGCACGGCCGCGGTGAAGAACTCGGCGCACATCACCGAATACCGCGACCTGCTCAAGCGCGAGATGTCGGCACTGGAAGAACTCAAGAAGCAGACGCGACTCCGGCTGACGCAGGCTTATGTGCAACAGCAGAAGCAACTCGTGCAAAAAGCCGGCGGGACCGCCGACCCCGTGATCGAACAACTCCGCCTGCAAACACTCCTCGATCGGCACGACTTCGACCTGAAGAACATCCGCGAAGAGCTGGTGAAATACGCGGACCTCCAGCAGGAAGAAGCCGCGGGCGGCCCGCCGCCGGAACAGACGCTGATGGAGATCCGCCTCCGCGGTCTGCGCGAGCGAGTCGCGGAGCTGGCGTCGAAGACCGACAACGCCCGCACCGAACTGGCCGCCGACGACCGCGTGAAACTCTACGAAGAGGCGCACGTCCCGCAGCACAAGGAAATCAAGAAGCAACTCGCCTTCACCGGTGCGGGCGGCCTGGCCGGGTTCTTCCTGGTCGGCGCGCTGCTCACGGTCGGAGAGGTTCGCAAGAAGCGGATGTACGGCGCGAACGACCGGCTCTTCGGGCGGGTGCCCCTTCTCGGCCGGATTCCCGAACATGGCTTCATCGCGCCCGCGGCCGGCGCGGAGCCCGCGGCCGACGACCCGGCCGGGCTCGTGTTCCGCGAGTCGATCGACCGCGTGAAGACGCTCGCCATCCGCCAGATGACGCTCCGAAAGCAGCATACGCTGCTGGTCGTAAGCCCCTCGGTCGATGAGGGCAAGTCCATCCTCGCGTGGAACCTCGCTGCCGGGTTCGCACGAACCGATTACAAGGTCCTGTTCATCGACGCGAATCTCGTTCGGCCGACGATCCACAAACACCTGAACACGGATCAGGCCGGCCTTTCGGAAATCCTCCGCGGGGAAGCCAACCTGAGCGACGCGACTTTCAGCACGGCGGTCCCGAATCTCGACTGCATGACCGCGGGACGACCAGATCCGGAAGCGCGACGCTGCCTGGACAAGCCGGCCTTCTCCCGCCTCCTGGACCGGGCGCGGGCTCAATACGACTTCGTCGTGATCGATACGTGTGCGCTGTCGGAAGCGGTCGATCCGCTCTGCCTGGCGCAGCGTGTCGACGCCGCGATCGTGAGCGTGCGGACATTCAAGACGCGCTCGCCCGCCGCCGAACAGGCGTGGGAGCGGCTGCAATTGCTCGGTACGCCGGTCCTCGGCGCGGTACTGACCGATCCGACGCTGAACGCCGGCGAACTATGATCCTGCGAGACACCATGAAATACACCGCCATTTACATCGCCGCGTTGCTCATGACCGCCGTCGGCGCGGGCGCGCACGGTTACGTCACGGGTCGCTGGCGGCCGCACGATGCCCCGGCTGCCGCCACGCTGCCATTCATCCCCGATACGAGCGGCCACTGGCGGAGCGAGCCGTTGCCCTCGGGGATTGTCGATGAGGGCACGCTGGCCAACATCACACGCAAGTACATCAGCACGAAGACCGGCCGAATTCTGACAGTGTCGCTGACCTGCGGGCCGGCCGGGCTCGTGGCCCAGCACACGCCCGAGTACTGCTATCCCGGCAGCGGCTTCCAGGCCGTGGGAACGACCCAGACTTACACAGCATCACCTAAGGCGGACTTCCGCACGGCGGTCTATCGCAAGCCCGCCGCCGACGCCTTGCGGATCTTCTGGGCATGGTCGGCCGACGGAAACTGGACCTCGCCGAAGGTTCCCGAGCTGACATTCCTCCGCGGCAGCCTGCACAAGCTTTATGTGGTCTCGTGGGATGCCGACCGCCCGATGGCTGATGACGCCGAACTCCGCGAGTTCATGACACTGCTGACCGCCACGCTCAATACCGCCCTGTTCCCCACCGATGCGACTGCCGAGCATCGCCAATCACCATGACGCTGACGACCACGATCACACGGATCCGTACGCTCTGGCCCGCGCTGAAGCGCGCCGGGGATGTCTGCGCTGCCCTCATCATCGGAACGCTGTCGCTGCCCTTCGTCGCTCTCGCCTGCGTCGTGGTCAAGCTGACATCACCGGGGCCGGCCATCTACTCCCAGCGACGGATCGGGTGGAAGAATCGCGAGTTCACCATCTACAAGATCCGGACGATGCGGAGCGATGCCGAGCGCACGGGCGGTCCGCGCTGGTGTGTGCCGGGCGACACCCGGGTGACGGCAGTCGGCCGGGTGCTGCGGGCATGCCACGTCGACGAATTGCCGCAGCTTTGGAACGTCTTGCGCGGCGAGATGAGTCTCGTCGGCCCGCGGCCCGAGCGGCCCGAGTTCATGCCTAAGATCCGGCCATTCGTCCCCGGGTACGACGCCCGCCACGCCGTCCGGCCCGGAATCACCGGCCTCGCCCAGGTGCAGGTCGGGGCCGACACCGAGGTGAGCAACGTCGCCCGGAAGCTCGTCTACGACCTGTACTACGTGGAGAACGCCGGGCCGGTGCTGGAGGCGTGGATCTATGTGGGCACGCTTCTCAAGGTCTGCGGAGTGTCACTCGCGACGCTTCGCCGTTGGATGGACCTCAATCTCGAACGTCCCGATGCCGTCCGCCGCCGGGCGGCCTGAGTCACGGCTCACTCCATGACGCCGTTCGTCACGATCATCGTGCCCGTCCGCAACGAGGAACTGCACCTCGCCGAGACGCTGTTGCCGTTATTTGAGCAGGATTACCCCGAAGACCGCTTTGAGATCCTGGTGATCGACGGACGTTCGACCGACGGCACCGTCTCCGTCGTCGAATTGCTCCGGGCGGATCACACGCAATTGCATCTGCTCGACAACCCGCGCCGCCTCTCGAGTGCGGCGCGCAACATCGGCGTTCGGGCGGCCCGCGGCGAATACATCGTCGTCGTCGACGGGCACTGTGAACTTCGATCGAGGACTTACCTAAGCGACATGGTGCGGGCATTCGAGCGGACGGGAGCCGACTGCCTCGGCCGACCGCAACCGCTCGACGTCAGTGATGCCGGCCCGTTGCAACAGGCGATCGCGCTCGCCCGCGCCAGCCGACTCGGTCACAACCCCGGTTCGCACATTTACTCCGATCGCGGCGGATACGTGAAGCCGCAGAGCGTGGCTGTCGCCTACCGCCGGGAGGTGTTCGACCGCGTCGGCTTGTTCGACGAGCGGTTCGATGCCTGCGAGGATGTCGAATTCAACCACCGCGTCGATGCCGCCGGGCTGACGTGCTACTTCGCTCCGGAGTTGGCGGTCCACTATCGGCCGCGCGACACGCTGGGTGGCCTCGCCTGGCAGATGTGTCGGTACGGGCGGGGCCGGGCCAGGCTGTTGATGAAGCATCCCGAAACGCTGAGCGTGCCGCCGCTTCTACCCGCGGCATTCCTGCTCGGGCTCGCGACGGCATTCACTCTGGGGTTCGTCGCGCCGCCGTTTGCCGCACTGTTCTGCCTGACTGCGATCGTGTACTCGCTGGTGACGTCGACGGCCGCGGCGATCCTCGCGGTCCGCCGCGATGCGGTCCCGATCGCGCCGCTGGTGCCCGGTGTCCTGCTGGCGATCCATGTCGGGGCCGGCTGGGGCGTTTTGAGCGAACTCGGGCCCAACGTCGTCCGGCGGACACTGGATCGCCTCCGCCCCATGACCCGAAACCTGTCAGGGTGAAGAGGTCGGACATCATGAACATCCTGTCGTTCGACGTCGAAGAGTATTACCACGTTCACGCATTCGCGGACGTGATCCACCCCGCGCAGTGGGACATGCTGCCCTCGCGGGTTGTCGACTCGACCCACCGGGTACTCGATATCATCGGAGGCACGCGGGCCACGTTTTTCGTTCTCGGCGACGTGGCACGACGCAACCCGCACCTCGTCCGCGAGATCGCCAGCGCGGGCCACGAGATCGCCTCGCACGGCTTTGGTCATCAGCGGGTCGATCGAATGCCGGCCGGTGCGTTTCGCCACGACATCCGCCGGGCGAAGCGGCTCATCGAAGACCTCGCAGGCTGTGCCGTAACGGCCTATCGGGCTCCGAGTTTCTCGATCACCCGCGATACCCCATGGGCGCATGAGATTCTCGTGGAAGAAGGCTACACGCTCGACAGCAGCACGGCAGCCGGGCGGCGCGGCCGCAGCTTGGAGCCCGTGCAGTCGGGGCCGTACGTCATCGAAACGCCGAGCGGCCCGCTGACCGAGGTGCCGCTTCCCGCAGTAGCCGGTCTGCCTGTCGGCGGTGGTGGCTACCTGCGTCTGCTGCCGTACTGGATGACCCGGGCCGCGCTGCGATCGTTGGATCAGCCGTTCTGCGTGTACCTGCACCCATGGGAATTCGACCCGGAGCAACCGCGGGTCGCCGCCCCACTCCGGCAGACCATTCGGCACCGCGTCGGATTGCGTACGACGGCCGGAAAGCTCCGTCATCTCCTTCGCGATTTTCCCTTCACATCGATGGCCGACGCTCTCGGTAAATCCATTCCGGTGGCTGTCGCCGCCTGAGCGCCTTAAATCCGGTACTGTTTTTCCAGATTGCCCGGTCCACCGGTCGCACCGGTCTGGGCGAACTGTGCGGTCGTTCCGGCTTCGGATGCACCGGAGACCGCGGCACGCGCGGTGGAGTGTGAAGGCGTCGGCCGGGTTAGCCGATCAGGGTGTAGACCCGCTGACACCGAGGACGCATCCCCTGTGAATCCCACTGTGCCGGCCCTTTCCCTCGGGTTTCTCACGATCCTGACCGAGGGCGCGAGCTACCTCGGCGGTTACCTGGTGACGAATGCCTGGGGGCGACCCCTGGAATTCCGCCTCAGCTCCGCCGTGCAGCCGAATAAAGTCCAGCAAATCCTCTACGGGCCGACCCTGGGCCTGTATCTCGGCAGCGATCTCATCGGCAAGACACTCGTGGAGAAGACAGGCACGCCCGCGACGGTGATCTTCACCGATTGTCGCGAGGCAGTCGACCTGCGTCGCACGCAGAGCGTACCCGTGCTGTGGGTGTCGTCGCCCGGCGATCCCGAAGCGGCACTACTGGCGGCCTCCGGCCTGTGTGTCCGCGAAGGCGGGCCCGGCCGCGGCGCAGTGCTCGCGCACCCGGATTACCCGGAAGACGCGGCCACGGGGCTCGAGCTGTTTCAGCGGATCGGCGCGCTCGACTTGGCCGAGCCATTTTCGCGAATCCGCGAGGCGATCGGCGAAGCCCGCAAGATGGGGGTCAACCAGCGTGCCGCAAGCTGAGGACACCTCGTCCGCGATTGCCACCTATTCGCTCGGCCGCTTCGAATCGCTGAGCAACGTGACGGCGCGCGAAGCCCGGCTGCTCACCGACGCGCCGTGGGTCCGCTCGCCCGTCGCGCTCGCGCCTACCGTGCGCACCGAGGGCTGGAAGTTTCCCGCCCCTGTCGGTGACCCGGTCGTGCCGACCACGGCGCCCGGCGGAGTCCAGGACGACGCCCATACGCGGCTGCTCCAGAAGCTCGCTGCCCGGACTGTCCGGCCCAAGCCGACGGCCGATACGGTGATGTTCAAGGACCGGTTACTGTACTTGCTGCAGCCGCCCATCGAATCGCTCTTTGTCGGCAAGCAGGTCACCGTCCCGTTTCCTCCGTACCCCTATCAACTCGAAGGGCTGGCGTTTCTGATGCCGCGCCGGGCGGCCCTGCTTGCCGACGAGATGGGGCTCGGCAAGACGATGCAGACCATCCTGTCGATGCGTCTGCTCTTCCAGTCGGGAATGATCCGCCGCGCGCTGCTCGTGTGTCCGAAGCCGCTGGTCTTCAACTGGTGCCGGGAATTGAAAAGCTGGTCGCCCGACCTGCCCTTCGAAGTGGTGGGGGGCAGCACGGCGTCACGGCGGGCGTCGTGGACCGTGTCGAACTCTCCACTCAAGATCGTGAACTACGAAGTTCTCACGCGCGATCATCACCTGATCGACGACGTCGCCGTCCGGTTCGACCTGGTGATCCTCGACGAGGCCCAGCGGATCAAGAACCGGGAGAGCAAGACGGCGCAGGCGGCTAGGGCTCTTCGCCGCGACCGGAGCTGGGCCCTGACAGGCACTCCGATCGAGAACAAGCCGGAAGACCTCATCAATCTCTTTGCGTTCGTTGATCCCGGCCGGGTGCCGCAGGAGACTCCCACCCGACAGATCCCCGCGCTCACCGGCGACTGCATTCTTCGACGGACAAAGGACGACGTACTGACCGACCTGCCGGCCAAGACCGTCACCGACGCCTGCCTCGAACTCTCCCCGGCCCAGCGCGCGGCCTACGACCGGGCGGAGAAGGATGGCATCGTCCATCTCAACGAACTCGGCGACACCGCGACCGTGCAGCACGTTTTCGAGCTAGTCATGCGGCTGAAGCAGATCTGCAACTTCGATCCGCTGACCGGCGACAGTTGCAAGCTCGAACGCCTGACCGCCGACCTCGCGGAAGTCGCTGAGAGCGGGCGGAAGGCCCTCGTTTTTTCCCAATGGGTCGAGCCGCTCGAAAAGATGGCTGCTGCTCTCGAAGAATACGGGCCTCTCCAGTACCACGGCAGGATTCCGACGAAAGACCGCACGGCCGTGCTCGACCAGTTCAAGGCCGACCCGTCGAAGCACGTGTTGCTGATGAGCTACGGGACCGGCAGCGTCGGGCTCAATCTCCAGTTCTGCAGCTATGTGTTTCTGTTCGATCGCTGGTGGAACCCTGCCATCGAGGACCAGGCGATCAATCGCGCCCACCGCATCGGGCAGAAGGAACCGGTGTTCGTGACCCGGTTTGTCACGCACGAGACGATTGAGGGCCGGATTGCGGAGATCCTCGACCGGAAGCGGCAGTTGTTCGACGAGCTGATTAACCAGAATGAGCCGCCGCCGCGGCTTGGCCTGAGCGAAGATGAGATCTTCGGCCTGTTCCAACTTCCTCAACCACATCGCCACCGCAAGGCGGCTTAAACAGAGTACGCCCCCGGTTGCAACCGGGGGCCATTCGCGTAAACCATCGGCGTCGCCTTTCTCCGGAGGTCGCCGCCGTGCCTCGTCGTGGATTCTCGCTGCTCAAGCTTCTCGTCGTCATCGCGATCATTGCCATCCTGATCGGGCTGCTGCTCCCGGCCGTCGCCAAAGTCCGCGAGGCCGCCAACCGCACGCGGAGCATGAACAATGTCAAGCAGATAGCCCTCGCGATTCACAACTACCACGACTCGATGGGTCGTTTCCCCACGGCCTGCGATGTCGGAGCGGGGAGCCCGACCGGGCAGGGTATCGTCTCGCTTCATTTTCAGATCCTGCCGTACATCGAGCAGGAAGCTGTCTTCCGCCAGTTCGACAAGAAAAAGCCGGCCAGCTACTACGACAAAGACACCGGCGCGGCGCAGGTGGTCGTCAAGACATACGTCAGCCCCTCGGATCCGTCGTTTCCCGACGCAGGAACCGCAACCAACATCGACATCAAGGCGGGCGGTGGAGACTATTCGGGCCGATACGCGACCACCAACTACCCGGTCAGCGGACTCGTATTCCAGCGAGGGAAAGGCATCCGCGACATCGTGGATGGAACTTCCAACACGATCATGGCTGCCGAGCGGTATCAGGTGTGTAAAGCCGCGTCCGGCAAGCCGGCCGACGATGTCTACTGCCTCTGGGGACTCGGAGCGATCAGCGCGTCGACCCCGACCTTCGCGTTGCCCGTCCCTGATGAAGCCGCCCCGACCGCGAAGCCCGTCCTGGCGCAATTCACTCCCACGGGGCAGGTTGCGAAAGATGGACCGGTTGTCGGCATGACCGGGTCGGACAAAGTCGCGGACTACAAGGTACTCGGCAAAATGATCTCGGCTCCGTCCGGGTTTCAAATCCTCCCGCGCGGTGCGGTGCATTGCGACGCCCGGGTGCCGCAGGCACTCCAGGCGGGTGGACTGATCGTATGCCTGGCCGATGCATCGTGTCGGATCGTGTCAGGCACCGTGCCATCGAACATGTTCTGGTCACTGGTGACTCCCGCGGGCGGCGAAGAGATCGGTCGCGATTGGTAGTTCGAGCGAAAGGTCGGCCATGCGATTACTCCTGGCGTTGGCGATGGTGGCGACTCTCGGTGCGGACTACGCCCGACCCGAACTCCTGATCGATCCGCTCGTGCCCGAGCACGCGGGAAAACTCAAGGCGTCGCTGATCCTGGATGTGCGACCGAAAGCCGGGTACGATGCGGGGCACGCTCCGGGGTCGCGCTGGGTCGATATCGCGGAGTGGACCAGGGCGTTTGGCGCGGGCGACGACGCGGCCGGCTGGTCGAAGCGGATCAGCGCGCTCGGCATCTCGGCCGACAGCCCGGTTGTCGTGCTCGACGACGTCCGCAGTCGCGACGCCGCCCGCGTCTGGTGGATACTCCGCTATTGGGGAGTCAAGGATGTCCGCATACTGAACGGCGGCTGGTCGGGTTGGACGGCTGCCAAGTTCCCCGTGGATGCGGCCGCGCCCCGGATCGTCGCGACGACGTTTCAAGCGACGCCGGCGACGAAACGGCATATCTCCAAGACGCAGTTGCTGAAGACCATTCCGACGGGCACGATGCAACTCGTCGATGCCCGCTCGACCGCAGAGCATTGTGGCACGCAAAAGATGAACAATAAGCGTGGCGGGGCAATGCCCGGAGCGAAGCACCTCGATTGGGTCGATCTGCTCGACAAGTCGGGCCGATTCAAGTCGGCCGATGAGTTGACGAAACTCTTTGCAGCGGCTGGGATCGACCCGAAGGCGCCGTCGGCGACCTATTGCCAGTCCGGCGGCCGGGCGTCGGTGATGGCCTTCGCGCTGGAGTTGATGGGGAACAACGAAGTGGCCAACTACCACGCGAGTTGGGCCGAGTGGGGCAATGCCGACGACACGCCGATCGTGACGCCCCCGGACAAGAAGAAATAGCTCCGTTCAGCCCGGCCCGCCGAGAAATTCGTCGAAGAAACCGACGACCCGCCGGCGGTATTCGTCGGCCGCGACTTCGATGGCCTGATTGTGACGAGCGCCCTCGACAAGCCAGAAGTCCTTCGGCTCGCGGGCTCTGTCGTAGAGACTCTTCGCCATGCTTGGCTTGATGTAGCTGTCCTTCTCGCCGTGGATCATCAGCCAGGGACGCGGGGCCAGTCGCCGGACCGAGTCCTCGAGCGAGACATACGTCACGCCGCGATTCTGCCCGGCTTGCTTCATGCCCGCCTCGGCCACGAGCGCATAGTACCACGGCCGGACCAT
>JAIBBI010000145.1 GCA_019694755.1 Gemmataceae bacterium
CGTCGCCCGGCGTGCCGTCGCCGTTACCGTCGAGCAGGCCCTTGAGCACTTGAGAACCGCGGACGGTGAGCGTGTACTTCCCGTCGGCCAGCGACCCGGCTTCGAGTGGCCCGCTGGTAAACGTCAGTACGGCTGAGTTGCCCGCCAACTTGGCCTGCAGCGCGACGGCCGCCCCGTCGTACTGGCGGACCAATCGGAAAGCGTCGGCCGGGACGGCAGGCAGACTGACCGCGCCGGTGAAGTTGACAGTCAGCGAAGTCACCCGTGACCGCTGCGCCGAGCCTTCGTTGATGGTGACGCTGGCAACACGGACAGGCTGCACCTCGAACGCGCCGATGTCGGGCAGGCTTCCCACGGCGCGCGGTAGACCGCGCTGGTCGGTGGCGAGACTCTGGCTGTTGTTGCCTAGATTGATGCAGGGGCTGTCGGGGAGCAGTGCGTGAGTCCGCGTCGGCCCGCCGTTGTCGGCCAGCGGCCCGAGCCGGGGGTTGGTGCCGATGGGGAGGACAAGGGCTCCGATGGCCTTGAGCGTTGGCGTAGACCCGAGAAGAGACTTCGAGACGATGAAGGTGTAGTCCGACGAGACATCGGGCACGGCGACGGCCGAGTTGAGGGAGACGATTGAGCTGTCGACGAACAACGACTGGCTCGCGGTCATGAGGATGCCGCCGCCCGTCCCGGTTACGGCATTGTTGTAGACGATCGTGCTGCTGTAGATCCACAGAGGATTGCTGGCGATCGCTGCGATTCCGCCGCCCGACCCTTGCGCGGCATTCCCGGAGATTGTGCTGCCGTAAACTCGGATTCCGGCACCGCCCCATGCGACAGAGTAGATTCCGCCGCCGTCGCCGCCCGTCGCCGTATTTCCCGAGAGCGTCGAACGGGTAAGCGTCAAATAGCCAAGTGAAGTAATACCACCGCCCGTGTTGGAGAAATTGTCGCGGATTTCGCAGGATTCGACCGCGATATTGGACCCGGGGTAGGCGTCTCCGAAGATGGCTCCGCCCGACGTGCGTGCCCGATTGCCCGAAAGTGTTGATGTTGTGATCGTCAGAGAAGATTGGGGGGCCACGAAAATAGCTCCGCCCATGTCAGAACGGTTGTCGACGAACCGACTGTTGCTGACCCGCAGCCCGCTGTCGACGAACATCGCGCCGCCGGCGTCAGCAGTTTGGCCGTGAGTCGCAGTGATTCCCCAAAGATACGAAATGGCATTCCGCGGTTGCCGCCACTCGAAAATGCGGGACGAACCGCCGGCATCGATCGTGAGCAGGTCGGCACCGGGTCCGGCGATCGTCAGAGCGCTGGTGACGATCAGAGGGCCTGAAGTCAGCAGAATGGTGCGAGGCGTGGAGAAAACGGCCGGGCTGAAGAGGATCGGTGTCTGACCGTAATGGGCGTCGTTGATGCGGATGATCGCCGCACGCAGCGAACCCGGCCCGGAGTCTGCCGTGGTATCGACTACGATTGCCTGTGGGACGGAAACCCGGAATGAACCAACATCGTCCGACAGAGCGGAGCGACCAGCATTGTCGAAGACCTGATTCGGTCGGATGCGAAAGGCGTAGACGCCATTGTCGGCCGCAGTCCAGACCCCGTGGGGCGGCGCGATCGAGTATTGAACGCTCGCCTCTCCTGCGCCGGGGCTTGTAGCCTTGACAGCGACGGGAAAACTGATCGCCCCGTCCGGGGAAACGATGTCGATATCGTGGGTATCAAAAGTTGAAAGATAGAAGGTGCCGAGAAAATAGTAGTTCACCGTCACAACGGCATTGACGTCCGAGTAACCGGATACCGTAATTGTATCGGGAGCATCGCCAACAGGATTGCCAGCGGTGATACCTTCGTACGCGCCGATGTCGGTGGCGGGGCCGACTCGCCTGGGGAATCCGACTCCGCGTTGGTCGGTCGAATAGCTCGTGGTCCGAGGTCCGCGGTCAATGCACGGGCTGCCCGGCAACAGCGGTACGGTCATCGTGCGGCCACCGTAATACCCCAGCGTTCCCAGATTGGGATTCTCCCCGATCGGGCGGTTCTTCTGGAAATCCGATCCCACGGCAATACCGTCGACGCTTTCCAGCGACGAACGGGTCACTGTGATTGTGGAAGTGGATTGAATGTCCCGGGCTGACGGGCTCCTGTTGTCGTGAAACACGGAACTCAGGATGCTGGCGGATTGGACATTGATCGCTCCGCCCGTGCTGCTCGCGTTGTTCTGTACCAGCGTGCATGAAGTGAACGAGCCGGTTGACTCGAGTGCCGCCGCGCCCCCGATTAGGGCGAAGTTGGCCGCGAACGTGCAACCTTCAAAGTTAGCGTAATTGCCCATGACGGCACCGCCGCGCCCGGCAAGTGCGGCATTACTGACGAAGGCACTCTGAACGCACGAAGCGCCCGAAGAGGCACACCACACGGCGCCTCCGCCCGCGCCGTAAGCGACGTTTTTCACGAACGACGACAGACTGGCGTTCACGTATCCTGTCGCGCCGATCGCTCCGCCCCGGTCGGCGGCGTTGTTCTCGAAATCCCCCCTCGTGATTGAGACCCAGGCCCAATCACCGGTCGCCCACACCGCGCCGCCGGTCCCCGTGGCCGAATTGCCTTTGAATACCATATCGGTCAGGTTCAGTCGTCCACTGGTCAGGGAAATCGCGCCGCCGTCGCTGGCCCGCCCGTTGGTCAGTGTGAGGCCGCTGAAATGAGTCGTGTCCGACGATTTTTGGTGGATATTGAAGAGGCGGCTAGTACCGGCCCCGTCGATCGTCAGTAGGCCCGGGCCGGGACCGACGACAGACACGGCGGCACGGATTGTCAATTCGCCAGTTGAAAGTGTGATCACTCTTGGGGACGAGAAGAGGACCGGGTCAAAGTAGACCGTGCCGCCTGCCGGAGCGCGATTCAAAAAGTACCGGAGGCTACTGTAGCCATCATCGCCGACGCTTGAAACCACTGACCGATTGAACAGTGCGTCGGCAAATCCCACCGGACCAGCCGCGACATACGTCCCCGCCACATCCCGGACCTGACCGGGTTCGACGCTGAAGGTGTATCGGCCATAATCTGACGTATCCCACGCACCACCCGGCGGAGTGAACTGGTACCGGGCTGTCCGCGGCACAGAATACTGCGAACTTTGCAAGCCGAGGAACTTTGCCATCGTGCTGAATCCGCCGGGTCCGGAGACCCGGATGTCGGAGTCGTCGAGTGACGAAAGCTCGATATCGACTGCACCGGAATAGTCGACTCGAAACTCGTAAGTCGATCCGCCAGAATAGTCGACTGCTGAATAACCCTGTCCGCGCGCAACGGGGGTCACGGGTGTCGGGGTCGCAGCTTCGAACGCGCCTACGTCCGGGAATAGACCGGACTGCCTGGGAAATCCGGCGCCGCGGCCATCCGTTTCGGAAAAGAGAGTGAGGTCGCCTCGGTCAATACACGGGCTTCCCGGGAGAAGCGCATGGGTGAGTCGCCCTCCGCCGTTGTCGGCTAGTGGTCCGAGCTTCAGATCGGCACCCGGTGGGATTGCGCCAATCCCGAGGTTGTAACCGACGGCGTGTAGTTCGCCGAAGACCGAGCGGGTGATCGACTGATTGATGATCGAGTAGAGATCGGAGTCGTATCCCGCGACGTTCTTGGCCGTAAGGGAATTGGTGAAACGCACATTCCGGATGTCGGCCCACACTCCTCCACCTGCAACAATCGCCCGATTTTCGGCGATGGTGCATTGCGCGATTGCAAAGTCATCGTAAACCGGCGGGCCGGCCGGTGACTTCAGAAATACCCCTCCACCGTGTTGGCCGGCGCGATTGGACGAAACCGTTGTGCTGACGAGGTAGCTGCCGACGACGAAGTCCATCGCCATTCCGCCGCCGTCCTTGCCGGCCGAATTCCGCGCCACTGTGGAGGTCACGAGCGCAAGCGTTGCACCTCTGACAAACAGGCCGCCGCCGTCCTTGCCGGCCGAGTTGTCGAGCACGGAGCAATCGGTGAACCGAGTGTAGCAGTCTGAGTAAAGGCCGCCGCCACGGGCACCTGCGGAGGAGCCGACGACATCGCACTCTGTCAACACAAGGTTGCTGCCCACCCCCGCCCAGACGCCGCCGCCGTTGCCGAGTGCGGTCGAGTGGGAGATGGTGCAGTGGTCGAGAGTGACCGATTCGTTGGCGATGAAGATTCCGCCGCCGTCGCCCGTCGTGCTGCCGTTGGTCAGAGTCAGACCGGAAATCGTGACCGCGAGCGTGCCCGGCCCGTCGATGGTCAGCCCGCGTTTTTGCTTGGCATCGAGCGTGAGCAGGCCCGCGCCCGGACCGATCACGGACACCGAGTCCGTTACGGTCAGTGTGCCCGTGGTCAGGCTGATCGTGCTCGCCGACGAGAAGGCGACCGGATCAAATACGATGCTGTCCGCCCCCGCAAGCGCGTTGGCGTCCAGTATGGCCTGGCGGAGCGAGCCCGGCCCGGCATCGGATGTGTTCAGTACGGTGAAGACGGCCGGCGTGCAGCGGTCTTCGAGGCGGTCCAGGGTCAGGGGGCGGGCGCGACGCAGCGCGACCCGACGGCGCGGGTAGGCGGACATGACGGTTCCTCGGAAATGAGGGATGGGATGAGACTTCGAACGGTCGGCCCACGCGACCGGGAGAAACCCGCGGCCGCAAGTAGAAGAGAAGTACGAGTATGGCCAGCAGTGCGATCACGCACACGCTCCGTTCGATGACTGGCGTCAGAGTAACCGATAGCTACTGTGTTAACAAGGCCCCTGCAATTCGGAGGCCCAATCTACGAACAACCGCTCATCATGCCGAATCGTCTTCCCTACCACCTCGCGCGGCTCTTCGTCGCCGGTGTGCTGCTGCTTTACGGCCTGCTCAAGGTGACCGGCGGGCAGTTCATCCCCGGGGAGTTCACATTCGACTCCCGGACCGACAGCCTGGTCACGCTCGTCTGGCATTTTTACGGCTACTCGCCGGTGTATCACCGGTTCCTGGGCGTGGCCGAGTGCGTGCCGGGCCTGCTGCTGCTCTGGCCCCGGACGGCCACGCTCGGCGCGCTGATGGCGCTCCCCGTCGCACTCAACATCGCTGTCATGGACTGGTGCTTCGGCTTCCCGCTGCCGGCCACGCTGCTGGCGACCAGCCTCGCAGCGCTCAGCGCGGCCCTCCTCGTGGCGGACCGCAAGCGGCTCCCGGTGGGTTGATCGCGGGCCGGGCAATCGGATTGGTCCGCAGGGTTTGACATCGAAAGTCACAGCGCCCGGGCATTTGCACTTTTCGGGGCGGTTTGCCCGGGTTTAGCATTGATGCTCAACCCCGGATCTTCACCCGAGTGAATATCGATGTCGAACAAACTCCGCACCCGCCTGCGCCTGCAATCCCTCGAAGACCGGACTGTACCTGCCCTGATCATGTCTATGATCGGCGGTTCGCTCAACGTGGCCGGGACCAACAACGGCGAGCTGATTACTCTCTATGTCAACGGTTCCACCGTCGATGTGAAGACACTTGCTCCCGGTCTCGTCACCGTCGGCACGTTCAACGTCACCGGCAACATCACGATCGCCGGCCGGGCCGGCGATGATAGCCTGAACGTCATTTTCTTCACAGATTTCCCGGGCAACGTTACTATCCTCGGCGAAGGCGGGAATGACAACATTCAGGTCCAGCCCGACAACCTTTTCGGCACGCCCCGGCACATTCAGGGCACTCTCAAAGTCGACATGGGGCTCGGCGACGATTCCATGCAGTCGTTCGTCCACCAGAATACGACCACGCTCGACGGCGGCGTCGGCAGCGACACCGTCCTTCTCAGCAACCTCCAGATCAACGGCAACCTGACGGCCAACCGGGTAAACGAACTCCAGATCGGTTACAACATTCCCGGGCTGCCTCCGATGTTCCCGGTGCAGGTCGGCGGCAACGTGATCGTCAACAACTCGGCCGACGGAGCGCTGGCCAACACGCTCGTCGTCCACGACGAATCCACCCTGCTCGGCTCGCTGACATACACCGGCGGTTCGGGGTCGGACTTCATCCAGGTCGAGTACGATCCGCTCTCCACCAACGGCACGGCACAGATCAACGGCGGCACCGTCATCAATGCCGGGGCCGGCGCGAATACGATCCAGATCGATCAGGATTCGCAACTCGGATCGCTGCTGTATCAGGGCGGCAACGGCATCGATGTGATGACCATGCAGGGCGGGGTGATCTTCTCCGGCAACGTCGCCCTGAACCCCGGCGACGGCAACAACCAGTACAACCTCGCCTCGGGGCCGTTCTTCAGCAACTCCGGGTTCTCCATCACGGCCGGCAACGGCTCGGACCTCGTCGGCGGGTTCGACGGACAGGTCGGCGGGGCCATCTCCCTGTCGCTCGGCAACGGCGCGAATTCGTTTACGCTTCTGAACTCCAATGCCGCAGCCGCGTTCTACTACACCGGCGGGGCCGGCGTCGACACCGTCGAGATAGGCGGGATTCAGTTCTTCTCTGCCTCGATCAACCTCGGCGCGGGTGCGGACGTGTTCAGCTACACGGCCGGGGCCACGAGCGTCGGTAGCATCACGATCAACTTCGGCGTCGACACGGATACCGACGTGTTCAATTCCAACGGCGTGATCATCGGATGGCCTTCGACGCTGCTGAATCTGCCTTGAGGCAACACTGATCCGGGAAACGAACAACCGCGCCGAGGGCGAGTCCCCCGGCGCGGCATTCTAGTTTTGTGACAGCGAGTCGATTACGGCAGAGTCTTCAGGAAGTTGAGGCGGAAGGCGAGGAAGTCGTTGGTGTCGACTGTGCCGCTGCCGTCGAGGTCGAAGGCCAGCGACGGGCTGAGGAACGCCAGGCGGAAGGCGAGGAAGTCGGTCGAGTTGACCGTCTTGTCGCCGTTCGAGTCGCCGTACAGGCGGTGCAGGACCGACGTGTTGGTCCCGCCGGCCGTGCCGTTGTTGTCGGCATCGACCAGTTGTCCGCCCTGGTCGGTCAGTTGAGCGCCGAGCACCTGAAGCTGGTAGTTGCCGTCGATCAGCGAATTGAACTGCGTCATCGACCCGCTGAAGGTGAGCTTGGCGATCGTCTGCGTCGGCGTGCTGAGGGTGGCGGTGTCGACGTTGACCGTCACCGCCCCGGTGGGCGCTCCGGGGCCGGTGCGGGTCAGGATAATGGCGTCCGACTTGTTCGTCGGGAAGTTGACCAGGCCGCCGAAGGCGATGGTGATGTCCTTGATCATCGACCGCTGGGCCGACCCGTCGGCGATCACGAGGGAGGTGATGCCCGTGGCCAGACGGGTGAGGACGACATCGTTGCCGTCGCCGGCATTGTAGTTCACGCGGAACGTCGCCCCGCCAAGGACGATGTTGCTGTTCTCCGGTACGCCGTTGAAGGTGCCGGTGGTCTTGTCGGTCGCATCGTTAGTGATGACGACGAAGTTGTCGCCGGAGACAGTTGGGAATCCGAGCGTGGTCTCGACTGTGCCGCCGAGCGTTACCTTGCCCGACACATTCAGCCGGTCGTACTGCGTGATGGCCGTGGTGCCGTTCAATTCGAGTTTTAGTTTACCAGTGCCCGATTGGACGAAGTCACCGACGACGGAGATCTGGCCGGGTGACGCACCCGGCTCAATGCTCCCGGCCGAATTGGTCAGTTTGCCGGTGAGAGTGCCATTGCCCTTGAGAACGCCGCCATTGAGGGAATAACCCGCGGCGGCCGAGATAACGCCATTGGTCACGATGTCGGTGGTGCCGCCGGTCTGGGTCGGGGCCCCGGTGATGGTCCACGTGCCGGCCACTGCCGACGTACCGCCGGCGAGCGTGGCAATGCCGGTGTTCTTGAGTTGCGTTGTCGCAGGCACGCTGGTCAGGCCGGTGCCGCTCAGGGTGTACGCGCCGTCAACGGTCAGGCCGGTGAGCGTGGCGAGCAGGGTGCCGGCCGAGTTAAAGGTGTCGCTCTTGACCGTACCGGTCCCTGTCACCGTTCCGCCGGTGATGTTGACGACGCCCACCGGGTCGAGGGTGCCGTTGACGGTTGTGGTGCCGCCATTCTCGATGTAGTCGATCGCGCCGCCGAGCGTGCTGCCGGTCTCGATGCTGACAGTCGCCTTGTTGGTTAGCGTGTTCGAAGGCGTGAACTTGCCGGTATTGATGACGCTTAGCGACAGTTCATTCGTGGTGACACCGGTGAAGTTGGAGAAGTTGCCGCTCGTGCCTGTGTAGACGACCGTCGCTTTGTTGGTATTGATGCCGGGCGTGTTGTTGAAGTTGAGGCCCGCGCCGATGAGCCAGGTACCGCCAGTGAGGGTGCCGGCCGAATAGTTGGTGATCGTGTCGACCATATTGATGGCGCCGGACAGCGCCTCGACGCTGCCGGTATTGGTCACGGTGCCGTTGACCTGGGAGCCGCCGGTGCCGCCGGATTTCCGGAGCGTACCGGCGATGTTCAAGACGTGGTTGGAGCCACTGGACCAGACGATTCCGGAATCGGCTTTCATGTCGTAGAGGCCGCCGGCCGCGATGTTTATGACGGGTGAGTTGGCGGTATTCAAGTTGTTGGCGGTCAGGTGGCGGACGGTCCCGTTGATGTTCAGCACCGTAGTACTGCCGGTCAGACTGACCGCCCCGCCGTTTAGATCGAGGAACCCGTTGAGGGTCACAGTGCCGCCCTGGATCGTGCCACCGTTCCACTGGAAGACGCCGGCGGTGGGAGAGTTGAACTCGACCCCGGCCGGTCCGACGTTAACAGTACCGTTGTAGATGCCGACGACGCCGGCCCCACTGATGGCGAACTTACCTTCCCAGTTGGAAGCCTGACCTCCCATCAAATCAACCGTACAGCCGGCATTAGCTTTGAATGTGCCACCGGTATGCGACCCACCGCCGTTCGTGATCATGCCCAGGTTGCCGGACTGGCTTTCGAGCGTGCCGCCGATCATGTTGACATTGCCGATCAGGTACGACGAGCTGGCACCACCCTTCTTGACGACAAGGCCGGCGTTGTTGAAGACTCCGGGAGATCCGGACACCCAGTTCACGTTCGTATCCGTGTAAAATTCATAAGTGCCGGTCGAGCTGTTGTTGAATGTCGCCCCAGACGCCATGTTGAGATTGTTGACGGCGTAATGGCGGACGGTGCCTTTGTTGTTAAAGACGGTCGCGGCACCATCGAGGTTGACAGTCGATCCGTTGAGATCGATCGACCCGGTATTGGTGTAAGTACCGGAACTAAGCGTGCCGCCGTTCCACTGAAACGTCCCGGTCGGGAAGTTGAAGGTGACGCCGGCCGGGTCCGCGATGATCGCGCCGCTATTGTGAACGACGACCCCGGTCCCGGTCGCGGTAAACGTCCCTTTCCAGTTGACCGAGTTGCCGGCTGCGACGTAAATGTTCGTACCGGCGGCGACCGTGAACTTTCCATCGACGAAGGTGCCCGCGCCGCCGTTGTGATCGAGGACAAGGCCCTTGGTCTGTGTCTCGAAAACCGCGCCCGCGGGAGCGTTTATGATGCCCTGGAGATAGGAGTTGCCGCCACCGCCCTTTTTCACGACCAGTCCGGAGTTGTTGAAGACCGATGGCGAGCCGAAGGCCCAGAGCACGTGCCCGTCGGTCAGGAATTCAAAAGTGCCGGTGTTATTGAAGACGGAACCGTTACCGCAATTCAGGTTGTTGACCGAATTCTGCCGGAACGTGCCGTTGTTTTGAAACACGCTGCCGACCAGCGTCGAAGTCCCGCCGGCCATGGTTATGGAGCCGCTGTTCGTAAACGTGCCGCCGAGGATGTTTCCGCCGTTCCATTGCAACAGACCGGTGGTGGGGAAGTTGAACGTCGCGCCGGCCGGGTCGACATTGACCTGGCCGTTGTAAATGCCCACGGTGCCGGAGCCGGAGCCTGTGAAGGTTCCCTTCCAAATGGCCGTCTGGCCACCGGTCAGATCGATGATGGCGCCGAGGGATGCGTTAAACGTGCCGCCGGTATGAACGCCTCCGCCAGTGGAAATTCCGAGTACGCCCGTCTTGGCGTCCAGTGTGCCGCCGAGCATGTTGACGGTACCGGTCAGATAGGTGTTTCCCGCGCCGCCTGTTTTTTTCACGAGCCCCTTGTTGTCGAAAACAGGTGGTGAACCGAACGCCCAAGCCAATCCGACATCCGTCTGGAAGTCGTAGACGCCGGTCGGTTCATTCTTGAACACGAATCCGTTGCCGGCATTGAAGTTGTTGACCGCGGAGTGAGTAAAGGTTCCGTTGTTGACGATCGTCAGATCGGCGTTGCCGTTCACCGTTCCGCCGTCGATGAGGACATTGCCGGAATTGATCAGGATGCTACCGCCGGATGCGCCCTGCAGATTGCCGCCCGACCAGTGGAAAGGCGTGCCGACAGGGAAGTTGAAGGTCGCGCCGGCGGTGCCGAAGTAGATGTTGCCGCTGTTCACTCCGACATACCCCGCGCCCGAACCGGTGTAAGTACCGGTCCACGTCGCGCTCTGGCCACCGGTCACGTTGACGGCTGCGCCGGACGACGCCTTGAACGTGCCACCCGTATGCGTGCCGCCGTTTGAGCTCATAAAGAGCGTGCCGACCTGCGATTCCCAGACGCCGGTCGGGAAACTGTTCACGACGCCGTTAACGCCGGTACCGCCGGTGCCACCCGTCTTGCGGATCAGGCCTTTGTTGTTAACCGTTTGTTGAGCGCCGAATGCGTAGGCGATTGAGGAATCGGTCTTGAAATCGTAAATTCCCGCGGTCTCGTTGTTGATGACCGCGGCATTCCCGGCATTCAGGTTGTTACCGGTAGTGTGAATGATGGTGCCGGTGTTAGTGAGTACGGTGGCGTTGAGGTTCGGCGTCCCGCCGTTGAGGTTGATCGTCCCGGTGTTCAGCAGGTTGCCGCCGTTGATATAGCCACCGTTCCAGAACAACGGAGTCGTAGTAGGAAAACTGAAGGTCGCCCCGGCCGCGCCGATGTTGACGTTGCCGTTGCCGATCACAATGCTGCCCGTGCCGGAGCCAGTGTAGGTGCCCTCCCAGGTGGCGGTTTGCCCGCCGACCAGGTCCATCACCGCGCCGGACGAGGCCTTAAACGTTCCGCCAGCGTGAGTTCCGCCGCCGCTGGTGACGATGCTGAGCGTGCCGGTTTGGGCCTCCCATTGACCCGAAGCGGCATTATTGACGATTCCTTGCACCTGGGAGCCGCCGGTCCCGGCCGTCTTGCGGATCAGACCTTTGTTGTTAACCGTCTGGACGCCGCCGAAGGCGTAGACCAGCGAAGAGTCATTCTGGAAGTCGTAGACGCCCGTCGCGAGGTTGTTCAGGACGGCCGAGTTGCCGGAGTTGAGGTTGTTAAGTGTCTTGTGGAATATTGTCCCGGAGTTATTCAAGACGGTCGCATCAAGATTCGGCGTACCGCCGTTCAACCAGATGGTGCCGGTGTTGTTGACCGTGCCGCCGACGATCGAGCCGCCGTTGAACTGAAACGGCGATGTCCCCGGGAAATTGAAGGTCGCGCCGGCGGCATCGACGTTGATCGCGCCGCCCTGCATGTAGATCGCACCCGCGCCGGTGCCGGTAAAAGTGCCCTTCCACGTCGCGCCCTGCCCGCCGGTGACATCGACGGCCGCACCGGTGCCGGCACTGAAGGTCGCGCCCGTGTGGGTGCCGCCGGCCGAGACGAGGTACAGGGTTCCGGAGGTTGAACTGACACTGCCGCCCTGAACATTAACGATTCCAGCCGCGCTGCTTCCACCGAGACCGCCCGTTTTTTTCAATGTCCCTTGAACATTGACAACGATCTGCGATCCGCCGACGTAGGCCCAGCCGGAATCGTTCTGGAAATCGTACGCGCCGCCGACGCCGATGATGATCTGAGCGCTATTGTTGTTAAGGTTGTTTCCGGTGACGTGATTGACCGTCCCGGTGATATTCATGGTCGCGCCGTTCAGCGTCGGCGTCCCGCCGTTCAAAGTAACCACTCCGCCGACGTTCCACGTGCCGGGGCCGTTGACGGTGCCCGAGTTCCAGAGGCTGGCGCCGGTCGTCGTGGTCAGGTTGGCGGTCAGGGACGCGGTGGCATTCCAGCCGAGATTAAACTCTACGCCGGCGACTGTTTGCGGCGTATCGACGTTGACTCCGGGCGCGCCCGGGTTGAATTGTGCCACGTCGCTTAGGCCCGGGGTCTTCCCTCCGACCCACTGCGTGGCATCGCTCCAGTTATTGCTGCCACCGCCCTGCCAGACGACCGTAGCCGGTACCGCTCGTTCCTCGAGTCGCAGAAGCTGAAGGGGACGCACAAAACGCGAGGTGAAACGTGCCGGACGGCGCATGGCAAAACTCCGCGGAAAGGTAATGTGGGACCCCCAATCAGGGGCC
>JAIBBI010000022.1 GCA_019694755.1 Gemmataceae bacterium
GGGGTTGAGTTCAGTGGAGGCGGCGGGAATTGAACCCGCGTCCCGTGGCGCTTTGGCGCCGGCTTCTACGTGTGTAGCCTGTCATTGCCCGACGGCCCGAAGCCGTCGTGTTCGCCGCTTCCGACCCCGACAGGCGGGGTTCCTGGCAGCTAACCGAGCAGGTTGTTCACGACCATCGCCCTCGGTACAGCCCTTGCGGGCCCCTGACGGTCGAGATCCGGAATTGCGTCCGGTAACAGCACCCTCTCCGGCGAAGGGTCCTGTCCGGGGCTACTCTTAGGCAGCCAGAGCAAACTGCGGTTCAGCAGTTAAAGTGTGATCAGCTTTTTACGTGGCCAACTGATCAACCACGACACGCCACCGTCACCTCCGACTACCCGGTCGAAACCTGGTCGCCCCCGTTGCACCCAAGCCACCGCGGCCCGAGCTATTTGCATTCTACCACCTGCGGCGAGAGGTGGGTCCGCTTTTCGCCGCCACCGCGATCGGCCGTCGGCCACCGGCCAGAATGGCCGAACTTCCGGGCACCTCAGACCCCTGAATTCCGACCTCCGACCTCCATTGTCATGCCAGTTTGGCAGGCCACCAACCTCTTCCTCCAATCTGAAATCTGCAATCTGAAATCGCTAATCGTTATCCAGATTACTCTTACGCCAATTCGCGCGTCCTCCCTCCGGTGGTGAAACGAAACGGGTGTGTGTGAAATGAAATGAAATGAAACCAGTCCGGGGCCGGAAATCGATGGTGCCGGTTGTGTCTTGAAGCGGGCCGGGGCGTCTGGGTATCATTCCTAAGCCGGACCGTCGTCTATTTGCGAGCACTCCAGTGGCCCCCTCTTCCCCGAGCACGCCAGCGGCGGGACAACCGCCCGTCGCTCCCGCGTTGACCGGGATCGAGGCCGGCGCGATCATCGAGGGACTCGACGACGGGATCGCGGTGGTCGACGATCACAACCTCATCCTTTGGGGCAACGCCGCTTTTCGCCAGCGGTTCGGCGAGTCGGTCGCAGGCCGGCCGGTGGCCGAGTTGCTCCACGGGCCGATGAGCCAGACTGCCCTCGTCGATCTCTTCGAGCAGGCCCGCCGGGGCGCGAGCCCCACCCTCCGCTATCAGTGCGACCACGAACAATGGCTCGACCTGCGGGTCGCGCCGCTGCCGACGCCCGGACCGCAACGCTTCATCCTTCACCTGCACGACGTGACGGCCGAGGAACGCAAGCGCCAGAAACTCGCGGCGCTGCACCATGCGGGCCGGGCGCTCAACAACCTCGATGCCGACGCCCTGGCCGAGATGGCCCCCGCCGAGCGGATCGAAGTCCTCAAGCACAACATCCGGCAGTTCATCCAGCAGCTCCTCAATTACAATGTCATCGACATCCGGCTCCTCGACCGGCAGACTGGCCGACTCGTGCCGCTGCTCTCCGAAGGCATCATGCCCGAGGCGGCGGCCCTCGACCTCTACGCTCGGCCCGAGGGAAACGGCGTGACCGGGTATGTCGCGGCGACCGGCCGCAGCTACCTGTGCAGCGACGCAGCCTGCGATTCGCGATTCATAGAGGGGGCGGCCGGAGCGAAAAGCTCTATGACGGTGCCGCTCCTGTTTGGCGACGAAGTCATCGGCACCTTCAACGTCGAGAGCCCCCGGGCCGACGCCTTCACCGAGCAGGACCTGCAATTCGCCGAGACGTTCTCCCGCGAGATCGCCCAGGCCATCCACACGCTGGAGTTGCTCCGCGCCGAGAAATCGAGCACGGCCTCGGCCTCCGTCGAGGCGGTAGCGCGCGAAGTGGCCCTGCCTGCCGACGAAATCCTGAACACGACGACCCGCCTTCTGCACAACGCCTCGGCCAGCGACCCGGAATCGATCGAGTTGCTCCGGCGGATCATCGAAAACGTCCGCACGATCAAGACCACGATCCGCAAGGTGGGCAGCAGCCTCGCGGAGCCGAGCGTCGTGAACCCACGCGACGCCGTGATCGCGGAGAAGCTCAACGGCAAACGCGTCCTGGTGGCTGACGCTGACGAACGGATCCGCCGCTCGGCTCACGCCCTGCTCGGCAAGTACGGCTGTCAGGTGGAGACCGCCCGCACGGGCCGGGAGGCCGTCGACCTCGCCGGCTCGGGCCAGTACGACGCGTTCCTGCTCGACATCCGCCTTCCCGACGGGTCGGCCTACGACTTCTACCGAAAGCTCCGCGAACTCCAGCCGAATGCCGTGCCCGTCATGATGACTTGTTTCGGCTACGACTCGGCGCACTCGATCGTAAAGGCCCGGCAGGACGGGCTCCGGGCCGTGCTCTTCAAGCCCTTCCGTCCCGACCAGATTCTCGACGTACTGCTCAACCCCTGCCCCGCCCCGAAGCCGGTCGCCGCCTCTTGAACTGGCTGCCGCTATTGCTCCTGCCGGTCGCGTGGATCGGCCATGCGTTCGCGCTGACCGTCGCCCTCAACATCGCCTATTCGTGCCCCGTCCACCGCCGGTTCCTGCGGACATTCCGACTGCTCATCGGCATCGCGGTATTCTCGTTCGCGTTCGCGTTCCCGTGGTGGATCGACCGGCTCACGCACGGCCCACTGCGGCTCGAGCCGATCACCGCCTGGCTGGCGATCTGCCTGTTCTCGGGGCTCATCATCCTGCCGGTCCAGACGCTGCGTCGAAATTTGCGCCGTGAACCGGCCGTCGTCGCGTCCCGGCAGGCATCTCTACTCGACCTGCGCGGTCAGCCGCTCGGCTTCGGCAAACACTGGCGGCTGGCCCGGCTGCCGTTTAATGAACTGCTCGAAGTCGAAGTCTCGGACCTGACGCTCCGCCTCCCGAGGTTGCCGGCCGCCTGGGACGGGCTGACGATCCTGCACCTGACGGACCTGCACTTCCACGGCACACCGACGCGGACCTTCTTCGACGCCGTCATCGATCACTTGACGCAGGGCCCGACGCCCGACCTCGTATGCCTGACGGGCGACTATGTCGACACGGTCCGCCACATGTTCTGGATCAAGCCGCTGCTCGGCCGGCTGCAGTGGAACGTCGCCGGGCTGGCAGTGCTGGGTAATCACGACTTCTACTGCCGACCCTCGGGCGTCCGCCGGGAGTTGCGCCGGGCCGGCTACCGGGTTCTGGGCAACGACTGGACCCAACTCGAAGTCCGCGGCCAACCGCTCCTCGCCATCGGCAACGAAACGCCGTGGTTCCGCCCCGAGAGCGATCTCGCCGGCGCACCGGACGGGCCGTTTCGGCTCTGCCTCAGTCACTCGCCCGACGCGATCGGCTGGGCGAAGTCGCATCGCGTCGACCTGATGCTCGCCGGCCACGTCCACGGCGGGCAGGTCCGCGTGCCCGTGGTGGGCTCGCTGTTCGTGCCGAGCCGATATTCCCGCAAGTACGACTGCGGCGTGTTCCACGAAGCGCCGACGACGCTGCACGTCGGGCGGGGCCTGTCCGGCCGGGAGCCGCTGCGGTGGAACTGCCGGCCGGAGGTCTCCCGGCTCACGCTGCGACCCGCCCGCTGATGTAAGCGTTACAAATTCGTGTCGTGCCGAGTCGAATCTCCTGCAAGCAAGTCGCGGCCTCACCGTTCTGGTGTTGATCCCGCACGCCGTTCCGGCTATCGGCCTACGGTTCCGGGATCGAGGAGATGCCAATGCTGTTCCGACCAGCCGCGTTTGCGGGCCGGCCGCTGCCCGAACTTGTGGCCGCGCTGAATCGCCTCGACCCCGGCAGCCTGTCGACGGCCGACGTGCGCCTCTTCGACGGTCGCACGACCGTGGCCACCGCTGGCGGCGACGCCCGACTCCCGGCCGACCACCCCGACGTCGACATCCCCGGCATTATCCTCGACCAATACCTCGGCGGCGGCGGCCAGGGCTGCGTCTACTCGGGCCGGATCACCGCGACGGGCAAACTCGTGGCCGTGAAACTGCTCTCGCACGGCCGGGCCGTGCGCGAAGCGCTGCTCGCGGGACGCGTGCGCCATCCCAATGTCCTGCGGGTGCTGCGGGCCCAGCCGGCCGGGCATTACTGGGTCGTGCTGATGGAACTGGTGCAGGGCACGGAGCTCGGCCACACCCGTCCGAACGACCTGCGTAGCTGTTTCATCCGACTGGCCGACGCGCTGCACGCCGTCGCCGCCGCCCGACTCGTTCACCGCGACGTCAAGCCGGCCAATGTGTTGCTGCGTTCACCCGATGCCGCCCCGGTGCTCGTCGACTTCGGCTTGGCCGTCGATCTCGGCTCAGGTGACGAGGAAGACGCGGAGGTCAGCGGCACGCCGCTGTTCCTTCCGCCGGAAGCCTGGCGCGACGCCCGGCCCGACCCGGCCTGGGACGCCTACGCGCTCGGCATCACCGCGGCGACCGTGCTCGGCGTGACGCTGCCTGTCTGCGAAGGTGTCGGATCATTGCGGCCCGTGAAGCTCGACGGGCGATACGATCGCGAAGTCTCCGCCGGGCTCGAGTTGCTCAAAGACCGGCAGATCGCGGATTGGGCTCGGGAACTCATCCGACCCGAAGCTGCCCGGCGCATGGCCGCCCTGAAGTCGACCGGCGACTGGCTCGCGGCCTGATTCAGATCCGGCTCAGCTCGACGATGATACCGCCGAGCCGAAGTGCGCGGTGAAACCCGCTGAAGTAATGCTCGCGGGTCCACGCAAACCCGCACTCCTCGGCATACCTCCGCAACTCACCGCGATTGTAAGTCCGGCAGTGCCAGAGCCGGCTGCACCACGCGCCCGTCCAGGTGTCTTCGGTGCAAAGCAACAGGAACTTCCCGCCGGACTGCAACACCCGGCGAAACTCGCGGAGCGACGGCCGGGGGTCCGGCAGGTGCTCCAACACCCACCCGCACACGGCCGCGTCGAACGCCCCGTCGACGAATGGCAACCGCGTCACGTCGGCCGCCGCGAAGGCGTTGCGATCCGTGCCCATCCGCGATCGGGCCCGGGCCAACATGTTCATGCTGAGATCGAACGCAACGATCCGCGACCCGGCCGGCGCGTGCTTCCGCATCAGCACCGAATACCGGCCGTTGCCGCAACCGGCGTCGAGCATCGAGGTGCATTTCGACACATCAAACGCCCCGGGGTTGATGAGCCGGCCCGCAAGTGACTCGTGCCCGGTGAGAAAGCCCGACACGGCCGTCAGCGCGCCGGCCGGTCCGTCGTAGTGTGTGCGGACGAGGTGCCGGTACTCGTCGGGCGATCGCGTCGCCATCTGCCGGCTTTCCAACGCCTTCTTCAGCGATTTCGGTTTGTCCGAGGTCGTCATGATCCTGTCACACAAACACGCGTTGATTGTAGACGTACCACTCGACCAGCACGACGGCCAGCGCAGCGAGGATCAGCCACTTCCAGAGCTCCCGCGGTTTCTTCTCCGAGGCCCCGGCCACGACCGCCTCCGAACCCACGGTCACCGACGTCCGGGGCTGGATGTTACTCTCGTCCGGGTCGAGGAGATTCACGGCAAATCGCCGGCTCCCGCCCCGCCAGCGGACGTTGTAAACGCCCGGCTTGTCCGTCCCCGCGAACGCGAAGTCGACCCGCGACCCACGATCGACGGCGACGGCCTCCAGCGACCCGGGCGCGGTCACCTCGATCCGGTCCACCGTCTCGGCCGGCCGCAGGATCTTGACCTCGCCCGGTACCGTGTTCTCTTCCGACGAAGCGTCGCGGACGTTGCCCAGTGTGTACAGCGTGTTCCGCAGGAACAAGGGAAAGCTCGGCAGGAGCGGCCAGTTCGTGTTCCACTCGCCGACGTCGTTGAGAATCGGAAACGCCAGCACCGCGTCGGTGTACGAACCCCGCGACAATGTGAACATCAACAGCAGATCGCGGTCGCCCTCCATCAGCTTCGGTGTCCGAGGCGGCAGGCCGGTGACACGATACGCCTCAAACACGCCGACCTCGTGCAACCCCGAGAGATACCGCAGCAGCCCATGTTGCGGGACCCAACCCTTGATCGCCGGCTGCGAGACTTTCTCGACCGTCTTGCCTTCGGGCTGAGGTTCGCCGGGCAGCTTCCACGGCGGCGGCGGCCGGCCGATGAACAGCGTATTCGACTGCGGCATGTCCTCTTCGCGGGCCGGGACGCACCTGTCGAAAATCACGAGATCAAACGTCCCCTTCTGGGCCGGGTCGAGATACATCGCCCGGTCCGTCAGTTGCGCCGGGGTGATCCGTCGGACGGCACATACTTCCTGGGTCGCCCGGTCGTTGAAGAACGCATCGAGCACGGCATTGGGCGGCCCCGCGATCAGCACGTTGGCCCGACGGACGACGCCGACCACCAGTTGCGCCTCGTCGTCGGCCGGCAATGCGTCGGTATGGCCGACGATGCGGGCCCGCAGCACGACCTCCTGCCGGTCGTCGAGTTCCGGAATCTCATACGTCGCGCTGTTTTCGCCGGGAATGTCCTTGGCCGGGAGGTTGCTGTCGCCGGCCGGCGTCTCGATCAAGCGGGCCGGGAGATTGACCGACCGGTCGTAACTCTTCTGCGTCCGCCCGTCGACGAGTACAGTGAGTTCGAGTTTCACGTTCGCCGGCTTGGGGCGGAAGTTGAGCAGGCGAACGGAGACGAACAGCCGCGACGGATCGCTCTCGTCTCGCGTGGCCGAGAAGGCGACGATGCCGACATTGTCGACCTCAGGCCCCGGCTTGCCGACCGAGTGAAACTGGAGATTCAGATTCCCGCGGGCGAAGTCCGACACGTCGGGGAATCGCCCGTCGGAGAACAGATGCACGTCGGTCGTGCGCCCTTCGTTGGCGACATACGTGCGGGTCGCGTTGTCCGGGCGGACGGCGACGTCTTCCGTCGAGCGCGACGGGTTGGCCAGGCTCTCGGCCAGGGCCAGCGCTTCTTCGAGCCGGGTGGGCCGGGAGGTCGGGCCGATGTCGCGCACGGCCTGCTTCAAGGCGACCTTGTTGGTGGTAAACGATTGCCGGATCTCGGCCGCACCGCTGAACGCGATGACCATCCCGGCGTCGGACTCGCCGGCCGCGTCGATCTCCGCGATGGCGGCGTCCTTCGCTTGCGCCAGCCGGTTCGGCGATACGTCGGTCGCGCTCATGCTGGCCGAGTTGTCGACGAGCACGACGTACCGCCGGCCTTCGCCGCCCCGGGCGAAGAACTTCGGAGCGAGGATGCCGTAGATGAGCCCCAGGACCGCCAGCAGCTGCAGGAGCAACAGAACATTGCGACGCAGCCATTGGAACAGGCTGTTGACGTGCAGGTCTTCGACGCTCTTCTTCCAGAGAAACGTGCTGGGCACTTCGAGCGGCTTGCGCTTGAGCTTCAAAAAGTAGAGCAGCACGAGGACCGGAGGCACGGCCAGCAGCACGCCGCACGCCCACAGGGGCAACGCGGGGTGGAAGCTGAGCTTGAGGTTCGCCAGCAGCCAGTCGTTGGTCGGCCCTTCGAGCCCAGCCACGTGCAGCCCGAATAGAGCCATCCCCGGCAGCGCGAGCGCGACCAGGGCGATCACTGCCAGTGGAAACCAGACTCGCCCGAGCGCGTTCAACGCACCAGACCTTTCCGTCGCAGATAGTTGAGCACCAGCCCCTCAAAGGGCGTGTCGCTCGGCGCGAAGATGCAGGTGATACCCCGCCGGGAACAGAAGTCGTGCAGGCCCCCGCGGAACGCGTCGAGGTTGCGCCGGTAGCGGTCCAACAGCGGCCGGCTCACCGTGATCTCGGCCGCGTCGCCGTCCTCCGCATCAATCAACTTGACATCACCCGCGATTGTCGGATCGATCTCCTCGGGCGCGAGGATGTGGATCACATAAATGTCGAGTTGCCGGGCGACGAGATACCGAAGCGCATCCTCGAATCCGTTCTTGTCCATGAAGTCGCTCAGGACGATGGCGATGCCCTTGCCCGGGCACCGCATCGAGAACTGCTTGAGCGATCGGGCCAAATCGCTGGGCCCCGCCGGGCCCAGCTTGTCGAGAAAGTCGAGCATGCGCCAGAGGCTCCGCCGTCCGCGGAGGGCCGGCAGCGTCTCGGTCATCCGGTCGTTGAACGCCTGCACGGCAACGCGGTCGAGATTGGTCAGGCCCACGAACCCCAGGGCTGCCGCGACTTGCTTGGCGAACTGCAACTTGGTCGGTGAGCCGAAGCCCATCGACAGCGAATTGTCCACGAGCAGGTGGACATGAAGGTCTTCCTCTTCCAGGAACAGCCGGATGAACAGCCGGTCGAGCCGGGCGTACAGATTCCAGTCCAGAAACCGCAGGTCGTCGCCCACGGTGTATTGGCGGTAGTCGGCAAACTCGACCGACTGGCCCTTGCGCCGGCTCAGCTTGTCGCCCTTCATCTTCCCGCTGAAGATCTTGCGCGTGACGAGTTCCAACTGCTCCAGCCGGTGCAGAAACTCGGGCGACAGGAGTGGCGCGGGGGCGGTCACGATTTCTCGCTCAGCGACTCCAGGATCTGGGTCACGATGGTATCGCTCGGAATGTTCTCGGCCTGGGCTTCGAAGTTGAGGAGGATGCGATGCCGCAGCGCGGGCAGCGCAATCGCCTTCACGTCTGCGAAGCTCACGTTATACCGCCCCTCGAGCAGTGCACGCACCTTGGACGCGAGGATCAGCGACTGTGCTCCGCGGGGGCTGGCCCCGCAGCGGACATATTTGTTGGTGACAGCCGCGGCATGTTCGCCGCCGGGGTGCGTCGCGAGGATCAACCGGATGGCGAAGTCCTGCACCGCCGGCGCGACCAGCACTTCGCGCACGAGCCCCTGCCACTGCATGACCTCCGCCCCGTCCATGACTTTCGACGCCTGCGGCCAGACGTTTTTGGTCGTGCGGTCAAGGATCGTCGCCAGCTCCTCCCGGCCGGAATAGCTCACGACCAGCTTGAAGAAGAAGCGGTCGAGCTGCGCCTCGGGCAGCGGATACGTCCCCTCCTGCTCGATCGGATTCTGCGTGGCCAGCACGAAGAACGGCTCCTCGAGTCGGTGCTGCGTGCCGCCGACGGTTACGCTGTGCTCCTGCATCGCTTCGAGCATCGCGCTTTGCGTCTTCGGCGTGGCCCGGTTGATTTCGTCGGCCAGCACGATCTGGGCGAACAGTGGGCCGCGCTGAAAGGCGAAGTGTCGTTTGCCATCCGCCGCTTCGGCAATGATGTTGGTGCCGATCACATCGGCGGGCATGAGGTCGGGGGTGAACTGGATCCGGCTGAACTTCAGGTCCATCGCCTGACCCAGCGTGCGTACAAGCAGCGTCTTGCCGAGCCCGGGCACGCCCTCGAGCAGGCAGTGCCCGCCGACGAACATGCAGGTGAGCACGCCGCGGACGACTTCGGAATGGCCGACGATGACCTTACCGACCTCGTCGCTGACTCGCCCGAATGCCACGCGGAACGCTTCCGCCCGTGCGGCCATCGATGCGTCGGACATATTGCGTACTCCCCGATTAGAAGTCGTTGTCGCTGATCAGTTCCTGTCCGGCCCGCGTCACGAGCGCGGCCATGATCTTGATCGATAGCCCGGTCTTCAGGTTGGCCACATGACCGTCGCAGAACGCCACGTTGGCACTCTGAATGTGGAAGCTGTACACCTCGTCGACGTTCGTGCAATTGATCGCACAGGGACCGAACCGGGTGACGCCGTCCGGCGAGAACCCGTCGAGGTTGATGACCTCGTTCGGGTTCGCCCAAGCCCGTTGTGTGCCGTTGGGACCGGCGAACTTGCCGACACGCCAGAGGTCCGGAGCACCGGCCGTCTCCGCAATCAGGATCGTCGTACCGGTGCCGTCGCGGATGTCGGCAATGCGTCGACTATTCGCAAATCCGGACATCGGCCCCTTGCGGTCGCCGTTCCACGGGTTCAGCAATCCCGTCGCCACGAGGCCGCTGTCAACGTCGGTGATCGGCGAGTAGTCCACCGCGGCAAAGGTCATGCCCGAGATTGTCGTCTTGCGCCCGCTGAATGCCGACGGGCAGACGAATGTCGGCACGTTGATGCCTACGCAGGGCTGGTTGTCCACCGAATCCCAATTCCTGTCGTATTTGTACAGGCTTTCGACGTTTCCCTGCTCGATGTAATTGAGCATGTAAGGGCACCAGGAATGTGAGACCGTGGCCGAGATGGTGGTGCGGTGGCCGGGGAAGCTCCCCGTCGAATCGTGGCGGTGCAGTAGCCCCAAAGCGAGTTGGCGGATGTTGTTGGTGCAACTCGTGCGGTTGGCCGATTCGCGCACCTTCTGCACGGCCGGCAATAGCAGCCCCATCAGCGTGGCGATGATCGCGATCACCACCAGCAGCTCGATCAGCGTGAAGGCCCGGCGTCTGGTGACAGGCTGTGTCATGAAATGTCTCTATTGATCACGTGGGGGGCTCGTCGGTCCGCCCGCGCTCGTCGAGGGCTTTCCGCTTGGCTTTCATCAGGCGGGCGAAGGCATCGTCAGCCGACTCGGCCGCGGGCGCGGGTGCAACTGGCCGGGGCGGAGCGGCCGGGCCAACCTCCACCGCCGGCGGAGGCGGCACGAAATCCGTGGCCGTGGGCTCGAACCGCTTGGTGGCTCTCGCCTGTTCGATAGTCGCCGACACGTCCGACTTCTTGCTCTGGAGCCGCTCGAGGAAGTCGCCACCGGTCTTCTCCACGGTCCGGCCGCGCAGAGCGTCCCAGCGGGCCGAGCACCACTCGCGCACCTCGGCCGACTCCACGGCGATCCGGCGAACTGCCACGTCGGCGAGGAACGTCAGCCCCGCCGCCAGGACCAGCCAGAACCAGACGGGTTGATGCGCCCGCGTCGACTTCGCTTTGCGGAACGGCGCACCCGAGGCCGCCGCACGCGCCAGCGTCTTGTCGTCTTCCTCATAGACATCGCCACCAGTGATCGCGGCCAGCTTCTTCATCAGCCCGGCATTACTTTCGAGGTCCGCGAACTCCGGCGAGTACGGCACCGTCACGCCGGAGCGGACGCTGTCAGTTTCCTCAACCGTGACCGGCTTGCCGTCTTTCATGACGGTCGTCGAGCGGATCGCCTGGGCGTTGACGAAATACGAGCCAGCCTCCTCGGCCTTGAACTCGGCTTCGTACACGCCGCCCGCCCGTTGTTCGAACTTCAGCTCAAGCGGTTTCGAGTCGGCACCCGCGTTCGGTGCAGTCACGCCCCCCTTGAGCCGCAGATCGGTCAGCGGGCGGTTGCGGTCATCGCGGGCTTCGACGGTGACACGCACCTTGCCGTCCCGATACTCCGACGACACGGCCAACTTGCCGCTCTCGACTCCGCGGATCGCCCAGCCGATGGTCTGCTCCCAGAACTTCTTGTACATTTCGCCGCCGGCCCATTCCTGATCCCAGGTCGACCTGCCCGGCCGGCTACGCGCATCGGACGTGTACGCCACGGCCTTGCCGAGCCCGTACTGCCAGGACGCAAGGATGGGGTACCGCTGTTCAAACGTACTCGGGCCCTCGATCGACATCTCTACCAGCGGCGACTGCTTGAGACTCGTTCGGACAAACCCGTAGAGGGCCGGGAGCGGAGCTTGGAGCCGGTCGGTCGGCCCACTGGAAGTCAGCAGCTTGGGGGCGAAGCGGTTCTCGGAGATGAACGACTGGCTGATCGTCCGGGTTTCCTTGACGTAGATCGCCGGGATCGATTTAGGCGTGGGGTTGTTGTAAAACCGCCCGCCGGTCGCCGCCGCGATCGAGCTCATCCGCTGACTTTCCGGCGCGCCGTGTGTGGCGACGCCGACCGTCGTGCAGGTCACGCCGGCTGTGCGCATCTGTCGCAGGATGTTGGCATTGGTCTGGCTCGGGTCGCCGTCGGAAATCAGGATGATGTGTTTGGTGGCAAGCTTGTGTTCGCTCTTGGTGAGTTCGAGATAGGCGAGTTGCAGCGCGGGATCGAAGTCCGGCATGTCGCCCGGGGTCATGCGGTCAACGAGTTGAAATAGAGCATTTCTCGCGCTTCCGATCTGGCGGAACGGGATGTTCCACTTGTGCGTGCCGTCGTACCACAGCACCCCGACCATGTCGACGGGTGACAGCTTTTGGATTGCCAGTTTGGCGACCTGCTTCTGGAGGGCGTTGCCGTCGGCCGCCTCGCTGGCGTGCATGATGAGCACCAGCCCGCCCCGGCCCGCCACCTTCACCGCCTGAATCTCGCAATCGACCGGCAACGCCTTCTCGATGGCCGTCCCCTGATAGCCGCCCGCGCCGTAGCTGTCCGGTCCGCCAATCATCACGAGACCGCAGCCCTGGTCGTACGTATTGCTGCGGATCATCTCCATTTGCTCGGTGCTCAGGTCCTCGGCCGGCACGTTGGCCAGCACCACGCAGTCGTAGTTGCTCAGGAACACGCCTAACTCAGACTTGTTGGCCGGCAACTCTCCCGAGTGAATGGTCGATACCTGAAACTTGGTGTCGCCGGTGCCCTGGAGCTGATCGATCAGGAACCGGTGGTCGGTCTCGCTCTTGGCCGAGTTGGCCCGCGACTCGACGAACAACACGCGGCGGCGGCCGAGTGCCAGGACGTGCGTCGTTGCCGAGTTGTTCTGGACGCGGTCGCCCGGCAGGCCCGCGACGGCCTCCACACCCCCCTGCACGGACTTGGGTGTGAACACCGCCTGGTAGGTGTAGCCGCGCTGCACGCCGGCCAGCGACTGTTTAAACGAAAAGCTGTTCAGCCCGGGTCGAAGCTGGACGACCGCGGGTGGCCCACGCTCCACGACGCCCGCACCCGGTTCGACCACCACGGGCACGGTCTCGCCTTCGCTGAGTTGTCTGAGTGACAATTCGCCCGTGACCACGTTGGGGTTGTAGCTCCGGAGCAGCACGCGGATCGGCAGGCGCCCGCCCTGCTCCGTCACGGTCGGGGCTTCGACGCGCTGGACCAGCACTTCGTTCTCGTTGCGATACCCGGCCGCAAGCGGGACGACATCGATCTGCACGCCGTTGGCCGCCGCCGCCCGGGCCTGCTCCTCCGCATTGCCGAGGTTTTCGTTGCCGTCGGAGAGCAGGACGATTCGCCGGCCCGACCCCTCGGGAAACGACGCGATGGCCAGCTTGATCGCTGCGCCGATATCGGTGTAGTTCTCGTCAACCGGGGCGAGCACGTCTTCGGCGAAGTTCAGCCGGGGCACCTCGGCCGGGGGCAGAATGAGCCGGGGCCGTCGGCCGAATACGATCACGCCCGATTGATCCTGCTCGTGGCCGGGCCCTCGCTTCGCTACGGAGTCGTTGAGGAACTGCTTGATCCGCTTCCAGCGCAGGTCGCGTTTCGTCAGCGGCTCCGAGTCGCCGACGGTCGGATCGATATCGGAGGGCACGCTGAGCGACCTATCTACAAGGAACAGGACGGTCGTATTCTCACCCGGTTTCTTGAGCCGCACTTCGGCGAGCGCGAGCGCGAGCAGGGCAATGACCAGGCACCGCAGCCCGACGACGACCCACCGCCGGACCGGGCCCAGCCCGGCCAGGCTCTTCCGGCTGAGCCAGATCACTACGGGGATCGTGGCTAGCGCGGCCAACCAGAACGGCGAGATCACTTCGAAGCTGCCGGCCGTCCGCGCCGTTGCTGTAATGGCATCGCCCGTCGGCGATGCGGCGACGGCCCCCGCGCCAACGAGACACGCCCCGGCCAACGCAGTCGCGGGCCCGGCATACCAGCGCGTCGAGAAAAGGAGGTAGAGGCACTTCAGCGTCAGTAATCCGCCCGCGCCGATCAGCAGCCAGAATCCCCACGATGCGGGGACGAACAGGCCGCCCAACCCAAGCATGACCGGCACGAACGCGGCGCCAACGCGGCGACGCCAGAGGAACAGGGCAATGCCGACCGTTAACAGGGCGACGGCCAGCCAGTGGTCACTGAGATAGTCGCGGAGCACGTTCACATTCGGATCCGCTGCACCCGGTGGTTTTCGCTGTCGATCACGTGGACGCGGTTCTTGCTGTCGACGGCCAGAGCCCAGGGGTTGAAGAGCTTGCCCCGCTCGCGACCCGAACCGCCCCACATGGCCCGCGGCTGCCCCGACAAAGACAGTTTCTGCACGCGGTGGTGACCCAATTCGACCACGAAAAGGTCACCCGCCGGCCCGATCGCCACATCATAGGGGTACATGAACTGCCCCGGCTCGTCACCGTACCGGCCGATGTCCGCCTGCCATTTCCCCTGCCGATCGTAAACCTGGATGCGATGGTTGCAGGCGTCGGCGACGTAGATGAGGCCGTCTTTGCCGAGCGCGAGTGCGCGAATGTGGTTGAACTGACGCGGGCCGAGGCCCGGCTCGCCCCATGTCGCCACGACGTTGCCCGCGGCATCCATCTTCGTGATGCGCTCGTTGGCGCCGAATTCGGAAATGTAGAGATACCCCTCGGCATCTTCGATGCAGTCGCTGACGTAGCCGAACTGGCCGGGGTCGTTGCCCGGATTGCCGCCGCGGGTGTACAGTTCCTTGCCACCGGGGTCGTAGACGCGGATCGTGTGATAGTGCGAATCGCATACGATGACATTGCCCGACTGCGTGACGCCGAGGCCGCTGGGCCGACCGTTGCGGTATTCCGGCGTCGACCAGCAGATGTCCTGAAACCGTCCGTCCGCATCGAACGCCTGAATGCGGGCGGTGAAATCGACGAGGTAAAGGATGTCGCCGGGCAGGAACACGGCCGCTCGCGGCTTGAAGAAGCTGCCGGGCGACACACCACGCCGGCCCCAGACCAGTTCCGGCTCGACGGCGGGGCCGGTGCGACATCCCGCCGCCAGCATAGCTGCCGCAAACGCCCGCCGCGACATTCGCATGTTTCGAGGGTAACCGGTCGGCAAGCGGTTGGCAACGGTTCCGGACCGGGTAAACTGGAATCCATGTTGAAACTGGAATACCTGGGCCCGACGGCCCGGATCACTTTCGATCAACCCGAATCCCGAGCCAACGTGCTCAGCTCGGCCATGTGGGACGCCCTCGGGGCAGCCGTCGCCGACGTGGCCGGGCGGGCCGACGTCTCCGCACTCGTGCTGATGAGCGCGAAGCCCGGTATCTTCCTCGCCGGCGCGGACCTCAACGAGCTGTATTCTCTGCCACCCGACGACCCTGCACCCGCCCGGGCCCTGGTGAAGAAAGGGCTCGACGTTCTTCAGGCGTTGGAATCGCTGCCGATCCCGGTGGCGGCCGCGATCGACGGCGCATGCCTCGGCGGCGGACTGGAAGTCGCGATGGCGTGCGACTTCCGCGTCGCAGGCACCCATCCGAAGTGCAAGCTCGGCCTGCCCGAGGTGAAGCTGGGCCTGATCCCGGGCTGGGCCGGCACCCAGCGACTGGCCCGCATCATCGGCCTCGACCGCGCCGCGGAAATGCTTGTGACCGGGCGATCGCTCTCGGCCGACGAGGCACTTCAGGCCGGGCTCGTCGACCGCGTGGCACCCGGCGAATCCCTCGAAAGTGCGGCCGTCGACCTGTTGCAAGTGTCGCCGAGGGAAGCGTGGCAGGATCGCCGAACGAAAAAGCGCGAGCCTGCCCCCGCGGGCACGATCACCGGGGCCCGCGAGTTACTCGCATCGCTCCCGGCGGAGGAAAAGACCGCTGGCGAGATCGCTCTTCAGGTATTGGCCCTCGGAAATCGATTGCCGCTGCCGATGGGCGCCAAGGTCGAGTCCGAATCGTTCGTGCCGCTGCTCGCCAGCCCGGCCGCCCGCGCCAAGATGGCGATCTTTCTGAAGAAGTGATACGCTGAATTGCCCGCCGGGGGTGACGGTCGATGCGTGCCATTCTCGCCGTGCTCCTGCTCGCACCATTCGCTCGGGCAGATGTTCCTCCCGAAGTCCGTCCGCACGTCGACCGCGCCATCGCCGGACTGCGCCGCCTCCAGGCAGCGGACGGAAGCTGGGGCAGTTATCAGGCCGGGTCGACTTCACTAGTGTTGCTGGCGTTTCTCGAATCCGGGGTCGCAACCGACGACCCGGCCGTCGTTGCCGGCGCGAAGTACGTCCGCCAGCAGATCGCCAATGCTTCGCACACCTACGGCGTCTCGCTGGCGATCATCTTCCTCGACCGGCTGGGCGACAAGGACGATGCACCCCTGATCCGAACGCTGACGGCCCGCCTCATTGCAGGACAAAAGCCGGACGGAGGATGGAGCTACGGCCTGCCCACGCCCTCGGGGTCGGCCCCCAGCGACATTGGCATTCGCCACTCCGATTCGCCGTTCGGTGACACGTCTAATACCCAGTTCGCGATACTCGGCCTGTGGGCCGGTCGTCGCTCGGGCACCAACGTGGAAGGGCCGCTCCGCATCACCGGCGCCCGCTTCCGCCGCTCGGCCATTCCGCAGGCTGTCGGCGTCGGCTGGGGGTACACGCTCACCGATCCGGGCTCCAACGGCGCTCGAACAAGCGCTGGCCTGCTCGCGCTCCTGCTGCAGATGGGCTCGGAGATCGAACGGCGGATGAAATCGCCCGGCGCGCCCTCGGGAGAAGGAAAGACACCAAAGTCGCACGACCCGTTCAAGGACGCCATGGTCCAACTGGCTTTCCGCTATGCCACGCAGCAGTTCGTTGCGGATTGCAGTCTGGCGGGAGTCGTCGGCACCCGGCCCGACTATTACATGTTGTGGTCGTTCGAACGGGCGGCCGTCGCCTACGGCGTGACCAACGCGTTCGGTGTCGACTGGTACAAGGCCGGCTGCAGGCGGATTCTCGCCCACCAGGATGCCCAGGGACTCTGGAGCAACCAGTACGGTATCGAAGTCGACTCCAGCTTCGCATTGTTGTTTCTGGCCCGCTCCAACTTCACAAAAGACCTCGCCAGCCTCATCAACCCGAACCGGACGACCGAACTCAAGACCGACGGCACCGCCCCGGTCATCGACACCACGCCCACGGTCGAGGAGTTGACAAGGCGATTCGTCGATGCGAACGCGGAACAGCGGGCCAAACTGATCGTTGAGTACCGCGAAGCCAAGGGCCCAACTTACACCGACGCCTTGGCCCGGCTCATTCCGTCTACTGACGGCGACTGGCCGAAGCAACTCCGCAATGCGCTGGCGGAACGGCTGGCCCGGATGACCCCGGCGACGCTCCGCACCTGCCTGAAGGACCCGGCCGAAGAGCTACGTCGGGCGGCCGCCGTCGCCTGTGCAATCAAGGAAGACAAGGAGATGATCCCGGACCTGATCGCAGCCCTCGACGATTCCGCGCCGTGGGTAGTCCGTGCGTGTGGCGTCGCGCTGGCTCGGCTGACGGGGCAGGACTTCGGCCCGGCCGCCAACGCCTCGGCCGACGAGCGGGCGAAGGCCGTCGCCGCATGGAAATCGTGGTGGAAGGCTCAGGGGAAAAACTGAGCCGGCTACTCGCCGATGATCTTGACCAGGACGCGCTTGGGCCGCCGACCGTCGAACTCGCCGTAGAAGATTTGCTCCCACGGGCCGAAGTCGAGCCGGCCCTCGGTCACAGCCACGACGACCTCCCGACCCATGATCTGCCGCTTCATGTGAGCGTCAGCATTGTCCTCGCCCGTCCGGTTGTGGGCGTATATGGCGGGCGACGCATCGAAGGGGGCCAGCTTTTCCAGCCACTTCCGGTAGTCGGCATGCAGCCCCGATTCGTCGTCGTTGATGAACACGCTCGCGGTGATGTGCATGGCGTTCACGAGGCACAACCCCTCGTGAATCCCGGACTCCCCAAGGCACGCCTCGACATCGGGCGTGATGTTTACGAACCCGAACCGCTCGGGCAGGTGAAAAGTGAGGTGACGGGTGAACGACTTCATGGCAAAAAAGAAGGCCGACCCGAGGGCCGGCCTTTTTCGTAAGAAGTTGCGGCGGCAGGATTTGAACCTACGACCTCCAGGTTATGAGCCTGGCGAGCTACCACTGCTCCACGCCGCACCTTAATCCTAGACACAAAGGGCCCTTCCGACTAGAGCAACCTCTGCGAAAACATCCAAGGACGGTCGACCGAACCGTGAGTACTGCCCCGAAAAACGACGGCTGGATGCCCCACGTCTGGGAAGGGGCGGACTTTTTCACTTGGATCCGCTTCCTCCGCGTTCACCACTTCCGAGTCTCACTGCGGTATCTGTGGGTCGCCGCCATCGCATCGATCGTGACGTTTATTCACTCGGTCTGCTGGCTGATCCAGCAGATCTTCTGGCGCCACCGCGTCCGGAAGACTCCCCGGGTCACCGACCCGATTTTCATCCTCGGTCACTGGCGATCGGGCACGACGTTCCTTCACGAGCTTCTGATCCGCGACCCCCGGCACACCTATCCGAACTATTACCAGTGCCTGGAGCCCAACCACTTCCTGCTGGCCGAGCGGTTTATCACGCTGGCCATGCCGTACCTGCTGCCGAAGCGCCGGCCGATGGACGACCTGCCCATCACCTGGGACAGCCCGCAGGAGGATGAATTCGCGCTGATGCTGATGGGCCAACCGAGCTACTACACCCATATCGGGTTCCCGAATACCCGCCCGGTCGATTTCGACTGGCTTGATTTCCGGGGCATCTCCGAAAAGCGGCAGGACGCATGGTCGGCAGCACTGGAGTCGTTTCTTCGGCAGGTCTCGTTCAAGAATCCGGGCCGTCGACTCGTGCTGAAGTCGCCGCCTCATACGGCCCGCATCCCCGCACTGGTTCGCCGGTTTCCGAATGCGACGTTCGTCCATATTGTCCGCGAACCGTACCGCCTGCTGCCCTCGACGATCAAGATGTGGACCGCGCTTTACCACTTCCACACGATGGAAAACGTCGACCTGGGTCAGGTGGAGAAGACCGTGCTCGAAGCGGGCCAGCGTCTGTTCCGCGGATACGAAGCCGGGAAAGCGAGCATCCCAGCCGGCCGGCTTTACGAGTTGCGCTACGAAGACTTGATGGCCCAGCCGCTCGGGGAGATGGAAAAGCTCTACAGGGCCCTCGGCTTGGGCGATTTCACACCGGCGCGGCCGGCCATTGAGGCGTATCTCGCCACTCTGAAGGACTACAAGCCGACCACGGCCGAAGCGAGCCCGGACGTCCGCGCCAAGGTAGATGAATATTGGGGCGATACCGTGGCGCGGTACGGCTATGCCCGACCTACTCTGGTCGCGAAGCCCTCTCCCGTTCCGCAGCCTCCTGCAAATACTCTTTCAGGAGCCCTACCTTGTAAGACATGAACAGCATCGTGTGATGCAGCGCCTGATAGGTTTCGTCTTCCGGATCGTCGGAGTAATCCTTCCGTAGCTTGTTAATCTTGTCCAGTAGTTGTTCCGCGGTCAGCACGGCTTGCTCCCTGCAATTCGATACCATCACTGGTAGGCACATCCCGGCCCGGATGCAACGTCTTGCCGTCGGAGTCGCGATATGATCGGGTTTCGGACAGTTGTTGCAACGCTCGCCATCGGGGCCCTGGCGGCCGCACCGCCGCGGGAGATCAAGGTCGGCCTGATCCGCGCCATGCTCCGCGACGTGCCCCGGGCCCGGCAGCAGACGCTGGAGAAGCAGTTCCGCGAAGTCATGACCGCACAGACCGGCTTCGAGGGCGATGTGGTCATGATGGATGCCGGAGCAGATGCCCGACGGGCCCTAACCGACGGCGACGTGCAACTGGTCGTGTTTTCGGGGCTCGATTTTGCCTGGAACAGGCCGAAAAACGAGACTCTTCGGCCACTCGTGATCGCGGTGCCGGATCCGGACGCACTGCGGGCCGTCCTCGTCGTAGCCCAGACCGAACCGGCCAAAGACGTAGCCGGGCTCAAAGACAAAACGCTGGCCCTCCCGTCCGACACCACTGACGACGCGTTGCAGTTCCTGACCCGCAAATGCCCCGCGCCCGGCTCCCCTTTGACCGGCCATTTTGCGAAGGTCTCCAATCCTGCGTCGCTCGAAGATGCGCTCGACGATGTGGTCGATGGCACGGCCCAAGCGGCGCTCGTCGATGCGGCTGCGCTCAAGATGTTCGAGCGGCGCAAGCCGTCGCGTCGGGCTAAACTGCGGGTTCTTCTTGAATCGACACCCCTGCCGCCCAGCGTCCTCGCGTACCGCAGCGATAAGCTCGATGCCGCGACTGTGACAAAGTTACGCGACGGTCTTCAGAACGCTCATTCCACCGAGGCAGGCCAGCGACTGCTGAGCCAGATCCGGGTGAAGCGATTCGACTCGCCCCCGGCCGACTTTGACAAGACGCTCGCCGAGGCTGCCCGCGCGCTCCCGCCCGGCTGACCGGGCACGGCCGGCCATTATCCACTCCGGGTCTTAACCGCATGACCATCGGCGAAGCGCTGCTCCTCGGAATTGTCGAGGGGCTGACGGAATACCTCCCTGTCAGCTCGACGGGTCACCTGCTGCTGACAACTCAGCTTCTGGGATTACAGCAGACCGAGGGCCACAAGGCGTTCGAAATCGCCGTGCAGGCCGGGGCGATCCTGGCCGTCATCGGCGCGTACGCCCGGGGCATCGGAGAACTGGCTCGCGGCGTCGTCGGCCGGTCCGCGGAAGGCCGGCAGATCGCCATCCGACTTCTGATCGCATTCGCGGTCACGTCGGTGATCGGTCTCACCCTCAAGAAAGTCATCAAAGAGCAACTCTTCAACCTCTGGGTCGTTGCCGGCGCATGGATCGTGGGTGGGCTGGCCATATTCATCATCGAGTCCTGGCGCCACCACAAGCCGGGGACGCGGTCGCTCGCCACGATGTCGATCGGCGGGGCAATCCTGATTGGACTGATGCAGGCAATCGCTCTTTGCCCCGGCGTGAGTCGCAGCCTCGTCACGCTGGCCGGGGGACTGCTGATCGGGCTGACGTTCTCGGCCGCGCTCGAGTTCAGTTTCCTGCTCGGCGGGCTGACCCTGCTCGCGGCGGCCGGCTACGAGACGGTGAAGTACTGGTCGGAGCTCCGAGCGGAGATCGCCCCCGCGCCAGCCGCCGTCTCGCTGGTGGCCGCGACGGTCTCGGCTTTTCTGTGCGTCCGTTGGATGCTCAAGTCGCTCGAAAAATACGGGCTCGCGCCGTTCGGCTGGTATCGGATCGCCCTCGGATTACTGACAATTGGCCTGCTGGCGGCACAGGTGATTCAGCCGAAATAACCCGCGTGTCGAGACGGGATCGCCCGCCCCGCCCGGGTCCCGGGACCGGAAAATGTTTGCGTAGTTGCAAGGGGACGCTTACAATCATCCTCAGGTTTGGCAACCCGGCGTAAGGGAGTAACGCCATGTCACCTGTCCTTGCCGCCACCGCGGCCCAGACAATCCGAGACTACCCGATTCCGCAGATCCGAGCACTCGACGTGGCGGAGAGCGACGACGAAGTCGTCGTCCGCGGTCTGGTCGCCAGCTACTTCCACAAGCAGTTGGCCCAGGAAGCGATCATGCCCGTCCTCGGCGAACGCCGACTGAGGAATCTGGTCACCGTGTCACGCATCAGCTGACCGGCTCGGCCCACATCGCGACGCGAATCCTACGGGAACGGAGGCCCGCGGGTTATGCGGATTTTTGTTCTCGTCGCTGTCACCATCGCCGGCTTCTCGCTCCTCGCCGTTCCGCTTGTTACTCAGACGCTTCCAGTCGAATCCGACCTCGGGCGGTATCACCTGCCGCTCCGGCACTTCTATCAGCAGTGCCTTCTTTCCGGCGACGACCCGGGCTGGTGCCCGCATCTTTTTTGCGGCTACGACTGCCACGGTGAAGGCCAGGTCGGCATGGACCACCCCTGGCACCGGTTGCTCTACCAGTTCCTGCCCCTGACCACGGCGTTCAACCTCGAGATCTTTGCCAGCTATCCGTTCCTGTTTGCAGGCATGGTACTCTTCCTCCGGCGTCACGGTCTGTCGAAGGAGGCAGTATTGGCCGGCGCGATTGCTGCCACGTTCTCCGGCTATACTTTGCCGCATTGGCCGCACACCAACGCCATCGCCGTGATCGCCCACATCCCCTGGCTGCTCTGGCTGATTGATCTTCTTTTCAACGCAGTCGACACCCGCTCGCGCGTGCTCCCCGCCATCGGGATTGCGTTGGCGACCGGTTCGCAACTCTTGCTCGGCTACCCGCAATACGTCTACTTCTCCGGACTGGCCGAGGCCGGGTACGTCGGCGTCCTATTCATTACTCGCCGGAACGTGGCACCGGTCTACTGGTCGGTCGGCAAATTGACGGGAATTGCGGTGGGGTTCGCGCAATTCTGGCCTTCGATGGAGGCGGCCCGACTCTCATCACGGCCCGCCTACGACCCGCAATTTCAGGCCATGCTCTCACTGCCGCCGGCCATGCTACTGCAACTCGTCGCGCCGACCCGGTTCAACGAGTTCATGCAACTGCACGAATACACCGTGTACGGCGGCATGCTCGCGACGCTCGCCACGGTGTGGTTTCTCTCGCAGCGCAAGTTATCGCTACCCGCATCGACGCTCGGCCGGTGGTCGCTCGTGATTCTCGTCGTCGCGGTGCCGCTCGCGCTGGGCCGATTCACGCCTCTCTGGCGGGTGTATACCCGACTGCCGATTCTCGGCCTGTTCCGGTGTCCGAGCCGATACCTTGTCCTCAGCCACCTCGCGGCGGCCGTTGTCGTGGCACTGTTCGTCGACGATCTGACGAAGAACAACTCCCGACCCAATCGTCGCTGGCTACTGCTCGTTCTGCCAATAGCTGCCTGGACAATGGCCGGCTCATGGTGGGACACCTGGGTGTCGGCCGAGTCGCGACCGTTCCTTACTTCCCGGGGCGCATGGGGCGCGATCTCCCTTTCCGTGGGGACGGTGCTCCTCTTGTCGGAGCGTCGGTGCTCCGTTGTCGCAGTGCCTCTCTTGCTGCTGGCCGGTTTCGCGGATCTGGGCTACTGGGGATTCCGATCCATCGCGGTCTACAAGTTTCTTCCGCTGTCCGAACTCATTGCGCAGGAGCCTGCACCGCCCGGCGAGCCGAACGGCCGGCTGGTAACGAGCGACGTTGTCGGCGACACGCTGATGCTTCGCGGCTGGTCATACACAAGCGGTTACGTCGGGCTGACGCCGCCGCGGGCTCTCGATTACTCGAAGCCCGAGGTGCAACGATTGGCCGGAACGACCTGGCGGCATGACGGACTCAATTGGCAACCCGTCGACGGCGCACCACGCCTGAGACTTGCGGCCATGCGAGGAAGCATTGCGTTGACGACTGACCGCCCGGGCCGCGTGGCCGTCAACATCGACACACCCGCCGACGACACATTGATCTTCACCGAGAGTTGGCACCCCGGCTGGCGGGCCGTGCTCGATGGTGAGCCAGTGCCGTTGAAGCGTTACGAGTCGGACTTCCTGCAAATCGCGGTCCCCGCAGGCCGGCACGTCGTTGAGTTTCGATTCGACTCCGTCCGGCGAACGCAGGGCCGGTGGGTTTCTGCGGCTGCATTGCTCCTGTGCATACTGCTCGGCGTCTGGTACACGCGGCATCCCCGGTTAGAATGACCGCTCAGCCATTCGAGGGAGAATTTGTGGGCGTGAACCTGGCAGTAGTGGGCGCGACGGGCGCGGTCGGCGAGTTGATCCGAAAAGTCCTCGACGAGCGGAACTTCCCGATCGAGTCGATTCGATTCCTTGCGTCGTCGCGCAGCGCGGGCAAGCCCGTGGAGTTTCGCGGCAAGCATTACGAAGTCGGTGCGATCCGGCCCGAAGCATTCGATGGCGTCGACATCGTCCTCAGCAGCACGCCTTCGGGAGTCAGCAGGGAATTCAGCCCGATCGCGGCCCGGGCCGGGGCCGTCGTCGTCGACAACTCGAGCGCGTGGCGCATGGATCCGGATGTCCCCCTTGTGGTCCCGGAAGTCAACGCGGACCAACTTCACAACATTCGCAAGGGGATCGTCGCGAACCCAAATTGCATTGCGATCCCGCTAACCGTCGCGCTCGCACCGCTGCACCGGGCGGCCGGGATCAAGCGAGTTGTCGTCTCCACGTATCAGTCCTCGTCCGGTAAAGGTGCGAAAGGTCTCGCCGACCTGGACGCTCAATTGGCGGCCCTAGGACAGGGCAAGCCGGTTCCCGCGCCGCAGGCGCACAAGGCCCGGCTCGCCGGCAACGTGTTGCCGCACGACTGGACGACCGACCCGGATGGTTTCACCGAGGAAGAAACCAAAGTCGTGCAGGAAACGAGGAAGATCCTGGGGTCGGATGTCCCGGTCGTCGCGACCTGCGTGCGCGTGCCGGTCCGCGTGAGCCACAGCATCTCCGTGACGGCAGAATTCGAACGGGCCCTCTCGGTCGACGATGCGAAAAACGCTTGGCTGAAGGCGGCGGGCGTGGTGCTGCCCGACGCGGTGCCGCTGCCGCTCGATATCGAGGGCCGCGACGAAGTATTCATCGGACGGGTTCGGAAAGACCCGACGGTGGCCAACGGCCTCGTGTTCTGGGTGGTCGCCGACAATCTCCGCAAGGGTGCGGCCACCAATGCCGTGCAGGTCGCGCAGGCCCTGCTGGCGATGCGAACATGAATCCGGTCCGCAATCTCGTCTACCTGCTGGCCTACGACGGGACCGACTTCAACGGCTGGCAGACGCAGCCGGGCTACAGGACGGTGCAGGAGACGCTCGAAACCGCGACCGCGACCATGACCGGCGGGACCCGGGTCCGACTCAACGCCAGCGGCCGGACCGACGCCGGCGTTCATGCCGTGGGTCAGGTGGCGAACTTCCTGACGACCGCCCCCTACCCATGCGACGCCTTCCTCCGCGCCGTGAATACTCGGTTGCCGGCCGATGTCGTCGTCCACCGGGTCTGGGAGGCCGCCCTGCCCTTCGATGCGAACAAGGACGCGAAGCGAAAGCTGTACCGCTACGTGATCCGCAACGCGCCGACGGCCGACCCGTTTCTGCGGAAGTACTCGCATCATGTGAAGAAGAAACTGGATGCCGCCGCGATGCACCGGGCGGCCCAGCACCTGCGGGGCCGGCATGATTTCCACAGCTTCGAGACCGAATGGCCCAACCGGCTGAGCAGCGTGCGGACAATCACGCACATCGCGGTGAACCGGTTCGGCGACTACCTATGGCTCGACGTGGAGGCCGACGGGTTCCTGTACAACATGGTGCGGGCCATCGCCGGCACCCTCATTGAAGTGGGTCGTGGACAACTCACCGAGTCGCAGGTCGGCGAAATTCTCCGGGCCGAGGACCGTTCGAAGGCCGGCGACACGGCCCCGGCCGAGGGGCTGTTCCTGATTCGGGTGACGTATGAATAGCCGGGCGTATCCCGACCGATTGGCCATCGAACCGATCAGCCGACCGGCCTATGCGTCTGTCAGTGTCCCCGGCAGTAAGAGCATGACCAACCGCGCGCTCGTGCTGGCGGCCCTCGCGAGTCAGTCTGGCCCGGGCCTCATCCACGGTGCCTTGCAGTGCGACGATTCAGAGGTCATGATCGAATCGTTGGGCCGACTCGGCTTCGAGATTACCGTCGACTGGCACAACGAGCGGATCAGCGTCGCCCACCATTCCGGAGCTTTGATCCCGGCCGATCACGCCGACCTGTTTTGCGACAACTCCGGCACGACAATGAGGTTCCTCACCGCCCTTGTCGCGGCCGGTCGCGGCCGATTCAGGCTCGATGGTTCTCCGCGGATGCGTGAGCGACCTATGGGCGACCTGCTAGCCGCGCTGCGCCAACTCGGGGTGCGGGCCGAAAGTGAATCCGCGAATGATTGCCCGCCCATCGTCGTTGAATCCCACGGCCTTCAGGGCGGCGACATCACGATCCGCGGAGACACGAGCAGTCAGTATCTCAGCGCGTTGCTGATGGTCGCACCGCTGGCGGCCGGGCCGGTCATGATCACCGTCGACGGGCCGCTCGTGTCCCGTCCCTATGTCGACATGACGATTGCACAAATGGCGGATCACGGGCTGACCGTGGAACAGGCCGGCAACGCACTCTGGGCCATCGCCCCGCAGGCACCGCGTGCTGCGGAGGTCATCGTCGAGGCCGATGCGTCAGCGGCCAGTTACTTCTTTGCCGCCGCCGCGATTCTGCAATCCACGGTGATGGTCGGCGGATACATTCCTGAACTCATCACTCAGCAGGGCGACATCCGGTTTCTTGATTTGCTTCGTGAGATGGGCTGTCTCGTTAGACGCGATCTCGTCTGGAACGTCGTTCACGGCCAACCGCTTCGCGGCATCGATGTAGACATGAACGACATCAGCGACACCGTGATGACGCTGGCGGCCGTCGCGTGCTTCGCCAAGGGGCCGACGACGATTCGCAACGTCGCCCACATCCGGCACAAGGAAAGCGATCGGATTGCCGCCCTGGCGACCGAACTGCGCAAGTTGGGAGTGAAGGTCAATGAACGGCCCGACGGGCTGACGATCACTCCGGGGCCGATGCACGGCGCGGAACTGGAGACGTACAACGACCACCGCATGGCCATGAGCCTGGCCCTGATCGGCCTGCGCGTGCCCGGAATCGTGATCAAGAACCCCGGCTGCGTGGCCAAGACATACCCGGGCTTCTGGGACGACCTCGCGAGCCTAAAAAACTAGCCACAGATAAACACAGATGAACGCAGATCAGAGTGAAAGATCCCATTGAAAGTCAGATACGGAACAAATCGAACCAATCCATACAGATCTGACCTCTGACTTCTGACCTCTGGCCTTCGATCTCTGATCTGCGTTCATCCGTGTTCTTCTGTGGCTCAATTGCTTTCAAAACAGAAGAACGCAGGGGAGGTCTTTCGGCCTCACCTGCGTTCTTCTGTTGCTTGCAACTTCTTGTTAGAAGTTCTCCCGCTTCTGGTCGGCGAGGGTGCGGATGCGCTCGCCGAGCAGGGCGACGTCGAACGGCTTCTTGAAGATTTCGGTGAAGCCGTATTCGATGAGCTTGTCGGGGGCGGCTTCGTCTTCGCTCGCCAGGCCGACGATCAGCGTGGTTTCGTAGTTCGGGTTGCGGCGGAGGTTCTGGGCGATCTGGATCGATTCGCTCCGGCCGAGGGCCAGGTCGATGACGATCGTGTCGGGGTGGAAGCTCTCGGCCTGGATGCCGGCCTCGAAGCCCGAGTTGGCGATCTCGTACTTGTAGTCGTCGTTTTCCGGCAGCAGTTCTTTGACGCGATCGATGAACAGCTTCTCGGCACCGATCACGAGGATCTTGTGCCACTCTTCGTTTTCGAGCTCACCCAGGGGCATCCCGTGCTCTTTCAGGAACTTGATGAGCTGTTCCCGCGGGATGCGGCGGTCCTGGCTGCCGGGAATCCGGTAGCCGCGGAGGCGGCCGCTGTCGAACCACTTGGACACGGTCCGGGGCGCGACTTTACAGATTTTCGCGACCTGACCTGTCGTGAACACTTTCTTCATCGCAGGCACTCCATGTTCGGATCGCGCCGTTTTGGCGTTGCGAGGCCCTTCCGAGACCGCCGGGTTGCTCCGCCTCGTCCGGCGGTCGCAGTCGTGCGGCTGGTCCTCGCTCCGTGCCGGTTGGCGCGGGCGTGGGGGGTTTGGCGCTCCGCGGGTTCCGGGTTGTCGGCCCGGGGTTCCGGGGCGGGACGACTCATTTCGCCCTGCCCGTGGAACTTATCGGTCATCCGGTTCCCCCGCTTCACAAAGACCGGGAGAATTCCGCGGCTCGCGCCGTTTAGCTCTTCTTCTCAGGTCGCCCACCCCGATCCGTCGGGGTAGTCCCCGTCACGCACCGACAATGCGTTGACGCTCTCTCTTTCGACAAAACTCCGCCGACCGGCCGAACAGTTTCGCCCACCTTTCCCGTTTCCCCGGCCTTGCCGGGTCCGCAAGTAACGATTGCGTAAACCCGAGGCCCGCGCTGCGATTCTAAGTGGGTGCTTCAAGCCCCGAATCCGGATTCTTTCCCACGCCGTTGCGCTGCCCACTCCGGGAATACAACGGAAAGAACCTCAAGCCCGGGACGGTCCTCGCCATGCTCCGCATTCCTGTTCACGCTCTCCGTGGACTGCTCGTCGCAATCATCGTGTTCGCCGGGCACGGCATCACCCGGGCGGGCGACTTGAAGGTCGGCGCGGCCACCGCCGACATCACGCCACCGCCCGGCATGCCGATGTGGGGCTATGCCGCCCGGCACGATGCGCCGGCCGTCGGGGTGCGAGACCGCCTGCAGGCTCGATGCGTGGTGTTGGACGACGGGTCGACGAAATTCGCGATCGTCTCGCTCGATCTCGGCCGACCGCCTACGCGGAATTCGATGGCTCGCATTCGGGAGCGACTCGCCCCACTGTCTTTAAACCACATATGGCTCGTCGCCTCACATACCCACCACGGCCCGGTCCTCGAACTCGATGATTTGCCCGACCCGCAGAACCCCTACAACCGGATTCTTGAGAACACACTGGTCGACCTAATCAAGAAATGCACGCAAAATCTGATGCCGGCCCGACTTGGCGTCGCGGCCCGTGAGACCGGCCTGAACCGCAATCGTCACTCGAAGCGTCCAGATACTCCGGTCGACAAGACTCTAACGGTCGTGCGGGTTGAATCGACGACGGGCAAGCCCGTGGCCACGCTGGTCAATTTCGCCGCCCACCCGACGATGCTGGACTCCAAGCTCCTCGAATACTCGGCCGATTGGCCCGGAGAGATGGCCCGCCGAATCGAGCAACAGACGTCCGCTCCCTGTCTGTTTCTCCAGGGCTGTTCCGGCGACCTGACGGCCAATCCGCCGCGCAAGGGCACGCCGGCCGACTTCGGCGAATCACTCGCCGATGAGACGCTCGCGCTTTGGAAGACGGTGACTTGGGAGCCATCCATCGGGCCACTGCGGGCGGCTCGGGCCGAGATGCAATTCCGCTGCGCGCTGGACATCGGAAACCCGTTGGTCCGCCTCGCGCTCGGCCGGGCGTTCTTCCCGAAACTCGTGGACCATTACGAGGCCGAGTACCGCACCGGCGTCCGCCCCGAACTCTCGGCCGGCCTTCTTTCGGATCGCATCGGGATCGTCGGGTTTTCCGGGGAGATGTTCAGCGGGCACGCTCTCAGCCTGCGACGCCGGGCCCGAATGGACCACCTCATCATCTGCGGCTTGTGCAACGACTACCAGCAATACTTCCCGACAATCGAAGCCATGAGCGAGGGCGGCTACGGCTCGACACTGCCGGTGGCCGTCAGCGAACCCGGGGCCGGCGAAAAGCTGACCGACCGCGCCCTGATCGAACTCTACCGCCTGCGCGGCAAACTCCCGTGACCCGTCAGCCGGGGCGTTTCATCGTAAACAGGTCCGTCGCCCGGCAATACCATTCTCCGCCGAGTCGGGCCAGTGTCTGGTACTTTTTCGGGTCCACCCGGCCCCGCTCATCGAGAACTTCGTCGCTGACGTGGATCGTCAGAATGTCGCCGAGCACGAGATTCGCGCCGCTCGGCCCGTCGTCGAGGCGGATGATCTGCCGAACCCGGCACTCAAGGTGCGCCGGGCTTGCGGCCACTCGCGGCGGTTGGACTCGCAACGACGGGATCAACTCCAAGCCCAGATGTTCTGCCTCGCTTTGGCCGCGCGGGAGGTCGATCGACGATTGATTGACCGCCTCAGCCAGTTCGGCGGTGGCCGAATTCACGACGAATTCGGCCACCTCGGCGAGGTTCGCCAGCGTGTCCTTTTCGCCTCCGTCGGGCTTGCGGGCCGGGCAGAACATCACCGTCGGCGGCTTGGACCCCACTGCGTTGAAAAAACTGAACGGCGCGAGATTGATCCGCCCTGCTCCGTCGACGGTCGTCACCCAGGCGATCGGCCGGGGAGTCACCACACCGACGAGGGCCGTGTAAATGTCGATCAGTGTGGCCGACGATGTGTCGATGATCATGCGAGATGGACCGCCTATTTCGCGAGGAGTTCGGCACACTGCTCGGCGAACGCCTTGAGCCCGTCGTCGAACTTCTTTTCCTTGAATTTGCCGATGACCGCTTCGGTGATCTTGCGGGCGTCGTCGCCCCGGCCCTTCACCCGCGGGTGGTCGGCGAATTCCACGTGCAGGTAGGTCGGCTCGCGGGTGACGATGAGAAGCGCGCCCGCGATGTTCTCCGTGCGGATGCGGGCCCGGGCCCATTCTTTGAAGAAGCGAGCCTTCTCGTCGGCGGGCATGGCCTTGACGCGATCCGTCTTCCCGTCCGGGATGTTGGCGTACGTCTCGACCACAATGTCGAGGTTGTGCTCTTTGTGAAGTTTTCGGGCTGTGTCCTGGAATGCCTTCCAGGCCGACTCGGAGAAGAACCGGCCCCCGTCGCGACTCGCGACGATGGCGTCTTTGTCCGGCGAAGTCCCGTCCCAACCGGTGGCCCGTCGCGTTTCCGGATTGTTCAGAAACTTCTTCACTTCCGAGATGTCGATGAAGGTGCTCAGCAGATTCGCCTTGAGCGCTCCGCCCTGCGTGACGGCCACAAGCCTGCCGGAATCGTCGACAAGCGGCCCACCCGAGTCGCCGGGGTTGGTAGCCGAATCAGTCTCCACGACCTCCGAAGCAAACTCGGCGACCCGCCCGTCGAGGTCGGCCCGCCAGCGTTTCATGTACACCTGTCGGACCTTGCCCGGGGTGTAGACCCACAGTGCGCCGGACCCGCCGGGGTTGCCCAGCGAATGGACCGTTTGACCGGGGCTGACGCTGCGAGGCGCGAGCGGTAGCGCGGGTACGCCGTCGGGAATGCGGTCGAGTTGGATGACGGCGAGGTCGCGCGTGCGGTCGCGGGCCAGCACCTTTCCGGCGATGCCCAATTCACGCCGTTTCTGCATGTAGAAGTCGCGCTCGGCGATCGGTTTGCCGTCGCGATAGGCCGGGAAAAGACACGTGACCCGATTCTCGTCGCCCACAACGTGGTAATTGGTCAGCACCAGCCGATGAGTCGCGTCGATCAGCGATCCGGTGCCGGTCGCCAGGCTCGAACCGCGCTGCGACTGGATCCACACCGTGGAACGGACGACTTTGGAATACACTGCAGTGCCGGCGTCCGGAGCCGGCTGAGCAAGCATCAGCGGGGCGGACAGCAGGACGAAGACGAGGCCGGCGGCGCGTAACATGAATTACTCCCGGAACTCTTCCATGATAGCGATGCAAGGGGCGGCCGCGTGCCCGGCGGACGGCCCCGCGGCTTCTGACTAAGTTATTCGCAGACCGCCTGCGAGAATTCCGATGGCGACACTCCCGCGCGGCCACGGGCCGCTCCTCTCCGATCCTTCTGCGAACGCCCTGCGCGCCGCCCTTCGCGAAAAATCGCGGGCCCTCGTGGACAAGCAGATGTCCGTGGCGGAGGCCGTCCGCCGGTTCATTCATGACGGCGACTACTTCGCCTCCGGCGGGTTCGGCACGAACCGGATCCCGACGGCCGTGTGCCATGAGGTGCTTCGGCAAGGTCGGCGCGGGCTCCGCTTCGCGGGGCACACTGCGACGCACGACTTTCAGTTGATGTGCGCGGGCAACCTGCCGGGCCGGGAGCCATTGCTTGCGGCCGTGGACGCGGCGTACATCGTGGGCCTCGAGGCCCGCGGGCTCTCACCCAACGCCCGCCGGGTGATGGAATCCGGAACGGTTCAATCGTGCGAATGGTCGAATTACGCGCTGGCGGTCCGGTTGCAAGCCGCGGCGATGGGAGTACCGTTCCTACCGATGCGATCGATGCTGGGAACTGACACGTTTCAATACAGCGCGGCCGCGACGGCTCAATGCCCGTTCACGAAAGAGATCGTGGCACTCGTTCCGGCTCTGTCGCCGGATGTGGCGGCGATTCACGTCCATGAGGCCGACCGGTTCGGCAACTGCAGGCTCCGCGGCACCACGGTCGCCGACCTGGACCTCGCCCGGGCCTCGAAGCGTGTGATCATCACCTGCGAGCGGATCATCGATACCGAAGAGATCCGCTCGGCCCCGCACCTGACGGCCATTCCGTACTTGTGCGTCGACGCTGTCTGCCATGTCCCGTACGGCAGCTACCCCGCCAACATGCCCGGGGACTATTTCACGGACGAGGCCCACCTTAAGGAATGGATGTCCGCGGAGAAGGATGTGGACACGTTCCGCCTATTCCTCGACCGGCTGATCTTCGGCGTGCCCGACTTCGCCGGCTACCTTGAAGCGTCGGGCGGCCTGGCCCGGATGCCCGAACTCCGTCGGCAGGAGCTTCTCTCGTGACATACTCTCCGATTGAACTCATGGTGGTCTGCGCTGCCCGCGCGCTCGAAGACAACCGCTCCGTGGCTGTCGGCACCGGTATCCCGTGTGCGGCCGCCATGCTGGCGCAGAAGACCCACGCCCCGGGCCTGACGATCGTGTTCGAGGCCGGCGGCATGGCGCCGATTCTGCCGACCATGCCCGTCAGCGTTGGCGACTCGCGGACCTACCATCGCGGGCTCATGGCATCGAGCATGGCCGAGATCATGCAGATGGCCCAGCGCGGGCTCATCGACTACACGTTTCTCGGCGGCGCGCAGATCGACCCCTACGGCAATCTGAACAGCACGGTCGCAGGGAGCCACGACAAGCCGCAGGTCCGCTTCCCCGGTTCGGGCGGCGCGAATGACCTGGCCTCGTTTTGCTGGCGGACGCTGGTCGTCACCCAGCAGAACGCCCGGCGATTTGTCGAGAAACTCGACTTCCGCACGACTCCGGGTTTTCTCGACGGGCCCGGGACCCGGGAGGCGGCCGGGCTCGCCCCCGGCGCGGGGCCGCATCGTGTGATTACCGACCTCGCGGTGTTCGACTACGATCCGGATACCTGTCGGATGAGGGTGAAAAGCCTGCACCCGAATGTGACCTTGGAACAGGTGCTGGCGGCCACGGGATTCCGGCCCGGAGTCTGCGAACCGCTCGAATCGACCTCGCCACCGACGGCCGAGGAACTCCGCATCCTCCGTGATGAAGTCGATCCCGGGCGATACATCCTCGGCCGGGCGTGACTCGCCGAATTGCAAATCGCTCTATAATACCCGTTGCAAACACGACTCCCACCCGAGGACTGCACCCGTGAGTTCGTCGCGTTACCTGTTTACCAGCGAATCCGTCAGCATGGGCCATCCCGACAAGGTGGCCGACCAGATCAGCGATGCCGTCCTCGATTTCTGCCTCCAGCACGACCCGACAAGTCGGGTCGCCTGCGAAACGCTGGTGACGACCGACCACTGCACCGTGGCCGGCGAAATCACGACAAAAGCGCCGCTGAGCGACGAAGCGGTCAAACGGCTTGCCAAAGACGCCATCCGTGAGATCGGCTACACCGACCCGAAGATTGGCTTCGCGGCCGACACCTGCGTCGTGCAAAACCTGCTCCACTCGCAGTCGCCCGACATCTCCGTCGGCGTCGACACGGGTGGGGCTGGCGACCAGGGAATGATGTTCGGCTTCGCCTGCGACGAGACGCGGACACTGATGCCGCTACCGATCTACCTATCGCACCGACTCGTCGAGCGCCACGCTCAGCTTCGACGGGACGGCACGATCAAATTCCTTCGGCCGGATGCCAAGAGCCAGGTCACCGTCGAATACAACGGCGACGGCACGCCGGGCCGCATCCACACGGTCGTCTTCAGCACGCAGCACGACGAGACGGCGATGGACGGCAATCGGAAATTCAAAGCGGACGCCCGACAGCAATTAATCGATGACCTGATCCTTCCCACGCTCAAGGCCGAGCGACCGGACCTGATCAAGGGCGAGATCATCTACCATATCAATCCGACCGGCTGCTTCCTCGAGGGCGGCCCGCACGGCGACTGCGGCCTGACCGGCCGAAAGATCATCGTCGACACCTATGGCGGCCGGGGCCGGCACGGCGGCGGGGCGTTCAGCGGTAAGGACCCGACCAAGGTCGACCGGTCAGCCGCTTACATGGCGCGGTACATCGCCAAGAACATCGTAGCGGCCCGTCTCGCCCGCCAGTGTGAAGTCCAGCTCAGCTACGCCATCGGCTATCCCGATCCGCTCTCGGTCTGGGTCAGCACCAACGGCACCGTCGCGCCGGGCGTGACCGAAGACCAGCTCGTCGATCTGATCCGCAAACACTTCCAGCTCACGCCCAAAGGCATCATCGAGACGCTCGACCTACGCCGCCCGATCTATCGGGAAACCGCCCGGCACGGCCACTTCGGCCGCGAACTGCCGGCGTTTACCTGGGAGAAGACGGACAAGGCAGAATCGCTTCGCGCGGCAGCCGGCGTTTGACGGAAGAACTGTAGATTGCAAAAGTAAGGCAAGAAAGAGACGGGTCGGGCGAGTATCGCCCGACCCGTCTCTTTTCTTCTTCGTATCTTCCTTCGTGTCTTTGGGCCTTCGTGGTTGGTTATCTGCGCCAGTGTCAGAAGTACTCGATGGCGGTGCCCAGATTGTGCTGCTTGGCGAAGGCCTTGATGTTCTTTTCCATCGTCTTCTTGGTCACAGTAAATCGCTTGAGCGTAACCGGGTCGGCCGTGCTCTTGTCGGCAATCTCCTGCCGGGCGATGCGGATCTTCTCCACGTCGCGGCTGAAGACGATATCGCAGTGCAGCAGCGCTTCGATGTACTCACTGCCCTTGGCGTTATCGCCGCCTTTGTTGATTTCGTGGTAGAAGATCGGGGCGTTCGGCGGATCCGGCGGCCCACCGGGCGGGACGCGCGTGCGAGCCGTATCGAGAATCTGCTTGAGTACGTACTCGGCGCAGTGGACGAGGATCGGGGCGAGATTGAAATAGGTGCCACATTGAAGCTGGGACTCGACGCCAAAGCTGTCGCGCGGGGCGTACGTGGCGTTGAACCGCAGGTAGTTCTTGAAAACGAAGTGGGACATTCCGTACGTGCAGGCGGCTCCGAACTTCGCCCAGGTGAAGTTGACGGCTGCATACTTGGGCCGCATGTCCGCGACGAAGGTATTGGACCGCGGCTGCCCGTTGGGCCCCAACCCGGCCGTCGAACCGTACTTCCGGATGTCGCCACCGACGTCGACGCCGTTGACAGACATGTCGCCGGTGTCGTAGTCGAACATGATCTTCTCGGCATTCTCGCGGAAGTCGCCGTAGCCGGGCCCCTTCGACCGCAGCCGATGCCAGATCGACTGGATCTTTGTCCCCGCGACCGGAGCGCCGAAAAACTTATAGGGCTCGATGTTCAAGGTCAGCGGGGCGTCCTGGAGCAGCTTGATGCACTTGTCGAGCATCATCTCAGGGACGCTGATGCCCTTCTTCACACCGCCCCAGTCCTGCCACTCCTTGATGTCCCGGCCGTTGACGAACTTTCCGATCCGCAGGGCGGCCGCCTTCGAGTCTTTGTCCTTGTGCTGGGAGGATTTATTGTCCATGACGCCGACCAGATTGCTGGCGGCCAATCTGACTCGCGCATCTTCATTGCCCGGCATACATGGTCCTCGAATGGAATCGTGCGGAAGATGTTGAAGTGAGTACGGGCCGGGCCGGCATGTGGATTCATCAAGCCTGTCGAGTTACTCGGTTTCGCCCGTCTCGCGCCGCAACTGCTCCAGCCGATCACGAAGTTCCTTGACCACCGGCTGGTACTTCGGCCGGGGGTAGAGATTCACCTTTTCCTGAGGATCCTCGACAAGATCGTAAAGCTCGAATTCCTCGCGGTCGGTGCTGAGCACTTTCTCGAAGTAGTGGATGTACTTGTACTTCTCCGTGCGAATACCGCGGTTCTTACGGACAGCATGCGACGGGTCAGGGTATTCGAAGTACTCGTAGAGCCAGTCCTTGCGCCAGCCCGACGTGTCGCCTTTGAGCAACGGGAGAATGCTCCGGCCGTGAATTGCCGGGGAGGGTTTCAGGCCTGCCAGATCGAGCAATGTCGGCGCGATGTCGACATTGATCACCATCGGCTCGATCGCCGTTCCGGGTCGGGCGAGCTTCGGGTAACGGATCAGCCACGGCACCCGGATCGACGGCTCGTGCATGAATCGTTTGTCGAACCGCTGCCACTCGCCCATGAAGAATCCGTTGTCGGACGTGAACATCACGGCCGTGTCGTCGAGGGCCTTCATCCCCTCCAGCGTGGCCATCACCCGGCCGATGTTCTCGTCGACGGCGGCGATGCAGGCGCAATAATCCTTGACCATCGCTCCGAAGTCCTTGGTATCCGGAAACTGGCCGAACATGTTGGCCGCCATCAGGAAGCTCGAGGGCTTGCCGGCCCCGGGGTGATCCCACAGTTCCGGCTTTCTTACCTCGACGTCCTTGTAAAGCTCCTTGAATCGCTCGGCCCGGTCCCATCGCCGGTGCGGAGCCTTGAAGAATAGGAACAGGGCGAACGGTTTTGTTCGCGGCCTCTTCATCCAGGCAATCGCGTGATCGGTGACCACGTCGTCCATGTAGCCGTCGTAGGGCTTGTCCTCGCCCGCGGTCCCTTCGGCAATCACGGGCTTGAGGTAGTTACCCTGGCCGCGGAATCCGAAATAATAGTCCCAGTTCTTTTCGCGAAAGTGGCCCGGCACGTGCGACTTGCCGCAGAACGCGACTTCATAGCCGGCCGCGCGAAGTTGGTCGGGCATCCAGGGCACGTCGTCGCGGAGTTTGGAGCCCATGTTGTCGCGCACGCCGTGGCTGTGCGAGTAATGCCCTGTCATCAGCGTCGCCCGGCTCGGGGCGCACAGGGCATTGGTGACGAACATGTTCTTACACCGCGCCCCCTCGGCCGCGATCCGGTCCATGTTCGGCGTCTTGAGGAAAGGGTGGCCCATGTGCGACATGAAGTCATACCGTTGATCGTCGGTCATCATGACGACAATGTTCGGCGGGCCGGCCCATGCGGGGAAAGCAAACAACAGCAGAAACGGCAGGGACAATCGCATCGGCAAGCCCTCGCAATACGAGAGGTCTATGCGGTCCTATCTTGGATGGAAAGGAGGTCGCCGGATGCGGACCCGCCTCGCGGCGATGATGTTTCTGCAGTATTTCATCATGGGCGTCTGGAACGTGACCCTGCCCACGTTTCTGATGGCTCCGCCGCATGAGGGCGGGCTGGCCCTCTCCGGCCAGCAGGTCGGCCTTCTTTACGCCACCCACGCTGTTGCCGGCTCCATTGCGCCGTTCCTCGTCGGCCTGCTCGCCGACCGGTTCTTCGAGGCCCAGCGCGTGCTGGGCATGCTGCACATTGGCGGCGCGGGCGTCCTGTTGACCATGAACCGGTACTGCGTCGGATTGACGAACACCGCACCGTCGTCAGACACCTGGCCCATCCTGCTCGGCCTGTTCTTCGCCAACGCCCTCTGTTACATGCCCACGATCCCGCTCACGACGGCGATCGCCTTGCGTAATCTCCCGGACCCGGCACATCAGTTCGGGCAGGTCCGGGTCGTCGGCACGTTGGGGTGGCTGGTCGCAGGGATGGGGGTCGGTTTGTTTGTTTCGCCGGTGTCCCCGCTGCCGCTACTGCTCGCGTCGGTGTCGGCTTTCCTGCTCGGGATGTATGCGTTCCTGTTGCCGCACACGCCCCCGGCCCATGAGGGCAAGACTCTCTCACAGATGCTGGGGCTGCCGGCTATCCGCATGTTCGCCCGGCCGACCTTTCGCACCTTTGTCCTCGTCACGCTTCTGAGCACGGTGCTGACTTCTTTCCACAACATCTACCTGAACCGGTTTCTCGTCGACCTCGGCTTGCAGCATGCGGCCGCGTGGCAGACGGTGGGCCAGTGGGTGGAAATCGGCTGCATCCTCGCGATCCCGCTGGTACGTCACCGGTTCGGGCTGAAGCGGATGATGTTGTTCGGTCTGGCCTGCTCTGTCGTACGGTACGTGTTGTACGCGACCGGTAGTCTTACCTGGCTGATCAGTGTGGGCCTGCCGATGCACGGCATGTGCTACAGCTTTTATTTCATTGCTGCCGCACTGTTCGTTGATGCGGCCGCCCCGCGCGACTTGCGAGCCAGCGCACAGGGGCTGGTCTCGTTGCTGACGCTGGGCGTGGGCGCGTTCGCGGGCAACTGGCTGGCCGGTACGGTCGTCGACGCCTGCCGGGGGCCTTCAGGGGTCAATTGGCCGGCCGTCTGGACTATTCCCGCGATCGGCTCCGCGGTTGCGATGGTCTGGTTTGCGATGCGGTTCGCGGAGCCCACTCTGGAGCGTACGCCGCCCATCGCGGGCGACCTCGATCCGGCCGCCCCGGCCTGAATCCCGTTCCCAATCCCGCGGTTTTCGCCTATGCTTCCTAAGTACAACCGGGGGCAATTCCTATGGCAGACAGCCGTCACGCCCCGAGCCCCGAACAACGCCGGATCGCTGCCGAGCGTTTCGATCGGGCCCGGCAGGTGATCCTGACGGGAAATCTTGATTACGGCGTACAACTCCTCCTCGCCTGCTGCAAGATCGATCCCGCCAACCTCATCTACCGTCAGGAATTGCGCCGCGCTCAGAAAAAGAAGCACAAAGACAACATGAAGGGCGGCCTCTTCAGCTTCATGACCTCCGCCCGCGCCAAGGCCAAGCTCAAGTCGGCCAAAAGGCACCACAAGCACTACGACGTCCTCGAGATCGGCGAAGAGATCCTCGCCAAAAACCCCTGGGATACTGGCACGCAGCTCGAAATGGGCGAGTCGGCCGACGCCCTCGGCCTTCACGACGTCGGGATCTTCATTCTCACCGAGGCCCGGCAGAAAGACGGCAAAGATATCAACGTGAATCGGGCCCTGGCCCGCCTGCTCGAGAAACGCGGTCACTTCGCTCAGGCCATCAAGCTCTGGGAGATGGTCCGCCAGAAGCTGCCGGCTGACCCCGAGGCATCGACAAAAGCCAAGGACCTCGCGGCCAGCGAGACGATCAAACGCGGGCACTACGACGAGGCGGCCGTCAGCGCGGACCCGATGAAGACGGCCCGCGAACATCATCAGAAAGTAGTAGCTGACCGCTCGTCGCAGTACGAAGTCCGCCTGCAGGAGAAGCTGGCGGCCGAGCCCACGGAACCGCGGCATTACCTGGAGTTGGCCCACAATCTGAAAAAGCACGGCAAATACGACGAGGCGGCGGCGATGGTCCGCAAGGGACTCGAACACGCCGGCAGCGACTTCGACCTTCAGGCGATGCTCGCGGAACTGGAAGTCGAGCCTTTCCGCAAGGACCTGCATCACACCGAAGAGCGGCTGAAGTCGCACCACAGCGACGAGGAACTGCGCAAGCACCGCGCCCACCTGCTGAAAGAAATCAACTCGCGCGAACTCGAAATCTACCGAATGAAATCCGATCGATACCCCGGCGACATGCAGCACCGGTTGGAACTCGGAATTCGGCTCCTCCGGGCCGGGCAACTTGATGCGGCCATCGCGGAACTTCAATCGGCCCGCAAGGAAGACCGCCTGGCAGCAAAAGCATCACTGTACCTCGGCCACGGCTTCAAGGCCCGGCACAACTGGCGGCTGGCCGAACGGAATTTCGAAGACGCCCTGCAGAAGCTCGCGCCCGACGACGAGGCGACCCGCAAGGAAGTGCTGTTCCAGCTCGCCACGGGCACGGCCGACGCCGGTGATTACGCCAAGGCCATCGATCTGGCCCACGAGCTGGCGAACCTCGATTTCACGTACAAACACGTCAACACCCTGCTCGACGAATGGCAGGGCAAGCTGCAGAAAGCCTAGTCTGGCGTGACCGGCGGCTGGTCTTTACGAGATTCCCGGTTTCTGTCACCATACGATCCCCCGTCCCACGGACGGCACGGGGAAGCCACGCACAGTGGGGCAGGATGCCGCGCTTCTTTGGTCGATTTCTCTGGGGTCTCGCCGCCGGTTTGATCGCCGCCACGGTCGCCGAGGGGCACCACGTCCTGATCGGGCGCAACTTCCGGCCCGTGATCCCCGGACACGTTTACCGCTGCGCCCAACTCACCGAATCCGACCTCGCCGGGCAATGTAGTCGGCTCGGCGTCCGGACTGTGATAAATCTCCGCGGCTGCTGGCCGACCTTTGACTGGTACGATGCTGAGTCGCGAGCCACGGCCTCCGTCGACATCACCCAGGAAGACCTGACGCTCTCCGCGGGCCGCTTGCCCGCGCCGTGCGAAATCCGCAGGCTGGTCGAAATCCTTGATCAGGCCGACTACCCGCTGTTGATTCACTGCCGGCGGGGCGTCGACCGCACGGGTCTCGCCAGTGCGATCGCATCGATGCTGTATGCCGGCGCGACACCCGCGGAAGCCCGCGGCCAGTTGAGCCCGCGGTACGGCCACGTATCCCTGGGCCGGACAGAGGCCATGCTGCGGTTTTTTGATCTCTACGAATCGTGGCTCCAACACGAGGGCGTAGCGCACTCGCCGACCGAGTTGCGGCGATTCGCGGCCTCGGGTTATGCGGCAGGGCCATCTCCGGCGCGATTGGAACTTCTGAGTCCGTCATCGCTACAGGTCGGTGGCCCGCAGGCCCTGAAGGTTCGCGCCACAAACCTCGGGGCCGACGCATGGCACCTGCGTCCCGGCACCGGCACGGGAATCCACCTGCGCTTTCGCATCGCGGACGCGGATCGAAAGACTCTTCAGGCCGGCACGTCCGGGCTGTTCCTCGCGACGGTTCCGCCCGGCCAATCGATCGAGTTGACACTGGTGATCGACGCCCTGCCCCGGCCCGGCCAATACACGCTATCGGCCGACATGTACGAGACTCCCGACATCTCATTCGCGATGCTCGGGAGCGAACCACTGGAAGCGGAGTTGCACGTCCCGTGAGCGATGCCAGTGAAACCATCTTCATGCACGCGCACGACACCCGGGCCGGCCGACCGCTGCTCGGCCTCGCGTTGCGCCTCGTCGTCAGCGCGGGAATCCTCGCCTGGCTGGCGTCGAAAGTCGATTTCGCCCACGTCGCGGCAGCATTCCGTGGGCTCCGCTGGGGCTGGTGGCTGGGGGCCGTATCGCTCTATATCGTGTGCCAGTTCCTCTGCTGCATCCGCTGGCTGCTGCTGTCCCGCCCGCTCGGATTCTCCGACTCGCTCGCCCGGCTGACAGGCATCTACTTCATCGGCATGTTCTTCAACCTGTTTCTCCCCACGTCCGTGGGTGGCGACGCGGTGAAAGCCGTGTACATCGCCCGGGGATCGGGGCGTAAACTCGCGGCCGTCGCCAGCGTACTGCTCGACAGGGCCAGCGGTTTGTTCGCGTTGATCATGATCGCCTGTGCCGCCCTGGCGATCAGCCCAGTAGATATGCCGGTCCGCTTGCAGATGGCCGTCTGGGGCCTCGGCGCGGGGGCCCTCCTCGGAGTGGCGTCGCTACCGTGGATCGGTGCGATCCTGGACCGGTTACCGCTCCCCGGAAAACTTGCCCGCATGGCCCAGACAATGACCGGCGCGGTGACGATCTTCCGCGCCAGACCGACGGTCCTGCTCCACACGACCGCGCTTTCGGTACTTGTGCAATCACTCAATGCCGTGCTCGTACTGATGCTTGGTATGGCGTTAAATCTCGACGTGCCAGCCGTCTTCTACGGCATTGCCGCACCCATGGTTACGCTCGTCACGCTGATCCCGATAAGCCTGAACGGGATGGGCCTGCGCGAGGGCGGCATGGCGGTGTTTCTCGCCCCCGCGGGCGTGTCGGCGTCCGATGCCGTCACGCTTGCCCTGCTCTGGTTCTGCGTACAGACGGCGACCAGTCTTGTCGGCGGGGGCGTGTACCTCGCCGGCCGGCTGTCGCCCGCTCAGGGTGAATCCGATGAACGAACGACTTTCGATCGTCGTCCCGGTGAAGGACGAACAGGCGAACGTCGCGCCGCTGCTTGACCGCATCCGGGCCGCGCTCGACCCGACCGGTCGGCCGTTTGAGATCGTGGTCATCGACGACGGCTCGACCGACGGTACGCATGCGGAACTATGCCGGCACGCATACAATGATAACCGGATCAAGGTCGTCCGACTGCGCCGCAACTTCGGCCAGACGGCGGCCTTGCAGGCCGGCATCGACTTCGCGTCCGGCGACGTCCTCGTGACCATGGACGGCGACCTGCAGAACGACCCGGCCGACATCCCGTTGATGGTCGACAAGTTAAACGAAGGCTACGACGCCGTACTCGGCCAGCGGGCCAACCGGCAGGACAAGCTGTTCGTCCGCAAGGTGCCGAGCCTGATTGCCAACTGGATCATCCGGAGGGTACTCCACGTCCCGTTCAAGGACTTCGGCTGCACGCTGCGGGCCATGCGCCGCGATGTCGCGGAAAGCCTGCCGCTTTACGGCGAGATGCACCGGTTCGTCACGGTACTTGCGATTCAATACGGTGCCCGGGTTACGCAGATCCCCGTGCGACACCACGCCCGCACGGCGGGTGCGACCAAGTACGGCCTGTCCCGAACCATCCGCGTCATCCTCGACCTGATCACGGTCAAGTTTCTGGACAGCTACATCACCCGGCCGATGCACTTCCTCGGGACGGCCGGACTCGCGTTCATGGGCCTCGGCGTCGTCAGTCTCGCGGCCACCTGGCTGATGAAGATCACCGGCGGAACGTTCATGACCGGTAACCCGCTCTTGCTCCTGAGCGTGATGTTTGAGTTGATCGGGATGCAGTGCATCCTGATGGGGCTGCTCGGCGAGGTCATTAGCCGGACCTACTTCGAAAGCCAGGGCAAGTCGTCGTACTCCGTGCGTGATACCGTCAACGTCGACGAGTCGCGTCGTCTGGCGGCTTGACACTCGGTCCAACTTTAACAAAACACCGGGGCTATTCGGCTTTGGCCGAGTGAGATTCCGATTGTGCGGAGTGTACCAGTAAATCGAGCAAGCCGAGCGTCGAGATCTATGACATCAGATCCACGCAAACGGCAATGTCGACGAACGCGAACTAGGTAAACCCTATCCCCAGTTTGAATTTCGTGATCTTAACCGCCGGTTGGGCTTGCGCGGCGCAACCGGTACACCATCGAGGCACTTCCATGACCAATCGGACCCGTCTCTCGCTCAACAGCCTGGAAACCCGGCTCACTCCTGCGGCATCGATCAGCTACGTCGGCGGCAGCCTGACCGTGACCGGCGATCAGACGGCCAATGCGATCTCGCTGCTCGCCACGGCCAACAACACCTTCCAGGTCAGTGTTAATGCCGCAAACCTCGGAACCTACGCGGTTTCAGGCAACGTAACGGTTAACGGCGGCAATAGCGCTGATACGGTGACTGTGAACCTCGGAGCGTTCTCGCAGAACGGCAATCTGACTGCCAATCTCGGCAATGGGAACGACTCGTTCAGCCTGGAGATGGCCGGCGGCAGTCTGTCCGGCGCATTGGCCGTTCGTGCCGGTCTTGGTGACGACGCCATTCGCGTCAACGCCGTGGGATCGTCCGCGATCGGTACTGTCGCGGGCATGGTGACACTCGATGGCAATCTGGGCAGCGACAACGTGAGCCTTGGCAACGGCTCCGGTGTGTCTTCCTTCCAGGGTCTGGTCAATGTCACCGGAGCGAACAACGTCCAGTGGAGCACGAGCCAGAATGATCTGTACGGGAACAACGTGATGTTCTCGCCCGGAAGCGACTCCCTCGGCCTGTCACTCAATGAAGGCAATTCTGGCGGCAGCAATCTCGTTACGGTCGCCGGTTCCGTACGGATCATCGGTAGTGGCTCGGCCGACACGATCTTCCTCCGTGGGATGGCCGTCGGCGGAGAGATGCTCGCCTCTTTGGGCGCGGGCGCGAACGGTTTCGCCGTTTCCTCCAGCGCGGCCTCGGTCACCAATGTCAATGGTGCGTTCAGCTACATCGGTGGTTCCGGTGCCGAGAATGTCGATCTCAGTTCCGGGAAGTTCGACAGCAATGTGAATCTGAACACATTCGACGGCAACGACTCCATCAACCTCAACGTGTTCGCCGCTCCGACGTTTATCAACGGCAATCTCACGATCAACACGGGCAACGGTAACATCACGTACACTGGCGGTGGCATCGGAGCCCAGATCGCCGGAAACGTGAACATTACTCAAGGGAACGGCAACAGCACGATTCCTTTCGCCGCTAACGGCAATGTCTCGGGTTCGATTACAGTCCGCACCGGCGGCGGCAGCACCCTGCTCCAATTCCTTGGTGCCCAGACATACAACGTCAATGCCAACCTAGGGGCGGGCAACGACACAATCGAAATCAACAATGCCGCAGGAAGTATCTTCGGCGTGTTGGACGGGGGCGCGGGCGTCAACCAGTTCCTGCAAACTGCGGGCACAATTGCCTCGCCGTTCTACCTCTTCAACTTCTAAGACTGGCCCGAACAAAGAATACGAAGGCCCGGCCAGAACGAGTGTTCTGGTCGGGCCTTCCTGATTTTCAGCACATGATCACTTGCAACCGCCGGATTCACAGACGGGCGGTGCCGGCCGAGCGACCACTCCCAGCAGGCTCTGGGTCAGCGGACCGCCCGCGACCAGCAATTCGGAAAGCGCGTCGTCGAGGTGCTTGTCGCGGATCACCAGTTCCATGGCATCTGTTTCCTCGGCGGCAAACATTGCCGCCTTGCGGAGGAACTCCTTGATGAACGATCCGCTGACGCCCTCCGTACGCAGGATGTAACTTTCGAGGTCGTCGATCTCCAGATTCAACCCGCGACCGTAAAGGTCGATGAGTCGCCGACGGCAGTCCGCGTCCGGCAGGGGAATCTCGATGGCCTGATCGATCCGCCCGGGTCGCGATGCCAGCGCGGGCTCCAGTTCGCCCGGCCGATTGGTCGTCAGCAGAAAGATGATGTCCTTGTCATCTTCGAGTCCGTCCATTTCGTTCAGCAATTCGAACAGCAGTGCGTTCGCTCCGATGGATTGATGGTGACGCTCCGTCCCGATCAGATCCACGTCTTCGAGGATGACCGTCGCGGGGGCGAGGGCCTTGGCCATTCGGCAAGCGGTCTCGATGCCACCCATTGCCGAACCCGTGAGGATCACGACCGTCCGGCCAGGCATCTGTGCGGCCAGGAACATCGCCGTTAGTGTTTTCCCCGTTCCTGGTGGGCCGTAGAGGAGAATGCCCCGCTTCAGGTGCCGGCGGGCGGCGAGCAGACGATCGGCATGGCGGTTGAAACTGGTCGTGTGCCGCTCGACCCGCGTGAGGATCGGCTCCGGGAGGATGAGTTCCGCCCGACTGATCTTCGGCAACTTGTGAAACTGAATCGACAGGCTGCCTTGACAATCCTGCACGATGGAAAGTGCGTGGCCCCGAAACGCCTTGCTCTGATGGGTCAGCCGGGTGATCTTCCGGCTCACGGCTTCGGCGACCTCCCGGTCCGCGGCCATCACCTCGATATCGATGGCCTGTTGCCAGGAGTGCCGCGATTCGGATAGGAGAATTGCCCACGGCGTCTCGCCGTCGTGGACCAGATACAGAGCGTTGCGGATGCAGGCGAGACGCTGATCCTCGGGCAGCGGCACGTCGGCATATTCGACCGGCCCCTCATCGAAGTGGACGGCCGAGCGCGGACGCGAGAGCCGGGCGAGCGTCGCCTCCCCGTAATGTTCCAGCGACAGCACGCCAATCAATTCGTGGCGGATGCCCGGTCCGGCCAGCAGCATCTCGAAGGCGTAATGCAGGTTGGCCCGTTCGAGTTTGGGAAACTGCTGCGTGACGACGGGCAGGCGGACGGGGTCGCCGCCAAAGTGGTTCGTGAGTCGGGTCAGGAGTACGGGAGCAACGTCGGTCATGTGTTGGTGGGCTCAATAGTCCCATGGGTGTTGGGCGAAAGGACACTTCCGGGCGGGATCCGGTTCACGCGACGAACGGTTTCATCTCGTCGTCGGCAAGAAGGTGATCGAACCGCCCGCCGACGCAGTAGTCGCCCGTTTGCAATTTCGACAGGTGCGTGACCGAGAACATGACATGGAGTTTGGAGTCGCTGGCCAACGTGGTCAGATCGCCGTCGACGTGGGTGCCGGGCTGGATGGGCTTGCTGGTCAGCAGGCTGACGCCGCCCGTCGAGATGTTCCAAACGAGGCCGATTCCACCGGGCTTGCCGTCGGCGTCCATGAGCCGGCATACGGTGCCCATCGCAGGCTGCCGGCGGGCGTGGACGCGGCGTTCGGACGGATGCTCGGCGGGGGCAGCGGCGGCTGTCATGGGTGCAACTCCGGGTTTTCGCGAACGGGGGTCTGTCGCCATCGTACCGCGGGCAGGCCGCCGCGGGCACCCCCTCGCCCCCTCGGGTTGACCGGTTTCCGCCCGGCGTGCTACCATCGGCCGCCGGCGAAAACCACGGGACGGATTCCCGCGCGCCGGGCCACGGACGGGCCATGCTTAGCCGGACCACGCAACCGTTTGCCGTCTGGTTCACCCTCACCGACCTCGCCGCCACCGCGTGCGCCTGGGTCGGTGCCTATCTGCTGCGCTTCTCCGGCTGGCTGCCGATTCCCAAACCCGAACCCGGCTTCGACGCCTGCCTGCAAAACCTCCCGCTGGTCCTTGTCCTCGCTTTGGCTGCCTACCGCGTCGCGGGCCTGTATCGCATTCACCGCATGCGGCGATTCCGCGAGGAACTCATCGCCGTCGGCAAAGGGTGCGGGCTGCTCGTGCTTTTCGTCATGGCCGCCCGGTTCTACCGGCAGGACACCTATGAGTCGCGGACTGCCATGACGTTGTTCATGGTGCTGACGCCCGTCGGCGTGCTATCCGCCCGGCGGCTCAGTTGGGCCGGGCTGAAGTCGCTCCGCAGTCGGGGCTACAACCAGACCAACGCCATCATCGTCGGCACCGGCCGGGTCGCCCGCAACACCGCCCGCTCGCTCAAGGGCGCGGGCTGGATGGGCATCCGCACGCTGGGGTTTATCGAGGATCAGCCGAACCGCTGGTGCGACGACCTGCCGATCCTCGGCACCACAGCCGACCTGCCGCGACTGGTCGCCGAAAATGATGTCGAGCACGTCTTTATCGCTCTGCCGCTCAACCGGTACGGCGACGCCCGCCGCGTCTTCGACATCCTCTCGCAAACCTTTGCCGAAGTCCGCTTGGTGGTCGACGCGCCGGAGATGGCCGGGCTATCACTTACGACGACCAACCTCGACGGGCTGCCCATCATCGGCCTACGCGAGAGCGCTCACTTCGGGCTCAACCTGATCGTGAAGCGGGCAATGGACATTGCGCTGACTGCCGTCGGCCTGGTATTGATCTCGCCGCTGCTCGCCCTGTTGGCCGCACTGGTGAAATGGTCGAGTCCGGGCCCGGTGTTTTACCGGCAGGAACGATGCGGACTGAACGGTCAGCCGTTCCAGATGCTGAAGTTTCGAACGATGCCGGTCGATGCCGAGGCGGGCACCGGACCCGTTTGGGCCGTGAAGAACGACCCGCGGCGGACCAGACTTGGCGCGTTCCTCCGTCAGACAAGCCTCGACGAGTTGCCGCAACTGTTCAACGTGCTGAAGGGCGACATGAGCCTCGTCGGCCCACGGCCCGAGCGGCCGCACTTTATTGCCGAATTCGAAAAGACGATCCCGAACTACATGGCCCGCCACAAGGTGAAAGCCGGGATCACCGGCTGGGCCCAGGTCCACGGTTGGCGCGGCAACACGTCACTCCGCAAGCGCGTCCAATACGACCTGTACTACATCACCCACTGGAACCCCTGGCTCGACATCAAGATCCTCGCCATGACTATCCTGAGGATCAATAAAAACGCTTACTGAGAGAAAGTTTGGCCACAGATGAACACAGATAATCGCAGATCAGATTGAAGTAGTACATCAGAAGTCAGCTCTTTTTCTTCCGTACTCGCCTGCATCCATCCGTGACTGACAACCTCTTTTTTCGTCCTGAACTCCGACCTCCGACTTCTGATCTGCGTTCATCTGTGTTTATCTGTAGCTAGATTCCTCTTCTCTACCGACATCATTGCCGGAAGTAGCCCGGTGAGACTTCATTCGCACCCTTCGACTGGTAGTACTTGGCCGGCGGGGCCGCGCCATTTTGCGACCACTTCACTTTGTCCAGGGGGGTCGAATAGCTCTGCCCCACGATCAGCAGCGACGAGGCCGGCACGAAGACGGTCTTGCCGGTCTTGATCATGACTACCGCGGCGGAGCTGTTCTTCAGCGTCCACAGCATGATCCCGTTTTGGATCAGAAGGCCCGACTTGACCGGCCCGACGGAGGTCATGACGGTGCCGACCGCGCTCGTGACTTTGCCGAACTCGGCCTTCTTTCCGCCGTTGTCGATCGTGGACGCCGGTCCGCCCAATGGAGCCGGGCCACCCACAGTGGCCGCTGACGGCATGATCCCGTCGGCGACCGCTCCGGACAGGTCATCGAGCCGCGTGGCGGTCTTGCCACCGACATCGACCCGGCCGTCGCCCCACCCGAAGTTCACCTTCTGAAAGCGGGTGATAGCGCCGACCGTCTCGGGCCCGATGAAGCCGTCGACGCCAATCGGCTTGGCCGGCCCGCCGAACCCGGCCGGGATGGCGTTCAGGGTCTCCTGAACCAACCGCACGTCGGCCGACTTGTTCTTGCCACTCAACCCCACCGATCCCGACAACTGCATGACCATGACAGCACCTGTTCCTGAGGCTCCGGGGCGACTTGTCTCTTACCCCTGAAGCCCGAACGCGGCGGAAATGTGCCGCGGCTTTCCTGGTGACTGGTGAAGTGGCGTCTCCGATGGATCACAGGCAATTGGCAGCAATTCGAATCTGCCTGATACTGACGATGCCTTATGGTTTCTCCGGGACGATTCTCCCAACTCGGCAGAATTTTCTCTTCCCGATGCAAGATCGCCATCTCGCGTGACTATCTTCGTCTGGCACTCAGGATCCGTGCCCAAGTTTCCCGCAGGATGCGGCACCCTCGAATCTGCTGATTCTGGAGGCTCTGATGTTTCGTACCCGTGTCTGCCTGGGTGCGCTGGCCACCCTCGCCCTGATCGCCGGCATTGCGCCCGCGCAGGTCATTTACGCCAACAACTTCCAATCACCCGTCGGCCCCGAGTGGTCGGCGACGACCACGGTGACCGCGCCGCTCGCTCCCACCCGTCAATTCCTCGGCGAGTTCGGTAACGGGACAATCTCGCTGACGCTAAGCCCCTCGCTCTTCCCGGCCGGCCCGGGCGTATACAGCCTCGGCTTCGACACGATGATCCTCCGCAGTTGGGACGGCATCGGAACTAACGACAACTTCATCGTCCGGGCCAACGGACTCGACCTGCTCAACACCTCGTTCAGCAACAACTCCGATCCGCCGTTCAACCGACAGCGGTTCTCCCGCGCCAACCCGAATGGCGACTTCGCCGGCCTCACCGACGCCAACGAAGTGAATACGCTCGGCTTCCAGTTTGCCGGCTCGACCCGCGACTCGGTGTACTATTTCCAGGGCGGCGATCGCTTCCAATTCAACTATGACCCGATCAGCGGCCCCCTCACGCTCAGTTTCCTAAGCACTCAGGACGGCGGGCCGGTGTTCGATGAGGGATGGGGCATCGACAACGTGAGCGTCTCCGTGGTCCCCGAGCCGACTTCGCTCTTACTGGTGACATGTGCCGCACCGGTCGTCCTCTGGCGGCGCCGCCGGCTGGCACGAGTCGGCTGATTCACCGGCCCGACTTCGGCCGGTTTCCGACTTCGTTCAGCAATTCTTGAAAATCGGCCCGGTCCTGCAGCCTGTAGCACTCGGAGTACAGGTGCAGGTCCTTGCCGATCTCCGGCTTCAAGCGGATTGCGGCCCGCAGTTCTACGACGGCGCGGTCTGCCCGCCCTGCCCTGGTGAGTACCCGACCCGCCATCAACGCGTCGTCGGCGCTTCCGCTCGTGTCGAGGAGCAAAACCGCGGCCTCGGCTTCGCGGGTCTTTCCTCGACGGGCGAGGTCGATCGCGCGGAGGCGGAGCAACTTTTCCCGCACGGCATCGGACTCCGATGCAAATGCTGCGGGATCGGTGAGACCGTGGGCGATGGCGAACAAGTAGGCCGTCCTGTCGCGCTCGGCCTCCGCCCGGCGCTCAGCCAACCGGAGCGATGCCAGCTTCGGGTTGTTCTCGCACTGCCGGCACATCTCAATGAACTCGCCACACCGACTGGCCGCAGCGGCGTACTGCCAGTCGTCCTCCTCATTCTGGATTGCACTTTCATACGCGATCTTTAGGTTCAACGTCCACTGCTCCGAATCAGGATCGTCTTTGAGCGAGTCGCTGAAGATCCGGACGGCGTCGGCAAACGCTTCGCGGGCGGCGGCATGATCGCCGGCCGCGGAATACGTCCCTCCGAGGAAATGCTGGGCGTAACCCACATAGCGGGCGGCGACGACGTTACCCGGGTCGGCCGCGGCTATCGCCCGGCGAAGTGCGAGCCCCTCGGTCCGAAGTTCGATGGCCCGCTTCGCGTCGAACCGTCGGGCGGCCACGCGGGCCAGACGATCGACTGCAAACGCAGTCTCGATCCGGCCGGCATTCGGATCGAGCGTGATCAGCTCTCGCGCGCTTTCCAAGGCGGCCTGTGCAACGTCGTCGGCCGTCTTCAAATCGCGGAGTTCCGCGCAGGCATCGGAGAGGCGACTGCGACAGAATCGCATGTCGGCCAGCCAGCGTTTACGGTCAGGCCCAGGGCCGAGTTGCTCGGTGATGCGAAGGGCCTCTTCGCAATGCTTGCGTGCGGACGGCCAATTGCCGGCCTCGCCGTCCATGTCGCCGAACTTGTTGTGCGAGACGGATATGTCGCGGCGGGCGAGGTAATCGTCCGGCTTGAGTTCGGTAATCCTCACTCGTCGGTCGTGGGCGCGTGTGTACCAACTGCGTGCCTCGGGAAACTGCTCGGCATACCGTGCAATGTCCCCAAGTCGATCGGCCGACTTCGCGACGGCGCGGAGCGCGTTGACATCACCCGGCAACCAGGCCGCCCACTCCTCCGCCTGCCGAAATGCGGATTCGAGTTCGACTTTGCCTTCGGTCGACCGCCCCAACTCCAAGTACACCTCGCCGAGATGCGAGTGGGCGAGATACTCGGTCTCGTCGTTGGACCGGGCCGCGCCGGTGTCGCGGGCGACCTGCTTCAACCCGCTCGCGGCCGTCTCAAGGAGCTTGCGCTTGAGCGGGAGCAGGCCCGGCTGATTGCCCATCTGTTGCCGAACGCTGTCGACCAGCGTGACGAACGATTTGACAGCAAGTTCGTAGTCAGCCTCGGCATGGCGCCGCGACTGCTCGGCCCGTTCGTAGGCGCGGGAGACGACGATGGCCGATGTCGTACTTCCGACCGCCAATGCGACGAGGGCGGCAGCCGTGAGCCCGGTCATCGATGCCAGCCGGGGGTTACGGCGGCACCACCGCCAGCCGCGGGCCAACCGGCCCATCGGCCGGGCGAGAATCGGCTCGTTGTTCAGCCAACGCCGCAGGTCGGCCGCGAAGTCCCCCGCCGACTGATAACGCCGGTCGGGCTCCTTCGCCATCGCCTTCAGCGTGATCGTTTCCAGGTCAGGTGGGATCGTCGCAACCAGATCGCGGGGCGGCCGGGGGTCGTCATCGATTACTTGCCGAAGTACTTCGATCGGCGGCCCGCGAAACGGCGTCTCGCCGACCAGCGACTCGTAAAGCGTCACGCCGAGGCTGTAGACATCGCTGCGGCCGTCGGCCGACTTGCCGCGGGCCTGCTCCGGGCTCAGGTAGGCCGGGGTGCCCGCGATTGTCCCCTCGACCGTCAGCAGGGTCGCCCGATGATCGTCTCGGACGATGCCGAAGTCCGCCAGTTTGGCGACCGGCGTCGGTGAATCGGCGATCAACACGTTGGACGGCTTGACGTCGCGGTGGGTCAGCCCCGCGGCATGGGCGGCCGCGAGGCCGTCGGCGACCTGAGCGATCAACTCGGCCGCGTCGCGCGGCGGCAATCGCTTGAACTTCTGAATCTGCTCAGCGATTGTCGAACCGGCCACGTACTCCATCGCCAGGTACGGAACGCCATCGTCGCCAATTCCTGCCGCATAGATGCCGATGATGTTGTCGTGCGGAACTCGTGCCACGGAGCGGGCTTCGCGGAGCAATCGCTCGTGATCGCGGTCGCCGGTCGCGCTCGGGCGCAATCGCTTCAGCGCGACCGTCCGGCCGAGCACATCATCAACCGCGCGGTACACCACGCCCATGCCGCCCCGGCCGATTTCCGATTCGATGCGGTAGGCGCCAATCTGGGCGGGCGGCGGCGATGCGGTCTTTTCGTGCCCGCCACCCGCCGAGAATCCGCGGGCCATCTGCCAAAGTGCCGTATCGTCCGAGAGTTGATCGAGGACGGTGCGGCAATGTGAACAGTCGGTGATGTGATCGGCGAAATCGACACCGGGCCCTGCCCCGCTGAGCCAGGCCTGCAACGCCTCGCGATTCGGGCAGGGTTCACGCATGGGTCGTGGGCGGGTGGGGCGAGTTCGGATCGAGCGGCCAATCGTCGGCGATGGCCAGGACTTCCTCGCGGAGCCGTTTCAGCACCCGCGATTTGGAGACGTACACGTTGGCGACGGGCATGTTCAACTCGGTCGCCGCGTCGGTGGCCGGGCATCGCTTGAGCCAGGTCAGGCGAAACGCCTCCCACGTTGCATCTTCGAAATACGGCCGGGCGCGATCGAGAGCGGCATTCAGGACGTGGGCGTCGAACGCCTCGGACCACTGGCTGTCAGGTTCTGTCGCGGGCAGGCCATCCAGCCAGTCGCTGGCGATGCCGTGTGCCTTGCGCGATTCCGAACGGAGGAACCTGTGGATGCGGTGGCGGGCAACGGTGCCGAGCCAATCGCGGAATCTCCCCCGCTCGGGCTGATAATCAAACGAGCGGATGGCTGACGCCACGGCCACGAGGACATCCTGGGCCACGTCGGCGGCGTCGGCCTCCTGCAACCCTCGTTGCCGGGCGTACCGGAGGATCAGCGGGCGATACAAGTCGACGAAATGGCTCCACGCGTCCGAGTCCCGCGGGTCCCGAACGCGCAACAGCAGACTCGGACGAGTAACCCCCGCACCATCCGCCATTGTGGAAGACCCAGAACCCGATACCTCGCTGCATGGTACCCGATTCCGGGCTCCTGACCGACCGGATTCGACGGAACAGGCAAAGAAACCGGCAATAGGACGTGCCGGCCAAGCCGATTGTGACGGCATGGGTGTAGCTAGATCCCCTGCAGGAATCGCGAGCGGAATTGCAGGATGTCGGCGGTGGAGACTGTGCCGTCGTTGTTGAAGTCGAAGGTCATGGCATTGCCAAACAGGCTGAGCCGGATGGCCGCGAAATCGACGACATCGACCCGTGCATTGCCGTCGGCATCGCCGAACAGGCGGTGGAATGTCGTCGTCGCATCGGCCGTCATCGTCAGTGCGGTCACGGCCGGGTCGTGGACTTTTGATGCGACCACCGTCAGCGAGTACCGGCCATCGACGAGCGAGCCGAACTCCGTACCGCTGCCGGTCGGTGTCAGCGTCGCCACGGTCTGACCTGCAACGATCTGAGTCGCGACCGTCACGGTCACGGGGCTTCCGCCCTGCCGGGTGAGTACGAACGTGCCGGGGTCGAGCAGTACCGTGCGGTCGAAGGTCACCCGCAGCGACCGGATAACGGATCGTTGGATCGAACCGTCGTTGATGGCGATTGCGGTGACCTGTGGGGCGTCGTACACCCGGCCACGGACGGCGAGGTCGACGCCGGCCCCACGGATCGCGGCCGCCTCGTACGGATTGTTG
>JAIBBI010000146.1 GCA_019694755.1 Gemmataceae bacterium
TCGGGTCCACGTCGGAGACGTGCAGGAAGCCGTTGCGGCCGATCCCGAAATCCACGAACGCCGCCTGAATGCTCGGCTCGATGTTGACGATCTTGCCCTTGTAGACGTTGCCGACGTAGCTCTCCTGGCTGGTCCGCTCGACGTAGAGTTCTTCAAGAACTCCGTCCTCGAGGATGGCGATCCGGCATTCCTCCGGCTGGAGGACGTTGATCAGCATTTCCTTTTTCATGGTCTCGCTTTCGTGAGTCGCGGGCGGACCGCGCCGGGCGTGAAAGCACGCGACGGCGACCCCTGGGCCGGGTTGGCCGGGGATACGGTCCGAAATATGTGGGTGGATGGGGGCCGGAGCGGCGACAGTGCCGCGGCCGGGCGTCCCGGTCGAATAGCTAAACAGCGATTGTCCGCCAGCCCATGACAGGGCCGCGGAACACCGATGAGATTCACGGTCATCTGCGACCCGGGGACTGACCGGCAGTTCCGTCGCCGGCGCGGTCGTGCGCCCCGAAAGGCCGCTCTCCTCGAAATACTCCCGCCCTGGCGCCCCCGGACTTTACAATTCAAGTTCGGGCAGCAGGCGGCGTGATTGCGTGCGAAGGTAGTTCATCACCTCGGAAGCCGTCTCCAGCAGGAGCGCTTCCCGGGCAATGTTCTCGGCCTCGGTCAGCGTCAGCGACCTGATCACCCGTTTGACCTCGGGGATCGAGTGCGGCGTAACGCTGAACTGCCGCAGGCCCATGCCTAGCAGGAGGGCGGCGAAAAACGGCTCGCCGCTCATCTCACCGCAGACATTGACCTTCTTCCCGGCCTTCCGACCCTCGTCGAGAACCCGCTGGATCAGGAACAATACCGCGGGGTCTACCGCGCTGTATAGTTCCGCCACGTGCTCATTGGTACGGTCAGCCGCTAATGTATACTGTACAAGATCGTTAGTACCTATGGACAGGTAATCGACCTCCCGGGCCATCGGGCCGGCCAGAATGGCGGCCGCGGGCACCTCCACCATCGTCCCGATCGGCACTTCCCGGGCGAATGGCACGCCGTCCTCAAACAGGTCTTCTTTGACCTCTTTCAGCAGCAATTTGCACCGGCGCAGCTCCCGCATTGTCGTGATCATCGGAAACAGGATGCGGATATCGCCGTGGACAGCGGCCCGGAAGATGGCCCGGAGTTGCGTCTTGAACAGCGGAAGGTTCTGCAGGCAGAGCCGGACACTCCGGACGCCCAGCGCGGGGTTCTGCTCCTCGCTGACCGGCTCGGATCGGGGATTGAACTTGTCGGCCCCCAGGTCCAGCGTCCGGACAACGAGCGGCACGCCGGCCGGCAGGTGGCTGAGGACTTCGCAGTACGCCTTGTAGTGTTCCTCTTCGGTCGGGTCGGAATCCCGGCTGAGGTACAGGAACTCCGTGCGATAAAGGCCGATCCCCTCGGCTCCCTTGGCGACGGCGTGGGCCGCCTCGTGGGGGAATTCGATGTTTCCGAGCAGGGTGATGCGGACGCCGTCCTTCGTCTCGGCCGGGAGGTCGCGGAGCTCATCGAGGCTGCGCTCGAACGAGACATAGGTCTTCCGCGCCGACTCGTACTGTGCCCGCGTGGCGTCGTCGGGGTCGAGGATGACGAGGCCGTGATTACCGTCGACGATGGCTTCGTCGCCACCTGACACGTCTTCGAGAAAGGGCCCGACGCCGACGACGGCGGGTATCTCGAGTGCGGCCGCCAGGATCGACGTGTGGGAAGTCCGGCCGCCCGCCTCGGTGACGAACGCGTGGACTTTGGACGGATCGAGTTGCGCCGCCTGGCTGGGCGTGAGGTCGTGCGCCATGACGATGACGGGCGCAGTGAGGTGTTTAAGCTCTTCCCGGCGGTCGCCGAGCAGGCATCCGATCACCCGGCGTTCGAGGTCGAAAAGGTCCGACGCCCGGCCAGCGAGCATACTGCTGCCGACGCTCTGGAAGGCCTTGGCGTACCGGCGGATCACCCGGCTGACGGCGTACTCGGCGGCGTATTCGTCGGTCCGGATCTGAAGTTCGATCTCGCCGGACATGGCCGGGTCTTCAAGGAGCATCGCGTGCGCTTCGAAGATCGCGCCGTACTGCCGGCCGAGTTGCTTGCCGATGTTCTGCTGTTCCTGCCGGGCTTCGGTGGCGGCAGCCGCCATGGCAGTGCGGAACCGCTCGATCTCAGCGTCGACATCGGCCGTGCGGAGCTTCCGGCGGGAGATGCGGAACCACTCGGTATCCAGCAGCAGTACCGGGCCGGCAGCGACCCCGGGAGAAACAGGAGTACCGCGGCGTGTGTCCATACCCGGGGGAAAATGGAGAATGTGACGGCAACCCGCGTCAGTCGTCCGACGCGTCGGCGGCCGCCAGCAGGTCAGCCAGCGGGTCCAGTGCGGTGGCGGCATCCGGGCCTTCGACTTCCAGAGTGAGCCGGGCCCCGGATTCGGCGGCGAGCATCAGCAGTTCCATCTGGCTCTTGCCATTGGCACGCTGACCGTCGCGACACACCGCCACGCTACTCGCGAACTGGCGTGCCAGCTTTGCGAAGGCCGTCGCGGGTCGCAGGTGAAGTCCCTGCGGATTGACGACCACGATGTCCCGCGATAGCGGCGGATCAAGTGTGCCGGCAGAAGGCCGGTTGATTGCGCTCATCGGTCCCACCCTCCTGGTGGTTCGTCGAGCAGTTTCCAGATCTCGTCGGTCGTTTGCGCCTCACGCAGTGACTTCACGAACGAGTCTTCACGCATGCTGCGAACGACGTTTTCGAGGGCTCGCAGGTGGTCGCCCGGGCGGTCCTGAGGCGACACGAGCAGCACGAATACCTGCACCGGTTCCCCGTCGATGGAGTCGAAGTTCACCCCGGCGGGGGCCAGAGCCACGGTGCCGACCAGTCGGTCGACACCGGGGTGCTTGGTATGGGGGATGGCAATGCCGCGACCGATCCCGGTCGAGCCGAGCTGCTCCCGCTTCAGGATCGCGCGCACGATGTTCTCCGCCTCGGACGCCTGGAAATACCCGGCGGCCTGAAGGCTGTTCACAATCTCGCGGACGATCCCGTCTTTCGTCGTGGCCGTCAGCCGGGGCACGATGGCATCGCGGACCACGAAGTCGGACATGCGCATGAGCCCGTCTCCTTCTCCTGTCGGGCATCCCCGGCGCTACCGGACGCGGGCGATTTCTCCCGCGTGCTGGTCGTGCCGGTGATCCTGCAGCTTCTCCTTGTGGCGGGTGAGCTGCCGCTCCATCTTATGAATAGCGAGATCGAGGGCGGTTTGCACCTCGGGAGCCTGCTCGCGGGCCACGAAATCGTGTTTGTGCTCGGATTTACAGAGGATTTCCACCACTTTGTTCTGCTCGTCGCCGAGATCGACCATCACGTCGATCATGGTCAGGCGGTCGAAGAAGTGAACGAGGTTGGCGGCTTTTTCCCGGACGAGTTCCTGAGCCGCTTCACCGAGATGCCCGTGTCGGGCCGAGATCTTGACTTGCACGCGGACTCTCCCACGGAGGGGTGATGTCGGGCCGGCGATTGTCGCCGACTCCGATTCCGATTGTAACGGGATCGGCGTGAAATCGCAATGAACTCGGCTGGGGCTTTTCACCCTCCGGGGTACGGAATTAACGGCCGAGGCCGCCGGACGCGGGTTTCCCGGGGTCCGGCGGCCTCGATTTGGACTGCGGGCGGTCTCGGCCGCCTAGTCTTCCATCATCCCGGCGGTCGTTACGTGGGCGGTCAATTGCCAGCTCACGTCCCGAGCGATCCGCTGGACGAACAGTTCGCGGAACCGGTCCTGATTCATCTCGTCGTCCACCGGGATCGGCCCACGGGCCTTCGGGTATTCCGTACTCAGTCGCCGCTGGTAGGCCGGCCCTTCGTCCGCCGACTTCGAGACGTCGATCACCGCCAGCGTGATCGCGCCGCGCCCGCGAAAGAGCCGCTTCCGGCTGTCCTTCTCGTAAAGGGACAGCGACGCGACTTCGACATCGACGACGTAATCCACGTCGAACTGCCGGCCGATCTCGGTGGCCGTCATCGTCCGCCACGACGGATTGTTGTTCTTGAATTCTTCAATCTTGTGGACGGGGACCAGCTTGACCTTTTCCTTGTTCAATTTGCAATCGGCTTCGAGCTGCTTGTTGATGGCCGCGCCGAGCTGACGCTCGATGCCCAGTAGCTCCGATCGCGATTCCTGGATGATGCTGGTCAGGATCAGCACGTGCGAGGTCTTCTTGCCGTCGCCCGCGATGCGGAACTCGGCCGGCGTCTTGTCGTCGACGCCGAACATCATGAAGAACGCGCCCGTGAGCGGATTGCAGCCGATGCAGAACAGCGCGGCCGTCAGGACGACGGCGAGTCGCCGTGGCAGTGGTTTCATGGTCATGTCCCCCCTCCCTGGGGTCGGCGGCTAGCGGCCCGAAAGCCACGGTATGCCGACGACCACGATCCATCGCACGACTGCCAAAAGGACGGTCGCGATCAGCCCCCACACGATGTACGGCTCGATCCACTTTCGCAGCGGCCACGCGCCCCGCAGGGCGGCAACGGCCGACCAGAGCACCAACCCCATGGCGCCCAGTGCCATCATCGTTCCCGCGGCATTAGCCCGGAACGAGGCGGCCAGATCTCCCCGTACAAGAAGGGCAAAGGAGGTCGTCATGCCGCATGTCGGGCACGGTCGACCGAACATCCGCACGAAGTTGCACTCGGGCATTCCCAACTGTGTGTGCGTCGCCATGGTCAGCGGCGCGCCCGAGGCGTCGTACGGCCGAATCCGGGATGCGACAACAAACACCCCCGCCAGCGCGGCTGCCATGAGCAGCAGCAGAAGGCGCACGGTGCGCGTCAGCCGGTCCGGACCTCTCCCGTCTTGGCGGGGAACCATAACCTCACGCCCGATATTTGCAAGGGATCTTACGGAGGCGTGGAACGTCAGGCCGCTCGGCGGAGCCTGACCGGCGTTTCGCCCGCGACGGCCCGTTCGGCGACCTGCGTCACATGGTCCATCCGTTCCTGGATGATCTGCCGATACCGCTCCAACTCGTCGCGGTCGGCTTCGGGGGGGACCACAATACCGCTATCGGTGACCACCACCGCCCGACGGAACGGCTTGGGGATCGCAAAGCGGTCCCAGCTTTTCGCCCGCCAGGGGCGATCGAACGCCACGCCGACGGGGACGATCGGCAACCCGCTCCGGGAGGCCAGGTAGATCGCGCCCGGCTGCATGACATGCCGCGGCCCGCGCGGCCCGTCCGGCGTGATGACGACGTGATTGCGTCGCTCCAGCCCGAGTAGAGACCGCAATGCTTCCCGACCGCCTCGAGTCGTCGAGCCGCGCACGGTGTTGTAGCCCAGGTATCCGGCCGTCTCGGCAATCAATTGCCCGTCGGCATGCTGGCTGATGAGGACGTGAACGTCGTAACCACCGTATCGCGAGGCAGGCAGGATCAGTCCGTCGTGCCAGAATGTGTAGATGTAACGCGGCTGAAGGCCGGGCGTCGTTGGAACATTCTGATCGCCCAACTGAATCTCGGTGAACCGCTGCGTGGCGAGATGGCAGCGAATGAACCCGGCGAGTACCCGGGCGGCACACGAGATGATCAGCGGATGTCGCAGCTTCACGGACCAGGCCTCAGGACCCCGGCCAGTCTCCCGAGAATACCTCGACGGCGGGGCCCGTCATGTAAACATGGTTGTCGATTTCCGACCAGTCCAATTCGAGGTCGCCGCCTGGCAGGTGGGCTAGCAGCCGGCGGTCGGTCCGCCCGGTGAGCACGCCGGCCACGCAGACCGCACAGGCTCCGGTGCCGCAGGCCTGCGTCAGGCCGCTGCCGCGCTCCCACGATTGCATGACCACCTCGCCTCGAGACAAAACGGCGGCAAAGTGAACGTTGACGCGCTGCGGAAAGGCCGGGTGCCGCTCCAACTCGGGTCCGAACTGCCGGGCAGGATCGCCGGACAGATCGGGGAGAAAGATCACCGCATGCGGATTGCCCATCGACACGGCCGTGGCCAAGAACGGGCCGAACGGCATGTCGATATCGGCCAGTGTGGTCGGCACGCGGGCCGGGTCGAGAATCGGTTCGCCCATGTCGACGCGGACGCGCTCGACCCGGCCGTCGGCCCCGGGGAATAACTCCAGTGTCAGCACTCCGCGCCCGGTTTCGATGGCGAGCGGAGACTTGCGGGCGATGTCATGGTCGTACACATACTTGGCGACGCAGCGGATGCCGTTGCCGCACATCTCCCCCTCGCTGCCGTCGGCATTGAACATCCGCATGCGGGCGTCCGCGGTATTGGACGGGAGAATGAGGATCAGCCCGTCCGCGCCGACGCCGCGGTGGCGGTCGCTGATGATCCGGGCCAGTTCGGCCGGGTCGGCGGGCGCGGTTTGGGAGAAGCAGTCGACGTACACGTAATCGTTGCCGCAGCCGTGGAGTTTGGTGAAGCGCATCGGCTCACTCCCACTCGATTGTCGCAGGCGGCTTGCTGCTCACGTCGTAGACCACGCGGTTCACACCGGCGACGCCGTTGATGATCCGCGTCGAAGCGCGGGCGAGCAGGTCGTCGGGAAGCCGCGACCAATCGGCCGTCATGTAGTCTTCTGTCGAAACGGCCCGCAGCGCGACGGCATCTTCATATGTCCGGCCGTCGCCCATGACGCCCACCGATTGCACAGGCAGCAGCACGGCAAACGCCTGGCCCGTCTTGCGATACCAGCCGGCTTTGCGCAACTCGTCGAGGAAGATCGCGTCTGCCTGGCGGAGCACGTCGAGTCGTTGCCGCGTCACCGCGCCGAGACAGCGCACCGCGAGTCCCGGGCCGGGGAACGGGTGCCGCCAGACCATGTCTTCGGGCAGACCCAGTTCGAGACCCAGCTTGCGGACTTCATCCTTGAACAAGTCGCGGAGCGGCTCCACGAGTTCGAATCCGAGTTCCTTGGGGAGCCCGCCGACGTTGTGGTGCAACTTAATGGTGGCGGCCGGGCCGTCGGGTGTGCCGCCGCTCTCGATCACGTCCGGGTACAGCGTGCCCTGAGCCAGGAACTTCGCGTTCTCGATCTGTCGGGCTTCGTCGCGAAACACCTCGACGAACACCCGGCCGATTATCTTCCGCTTTTCCTGCGGGTCACTGACCCCGGCGAGCGCCCCCAGAAACCGCTCCTGCGCATCGACGCAGTGCAGGTCGGCACCGAAGTGATCGCGAAACGTCTGCCGGACGCTCTCCGCTTCGCCGGCCCGAAGCAGTCCGTTGTCGACGAAGATGCATGCGACCTGCGGCCCGACCGCCTTGAGCAGCAACGCGGCCAGCACCGACGAGTCGACCCCGCCGGACAGCCCGCAGATCACCCGATGCGAGCCGATCTGCTTTCGCAGCGCGGCCACGGTGTCTTCGATGATCGTGCTGAGCCGCCACTCGCCGGCACACCCGCATATCCGCGTCAGGAAGTTGCGAAGAAACAGTCCGCCCTCGGGCGTGTGGCTGACTTCCGGGTGGAACTGCAGGCCGTAGACCGGGCGGGTCCGGTGCCGGACCGCGGCAACGGGGCACGCATCGGTCGCGGCCAGTGCGAGGAAGTCGCTGTGAATCGTCTGAACGTGGTCGCCGTGGCTCATCCACACCATCGACTCGGCTTTGGCGTCCTGAAAGAGCCCTTCGGTTTCGTGGAAGCGACAGAGGGCAGGGCCGTACTCGCGCGTCCCGGCCGGCTTGACCTCGCCGCCCAGGATGTGACACGCCAGTTGCATACCGTAGCAGATGCCGAGTACGGGAATGCCGAGGTCGAAGAGACGTGGATCGCACCGCGGCGCGCCCTCGGCATACACGCTGGCCGGGCCGCCGGAAAGGATGATGCCGGCCGGGTGCAGTTCCTGAATTCGTTCCACCGTGATGTCGTGCCGAACCACCTGGCAGTACACATGATGATCGCGCACCCGGCGGGCAATCAGGTGCCCGTACTGCGCCCCGAAGTCGAGAACCAGAATCAATTGTCGCCGGGCATCGGGCGTCGTCATTCGAAATCCCTCGTGTCTATTTTGTTACCTCCCCCACGAGGGGGGAGGGAGAAAGAAGGCTGGCGCGGTCCGCATCTTCACGTTCCCGCGCCTAGCTCTTCCGAACGTCGCGCGGCCGCGGCAACCGCATCGATCAGGCCGGCACGCACGCCGGCTCGTTCGAGAGCGTGCATTCCGGCGATGGTCGTGCCACCGGGACTGGTGACCAGATCCTTCAACTCGCCAGGGTGCAAGCCCGTCTCGAGCGCCATTCGCGCCGCGCCGAGTACGGTTTGGGCCGCGAGTCTCGTCGCGATGTCTCGGGGCAGGCCGGCCAGCACGCCACCGTCGGACATCGCCTCGATCACGGCGAATACGAAAGCCGGGCCGCTTCCGCTCAGCCCCGTGACGGCATCGAGCAGTTTCTCGGGCACGGAAAACGCGATGCCGCCGGTGTTGAACAGTCGATCGGTCAGGGCGAGGTCGGCAGGCGTTGCCGCGTTATTGCCGGCGTAGGCGGCCGCGCCGGCCTGCACCTGGCAGGCCGTGTTGGGCATCACCCGCACCAATCGCCGGCCGGGGCCCAGCAGCGATTCGAGTCGGCCGAGCGTCACCCCGGCGGCAATCGAGATAACCAGGTGCCCGGCCCCGATGGCAGGGCGGATCTCCGCCAGTACCTCGGGTAGGCTCTGCGGCTTGACCGCGAGGACGACCGTGTCGCTCTCGCCCACCACCTGCAGGTTGTCGGCGACAACCCGTGCCCCCGAGGCGGCGGCGAACTGGTCGCGGATGCCGGTCATGGGATCGCTGGCGATGCACGCGCCCGGCCGGGCGAGGCCCGCCGCGACCCATCCGCGGGCGAGCGCGGTAGCCATCTTTCCTGCGCCAATGAAGCCGAATCGGGTCGTGTCCGCCATGGCCGCCACCCCGCAGGAAAAACGTATCATAGCGATCCGACTGGCCGCGGAACAACCGGCCGGCCTATACCGTCCCGATGCCCTGCCGCCGGAGTCCCCCGTCATGGCCGATGCGCCACCTCGAGCCGGCTGGTCCAATCTCCGTGATCTGAGCAGTTATCAGTGGTTCGTTTTTGCCGTGGCCACCACTGCCTGGATGGCCGACTGCATGGATCAGCAACTCTTCAACCTTGCCCGCAAGACGGCCATCGTCGATCTCACGGGCGGCGACCCCACGGCCAAGATCGTCACCGATTTCGCGTCGTGGTCGACCTCCATTTTCCTCGTCGGCTGGGCGGTCGGCGGCCTGATCTTCGGCACCTTCGGTGATCGTCTTGGCCGGGTCCGAACGCTGACTTACACGATTCTTCTCTACTCGATCTTCACCGGCCTCAGCGCGCTGTCCGTCTCCGTGTGGGATTTTTGCGGCTACCGGTTTCTGACGGGGCTCGGCGTGGGCGGCGTGTTTGCCGCGGCAGTCGCGCTCCTGGCGGAGACAATGCCGGCCAATGCGCGGCCGTACACGCTGGGGCTCATGCAGGCGTCGTCCACAGTCGGCAACTGCACGGCCGCGGGTATCTTCATCCTGCTCGGGCTCATGGAACTCCACGGGTACCTCGACGCGATCAAGCCGCTTTCCGCCTGGCGTCTGATGTTCCTCGTCGGGATCGTGCCGGCCGGACTCGTGATCTTCATCCAGAAACGGCTCGAAGAGCCGCTCTCCTGGCGGCAGGCCCGCGACGCGGCAGCGACCGGCGTCGGACGCAAACTTGGTTCATACGCCGACCTGTTCAGCGACCCGGTCACCCGCAAGCACGCACTGCTGGGCCTCGTGATGTCGTTCGCCGGCGTGGTCGGCCTGTGGGGTGTCGGCTTCTTTTCCATTGACCTTCAGCAGGGGATCTTCCGCCCCCTTTTCGCCGCCGAGGCCGAGGCTGCGGGGCTCACCGGCGAGGCCCGGGCCCGATTCGTGCAGGGGCAAGGGATCATCTGGGCCGGCATTACTTCATTCATGCTCAACGTCGGCGGGTTCTTCGGGATGACGGGATTCAGTTGGCTCACGCAGCGTATCGGCCGGAAGCCCGCGTTTGTGGCCGCGTTTGTTGCCGCTGGGTTGAGCGTCGCCAACCTGTTCCTGTTCATGAAGACCCGGTTCGACATTCTGTGGATGACTCCGCTGATGGGTTTCAGCCTGCTCGCAGTATTTGGCGGCTACGCGATCTACCTGCCGGAGTTGTTTCCGACGCGGCTTCGCTCGACCGGCACGAGTTTCTGTTACAACGTGGGCCGGTTCGTTGCCGCGTCCGGGCCGGTCGCGCTGGGGTTGTTGACGAACGTCGTGTTTGCGAAGGAGAAGGGGTACGCGGAGCCGCTCCGGTATGCCGGGTTGGCCATGTGCTCAATCTTCTTCCTCGGGCTGGCCGTGCTGCCCTTCCTGCCCGAGACGAAGGGCCGACCGCTGCCCGAGTAATTCCCTGAAGCGGCACAACCGCGGAAGTCGATAAACCGGAAACCCGACCGTCGGTCGGGACCTCCGGGGCCCCGCGGATCATGCCCAAGACCGATTCGACCGACATTTGGGGCGTCCACTCGCCGGTCGTTCAGTGGCTCGCCGTCGTGTGTCTCGTCGGGTGGATCGGGTATGCCGCACTGGGCAAAACCGTCTTCGGCCAGACGCGCTGGCCGGACGGCATGGTCGATTACCGTCTCATCTACGACTTCAGCCATTCGATCGTCACGACGAAGACGTATTCTGCGAAGCACAGCTACCCGCCCCCGGCCATCGCGTTTCATTATGCGACGGCCCAATGGAGCTATCCCGTCGCGGCCGGGGTCTATCTTGCGCTGAACATCGTCGCGACGCTGGGCTGCTGCGCGATTCTCGCAAGCCTCATTCGTCCGGGCGGCAAGGTCGGGACGGGCGTCGCGGTGTTGCTGGCATTCGTTGCCGCGGCGCAGGCGTTCACGTGGGAGTTGCGCTCGCAGAACTGCAACGCGTTCTTTCTGCTCGCCCTGCTCGGCGCGGTCTGGTGTCTTGACCGAGGGCATACCGCCCCCGCCGGCCTGCTGCTTGCGTTCAGTTTCTCGCTCAAGCTGTTCTCCGTGCTCGTCATCCCGTACCTGCTCTGGCGGCGCGAGGGCCGGGCGTTTGCCTGGACGCTGGTCGGCATCGCGCTGTTCTGGGTCGCGGTGCCGCTGGCACTCTTCGGCGCGGAGGGCATCGGGCCGGTCTATGCGTCGTGGTGGAATCAGATTGCGAGCGCCTCGCGGGGGCAGGCCGACCTCACTCACCCGATCCTGATCTCACTGCACAACGCCGCCCACGTCCTCACCGGCGGCAGCGAGGCCGGCATTGCGGCGATCATACGGTCGACGCAGATAATCTGGGTCATGGTCGGTTTGACGGCGATGTGGCTGGCCGTCCGCCGCGACAACTCCGAAGCGACCGCGCTCGGCTGGCTCACCGATGTGGGCCTGCTGACGCTCGGGCCGCTGGCGACAAGTCCGTATCTCGAGGTGTACCACCTCGTCGGGCTGATGTGCCCGGCGGCGGTGCTGACCCACGTCGCGGCCGACGGCCGACAATCGCGCCGCCTCCGGCTGACGGCCGCGATCGCGTTCTGGGCCGCGATCGCGCTGGCCGCCGCCCCCACCCCCTGGCGCTACCGCGGCGCCTGGACCAACGCCCAATTGCTGTTGATCACGACCGGCGCGGTCGCGGTCTGCGGCCTGCGCCGTCCGACCCGGGTGATCGAGGAGGCAGTCGACCTGCGTCAAGCCGCCTAAGAGCGGTGTTGCTGCCGACCCCGCCCTCCCGTAAACTTCTCCACACGCACCCGTAGCTCAACTGGATAGAGCATCGGACTTCGGCTCCGAAGGTTACAGGTTCGACTCCTGTCGGGTGTAGTGACGCAAGTCGTTTTCTGAAAGCAGTTTAGCTTGCCTCTCGATGGTCGGGAGAGCGGCCAAATCCCTCAGAATAAAGTGGTAA
>JAIBBI010000147.1 GCA_019694755.1 Gemmataceae bacterium
ATAGGCCGGGAGCCGACACCGGCGTCGCTGACTCGTCCAGGAAACGTACGCTGACGCCAGGGCCGGCGATCCGCGGGATCAGGTGCTTCGGCAGGTGGCACCGCAATACCACGTCGTCTTCGATGAATTGCTGATGGAACACGTCGGCATGTGCGCCGATCCAGGCGAGAGCCCGGCCGTCGGCCGCGGGGATCCGTATCTCGGCGGTGGCGTATTGATCAGTCAGTGCGGCCACCACTTCATCGCGGAGTTCCTGCAATCCCTGCCCGGTGGCGGCGGAAACAGCGACGGCCCGCGGGTGGTGATTCAAAAGCGAGGTGATCATGGCCGGGTCCGTCACCCGGTCGACCTTGTTCAGTACCAGAAGAGTTGGCCGTTCGGCACAGTCGAGTTCGGCGAGGACTGAATTGACCGATTTGATCTGGTCCTCGGCCGTCGGGTTCGACGCGTCGACGACGTGGAGTAGTAATCTCGCTTGCCGAGCTTCCTCCAGCGTGGCCTTGAACGATGCGACCAGGTGGTGCGGCAAGTCGCGGATGAACCCGACGGTATCGGAGAGCAGGACCCGCCCGAAGTCGCGGATGTGCCACTGGCGGGTGCGCGTGTCCAGAGTCGAGAAGAGTTGATCCTTGGCCAGCACGCCAGCACCCGTCAGGGCGTTCATGAGGGTCGATTTGCCGGCGTTGGTGTAGCCGACGAGCGATACGGTGTGTTCGCCCTGCCGCCCGGCGACTTCCCGCTGTTTGCGTTTCTGCACGGCCGCAATGCGGTCCTTGAGATCTCGGATCCGGTTTCCGGCAAGTCGCCGGTCGACTTCCAATTGGGTTTCGCCGGGGCCGCGCAGGCCGATGCCGCCTCCGGCCTGCCGGGACAGGTGGGTCCACATCTTTCGCAGTCGAGGCAGGGCGTACTCGAGCTGAGCGAGTTCCACCTGGAGCCGGGATTCGTGTGTGCGGGCCCGGGTGGCAAAGATGTCGAGGATCAGCTCACTGCGGTCGAGGACTTTGACATCCGTCGCCTGCTCGAGCCTGCGGACCTGCCCGGGCGTCAGATCGTTGTCGAAGATCACCACGTCGGCATCGGTCGCCTCCACGAGTTGCTTCAATTCGTCGACCTTGCCCTGGCCGACGTAGGTGCCGGGATGAATGTCGTGGCGTTTCTGAAGCAGGGTGCCGACGACGGTTGCGCCGGCCGTCGCCGCCAGACCGTGAAGTTCTTCCAGCGGGTCGGTCGTCACCCAGGGGCGGTCGGGCAGCGAAACGCTAACCAGAACGGCCCGCTCCTGTTTGACGCTCAGTTGTTCGCGGTTCGATTCGAATGGCACTCGGCGTTTCCGTCCTTTGTAAAGTCGAACTCGGGGTGATATTCCGTCGGGGGGCGGTCGTGGTCGCGTCGGCGGCGGTGCGGCGGGGGCGGCGGCAGGGTCATTGTCCTCGACGCCTGCCATCGGAACAGATTGTAGAGTCCGAGGGCCATCGCCAGCCATCCGGCCGATGGGCCGAATGGGCCGTTCTGCGGTCCCACCCAGAAGCAATAGCCCGCCAGCCCGAACCAGACTCCAGTGAGGAGGAGGCGGATCGCATGGAGGTTCACGGACCACCCCCGCCGTAAGCTCGGTCGAGCAGGTCGATGGGGTGGAAAACCTGGAAGTCGGGGCGGGTTTGGCGGATGTGCTTGGTTATCTGAAGCAGGCAGCCGACGTTACCCGCGACGACGGCCTCGGCTCCGGTCGCCAGGATCCGCTCGGCCTTGCGGTCGCCGAGTCGGCCGGCCATCTCGGGCTGCGTCAGGTTGTAGCTCCCGGCCGCGCCGCAGCAAAGCTCCGATTCGGGCAGCGGGATCAACGTGAGTCCCGGGATCTGCGCGAGGAGTTTGCGTGGCTCGACAAAGATGTTCTGGCCGTGGCGGAGGTGGCAGGCGTCGTGGTAGGCCGCCCGCAACGGGACCGGCCGGGTCGGCGGTATCGGACCGAGCTGAATGAGGAACTCACTGATGTCGCGGACCCTCGCGGAAAACCGCCGGGCCGAGTCGGCGAAGTCCGTATTCCCGTAGATCTGCCCGTACTCCTTGAGCATCGCGCCGCAACCGGCCGCGTTGCTGATGACGGCATCTGGTTCCTCGCCCCCGGCGAAGCCGCATGCCGCGATATTGGCCCGGGCGAACTTCTCCGCCCGCGATTCATTCTGCCCGTGATAGTCAAGCGCGCCGCAGCACTCCTGTGCCCGCGGGACGAAAACGTCGCAGCCGTTTTTCTGCAGAACCCGGGCGGTGGCCCAGTTGGTCTCCGGGTACACCGCGTCGGCCACGCACCCGACGAGCAGCACGACTCTCGCCCGGCGGGTGCCGATGGCCGGCAGAAACTCCGGCAACTTTCCGGGATGCCGGCTCAGCGATGGCAGGGTCTCATGCATGGCCCGGACCGACTTCGGCAGAAAGCGTACCAGCGACGCGACGCGCCCGAGTCCGAGCCGGTTCAGGAGTCGCAGCGGTGCGAGCGAGAGGCGGTTGCGCTCGCGGAACGGCAACACCCAGCGCATGGCCCACCGCTGCACCCACGGAAGCGGCGTCGGCGATCCGCTTTTGGCCAGGCCCGCCCGGAACGGTTCGAGGATCTCGTGGTATTTCACACCCGAAGGGCAGGCCGTCTCACACGCCCGGCAATCGAGGCACAAATCCAGATGCGTGCGAACGGCATCGTCGACGGCCAGTCGGCCGTCGGTGACGGCCCGCATCAGGTAGATGCGGCCGCGCGGGCCGTCCATCTCCGTGCCGAGCATTTCGTAAGTGGGGCACGCGCTCAGACACAGACCACAGTGAATACAGTCGAGGTACCTGTGGTACGGCACCTCATGTCCCGGGTTGTCGGGCGGGACGATGGCCAGCGATGTGCGTGGGAGCGTGGCGGCGGTCATACTGTGCTGATCATTTTACGGCGCGGCCGGCGGCCGCGGGGTGCGTGTAGCCCGTCCGGTACGGGCGCACGAGTTGTCCGGACGCTTCGGCATCCCCGACGCACGTCGTGCCGTCCCAGCGGATCGATCGGCCCAGCTTCGCGCTCATGTTGGCGAGGACGCACATTCCGGTCGATGTCGCCCCTTCCTCGATGTCGGCAACCGGTCGCCGGCTGCCGCGTTCCGCGATGCAGGCGAGGAAGTCGCGCATGTGAGCCCGGTTGGCCGTGATGATCTTGGAGTCGTGTTCGTTGGCCTTGTCCACGCGCACCGCTTCGTCGCGCTGGGCCGGTTGATCGGCGAAGTTGGGCCAGTATTCCCAGAAGTCGACGTTGAGGCGGACCGTTCCTTTCTCGCCGAGGAAATCAACGCCCCAGCCGTGCCTCTTTTCCGAGTTGCCCCACGTGCGATGCTCCCAGGTCATGATCGTGTCGCCGTAGTCAAATGTCGCCTGCATGGTGTCGGAAATGTTGGCTTTACCCTGCTTGTGGACGAGAATTCCCGCGTTCGCGTCGATCCGTCGGGGGTGGCCGAGCCCGAGGATGAATCGGGCGGCATCGAGCATGTGTACGCCCATGTCGCCGATGATCCCGTTGCCGTACTCGGTGAATCGCCGCCAGGTCTTGGGATGCACCAGCGGATTGTACGGCCGCATCGGAGCGGGGCCGGTCCACAGATCGTAATCGAGATGGGCTGGCGGATCGGCGTCGGGAGGATTGTCCTTCGGCAGATTGCTGCCGCCCATGTGGTAGTAGCAATAGGCCTGCACCCGGGCGATCCGGCCCGCGCCACCCGATGCGATGAACTCTTTCGCCCGCACGATGTGGGGCGTGCTGCGGCGCTGCATCCCGACCTGTACGACGCGGTTGTGCCGGCGGGCCGCCTCGACCATCGCCTGCCCCTCGGCCACGTCCACGCTCACAGGTTTCTCGACGTAGACATCGGCCCCCGCGGCAACCGCATCGATCGTCGGCAGGGCATGCCAATGATCCGGGGTGCCGATGATCGCGATGTCCGGCTTGTCGGCCAGAAGTTCCTTGTACTGCTTCACCATGCGGGGCGGCTTCTGGCCGCGCTCGACGCACCATTTCCCGGCCGATTCGAGCATTTTGCTGTCCGGGTCGGCGAGGCCGACGACTTCGACGGAGGCCACGTCGAGCAGGTTCTGCAAGTTGAACATGCCGAACCAGCCGCATCCGATCACGACGACGCGGGGCTTGGGATCGGCCGTCGCCCGGCCCCCCGCGGCGAGCGCGAGTGACGCGGCCGAGGCGCAAAGGAAATCGCGGCGGTTCATGTCTCGGTTCTCCTGAACCCGTCAGTCAACGATTCCGGGCCGGACAAACAGCACGTCGTATTGCCATTCCGCCCGGGGGCCGGCGATCGGCGCGATGGTCAGGGTTCGGCGCCAGCCGACATGCTGATCATAGCGGTAGGGCATGAGCCCGTGGCCACCCATGAAATGAAACAGGTCGACGGCCGACGACCCCGTTTGCCGAAGCCACTCGTCGGTACATTCGACGATGACCGCGAGATTGGCCCGGTTGAGAAGCGTCCCGAATCCGCGAAGGGCGCGGTACTCGAACCCTTCGGTATCCACCTTGATGACGACCCGGCCGGTCGTCGGCCAGCCGGTGATTCGGCTATCGGCTCGCACGACCTCCACGGATTCCGACCGCGGACCAATTCCGGACCGCAGCGAGCAATAGACGCTTTCGACTTCCTGGCTGCTCAGCGTCAGCGTGCCGGGTTCTTCCGAGAGTGCGACGGGAAACAACTCGACGTTGCCGACGTGATTGATCGTAACGTGCGCCTGGAAGAGCGCGCGGTTCGCGGCCGACGGTTCGAAGGCCAGCACCCGCCCGTCAGGGCCCACGAGCCGTGCCGCCAGCAGGGAGTGGATGCCGTAATGGGCTCCGACATCGACAAACGTGTCGCCGGGCCGAAGGAGTCGCTGAAACAGGAGTTGGGCCGGGGCGTCGCAATACCGGCCGGTGTAATAATGAGCCCGGGCGGTATTCTGGGCCAGATCGACGGCGATCCAGGCGTGCAGGAGCGGGTCGAAAAAGACGCGGTAGCGGCTCGGCAGGGCCGACCAGTCGACCCGGCTCCGGCTTCCGACCCCGAGCCGGTCGATGACCGCCCCGCGGCCGAGGGGCAATCGCCGAACGATCGGACGCAACGTGTCGGCAATAATGACCGGCAGTGACGGCATCCGCGTGTTTTACGCCGCGAATCGGCAGACTCCAAGCCGTTGGCCCGCTAGAGTATCGGGACAGCCTTCTGGAACCACCGCTGCGGATCGATGGCCCCGACCGTATCCGTCATCGTGCCGACCTTTCGCCGGTTCGGCCATGTGCTCAATACCCTGAGCGACCTTCTGCGGCAGGAGGGGCCGGCGTTCGACGTCGTCGTTGCGGATCAGAACCTCGAATGGCCGGCTGAATTTGCCGAACGCCTCGCGGCCATTCAGGCCGACCCACGGGTCAAGTGGCTCCGACTGCAACCGCCCGGGGTGGTGGCCGCCCGCAACGAGGCGGTTCGCCAGTCGGCCGGGGAAATTCTCGTCTTCGTCGACGACGATGTCCTGATCCGCGATACCCGGTTTCTCGAAAAGCACGTCGCTCACTACGCCAACCCGGATGTTGCCGGGGTGATTGGCCGGGAACGAACGCCGGATTCCGACGGCTCGGGGCACGTCGCGCCGGGGCCGCCTCACGACTGGACGGACCGCCACGTGCTCGAACAGATTTTCGAGTTTCATCGCGATTCGGACCACGTCACCAAAGTCTGCACCTTTTCGACGTGCAACGGGTCGGTCCGCCGGTCGGCATTTCTGGCCGTCGGTGGGTTCGACGAGAACTTCACCGGCAACTCGTATGGCGACGATCACGACCTGGCCGTGCGCATTTACGAGAAAGGGCTGCGGTTCATTTACGATCCCGCCACCGTGCTGGTACACCTCAACGCGCCGGCCGGCGGACTGCGACTGACGGACCCGGCCAACGCCTTCGACCACACCGCACGAGCGATGTGTCAGTGGCTCTTCTACCATCGACACGCCCGGCCCGGCTACCGCTGGATGGTGCTTTACCGGCACGTGCTGCGTAAGACCGTTTTCCTGAAAGCCAATCTGGTAAAACCTTGGCGTCAGTTCGCGGCCTGGGCCGGCTTGATCCGCGGATATGTCGAGGCCAAGCGTCGGGTGGCCCACGGCTTCGTCTCCCGATTCGTGAAATGACACCTCACGTCGTCGTCGGCGTCGACTTCTCCGGCGCAAAAATGGCCGGCGCGAACACGTGGCTCGCCCGGCTGGATGTCACCTCGGACCGACCGCGGCTCGTTCAACTCGACTGCCTTGAATCCCTGGCGGGTGTCCCCGAGCGCGAGGCCGCGCTGAAGCATCTGGTGGAGTTGATCCGGGAGTCGCAGTCCGCCGTCTGGGCCATCGACTTCCCGTTCGGTCTGCCGATCGAGGTACCGGGGTGCCACTGGCCGGAGCAGGTGCCGTGGCTCGAGGCGTTTGGCGGCGACGCGTATGCGGCCGGGCTCGAGTGCGTGCGGATCGCGAAGAGCCGGGGGCTGCCCGCGCATGTCCGCCGGGCCACCGACGTCGAAGCGAAGACGCCATTCGATTGCTACCACTACCGCATCGTGTACCAGATGTATCACGGCATCACGTCCGTGCTCGCTCCGCTGCGCAAAATCCGTCGGACTGCCATCCTCCCCTTCCACTACCCGCGGCTGCCCGGGGCCGAGCGCGTCGTGGTTGAGGCATGCCCGTCGAGCACGCTCAAACGACTCGCGCTGCCTCATCAGAACTACAAGCAGCCGGCCGGGGGGCCGTTGTCCGCCGTGCGCCTCCGAACCCGGCGAACGATACTCGACCGGCTCCAATCGCTGATCGAGCTTACAACCGGATTTCGCAGGATCATGATGCGCAACCCCGGTGGCGACGCGCTCGATGCGGTGATCGCGGCGGTGGGCGGTTGGCAGGCGTTTCGCGATGCCGACCATGCCGCGATCGCCCGGCACCCGCGCTACCGGCACGAAGGTCGCCTGTACGTCTAGGCCGTCGCGGCTAAATTACCTGCGTCCCCTGAGGCGTATCATGCTCGACCCCGAGTTTCTCAAGATCCTCCGATGCCCGTTCGACCCGAAGCGGGAAGCGCCCCTGTCGCAGCCCGACGAGACGCGGCTCGCCTGCGAATGTTGCAAAGTGCATTTCCCGGTCCGCGACGGCTTTCCCATCCTGCTCGTCGACGAAGCGGTACTGCCCGAGGGCTGTACGTCTGCCGAGCAATTGCCCTGTCATAACCGGTCTGCCTAGTTTGCCCCGCTTCGCCCTTGTCGCTGGTTCCACGCGACGTTCCACTGCTGTCGATCGACCTTAACGGAACACCTCCGGTCTGGTATTCCCCGGGCCGTGACCGGACGGTGCTGCGCGCTGATTTTGGGATTCATGCTTCTGGCATCGCAGCCGGCCCGCGCGCAGGCCCCACCGCCCAATCTGCCCCGATACGACCTGATCGTTCGCCTCGATTCCGTTCACAAAACCGTTCACCTGAATGAACGGGTTACGTTTACCAATCGCACCAGTCGGCCCGTTCACGAACTGGTTTTCACGGTTAACCCGCTTTACGAGATGCCGGCAAAGGACCTCGCCGTGCTGGCCAAGACGGTGGAGCTGCTCCGGCAGACGCCGTCGGTCGCGCTTCTGGCCGAGCCGGCCGGGCGGATCGAGCGTGTCGTCCTCAATGGTGCCGAGATTCCCTGGGTTCGGCGGAGCGACATCACGACGGCCGTATCGGTGCCGTTGCTGGAAGACCTCGCGCCAGGGAAAAGCATCACGCTCGACATCGTTTACACGATGCAACTGCCGCACAAGCAGGGACGATGGGGCTACTGGGACGACGTGTGTTACCTCGCCAACTGGCTGCCGCAACTCGCCGTCCACGACGAGGCCGGCTGGCATCCCACTCCGTTCGTGCCCTGGCATCAGCCGTTCTTCCACGAGGCCGGAGTATTCTCCGCCACGGTGGTGCTCCCCACCGATGAAGTCCTCGCGGCCGGCGCGACGGCGATAAAGACCATCGATCGTGGCGACGGGTGGAAGGAGGTCACGCTCGCGCCGACCATCCTTCGCGACTTCGCGCTGGTCTGGAGCCGGCGGTTTCAGGAGTTCACCGCCGTTGCACACGGGGTCAACATCCGCGTGGTCGCCGTGCCCGAGCACGCCCATTACGCCCAGCAGTGCCTGAAGATTTCCAGCGAGGCGATCACCGCCTACTCTCAGTGGTTCGGCCCGTACCCGTATCCGCAGTTCACGGTGGCGGAGTCGTACTTCCCCTGGAACGGCAACGAGTGCGCCGGCATGGTGCTGCTCGATCACCGCATCTTCCAGTTGCCCCACCTCGGCGAAGGGTACGTCGATTATCTGCTGTCGCACGAGATCTGCCACCAGTGGTGGTACAACCTGATCGGGACCAACGGCTACCGTGAGCCGTTCATGGACGAAGGCCCGGCCACCTACTTCTCGCACCGGCTGATCGACCAGAAGCGGGGCAAGAACAACGGCATGCTGGTTTACCCGAAGGGGCTTGGGTGGATGCCGAACATCCGCCGGGAGAGCTACCGCTGGAGCGGGTGGTACGGCGCGGTCCGCCGCGGCGAGTCGAGCCCGGCCGTGCAGCCGATCGACGAATACCGGCACATCTACGACCTGTTTGCCGGGGCGTACGACCGGGGCAGCCGGGTGTTCATGATGATCGAAGACCGGCTCGGCGAAGCGGCCTTCTACGATTTCACCCGGCAACTCGTCCGCAAGTATTCGTTCCGCATCCTCACCGCGGCCGACTACCAGCGGGAACTCGAAGCCTATACCGGCCGGAGCTGGGAGGAGTTCTTCCGCAACTGGGTCTACGGCTCGGGCGTGACCGATTGGAAGGTCGTCAGCGTGCAGTCGGGCCGGGCGAAAGACGGGACCGCGGCGGCCGTCGAAGTCACCGTCCGCCAGACCCGCGAAGTCGACGAGCCGACCGTGCTCGGCGTCCGCTTTGCCGGCGACAAGAACTACACGATCCGTGTGCCGGTCGTTCCCAACGCCACCGCCCACACGATCTCCGACCCGCCGGGCGAGATCGAACCCGTCGACGATCACACGGTGAAGATCCGCCTGCGACTGCCCGCGGAGCCAGAGCAGATCAGTCTCGACCCCGACGGCGTGCTGCCCGATGCCGACCCGGTGAACAACCACTGGCACGCTCCCGTGAACTATCGCTGGACACCGCTCTACACGCAGGTCGACGACGCGTCGCTGGCCAACGACTTCGATCGATGGACCGTACAGGCCGGGCCCTGGCTGTACCTCGCGCCGTCGCGGGAGCCGTGGTACGCCCGGTCGCTGTTGGCCGGCTTCCGCGTGGGCGTTGTCCGCCCCGAGAATTTCGCCGGCGGCGGATTCGTCGCCTACCGCAGCGACATCCGCGACGTCGTGGTCGGCGCGGACGGCGAATGGAGCCACCTGCCGTGGGACAAGACCAACGTCGGCTTCCACGTCGAGAAGCGGATCCTGGGCCCGTTCGGAGAATCCGGGCCGAACGACGTGACGCGGGCCGTGATCTATGGCCGGTATGTCATGGCGTACACGTCGTCCACATACCTGAATCCGATGCACTACGTGGAAGCGTTCGGCGCGTATGCCGACAACGTGCTGCCGTACGCGCGGTTTCCTCCGCCGGACACGGTACGGCCCGATCACTCCCGCCTGGCCGGGCTGCACTACAGCATCAACTTCCTGACGCCGTACTGGGATCCGGAAGGCGGATTCCGCTTCGACATTGCCGGCGCAGGCGGCATGGCCGAGCTCGGCACGGACAAGGGCACGGGCCGGGTCGACGGTCAGTTTACGTTCGTGAAGAAGCCGCCGGAATGGACCGGCCCGCTGTCCCAGACCCGGGTGGCCATGCGATTGGCCGGCGCGTCGGCCTGGCCGACAAACGGTCTCTTCTACGCGCTCGGCGGCAGCAACTTGTTCCGCGGCTATGACCTGTCCGAGCGACAGGGCAACGCCTTCTGGGTGGGCAACCTCGAGTGGCGCGTCCCCATCCTGCAACACCTGGAGTGGGACGCGTGCGATCACCTGGTCGGGCTTCGTGGGATCGGCGTCGTCGCTTTCTACGACGTCGGCAACGCCTACGCCAACGGCAGATCGACCGGCCCGGTGTCGCATGCCGTGGGGGGCGGTTTGCGCTGGGACGTGGCCGTGTTCAGCTTCATCGAGCGGGCGACATTCCGCCTCGACGTGGCCAAGACACTCAACGAGGCTTCGCCGGTCCAAGTCTGGATCGGCGTCATGCAGGCATTCTGACCGCGGTCACGGGCTTTGCCGGCGCGGCTCCGGGAAGTGGTGCGGGCCTTGCGAGCGGTCCGGCTTCGGTTCCGATTCGGGCCGGGGGAACTCGGCCGGCTCGCCGCGATGGCGATGATGGTGCTGAAAGTCCGCCGCGATGATCTCCGCGGCCCGCGTAGCGTCGGCCGCGAGTACCCAGAGTTCGATGGATTCGGGCATGGCCGTGCCCAGCCCGGCCGAAAGGTCGTCGCCGACCACGCGGCCGGCAATCCCGGCATCCCGCAACACCTCGGCGAGCAGGTTCATCTCCAGCAGTGACCCCGTGGCCACTTTGACAACGTCATCCGATTGATGGTCCATGAATTCACTCCGTCGGGCGGAAGCAATCACGCACACTGTTATTGTCGCCGGGACGACATGCCGGGACCAGTGAACAATGCGGGATCCGCGGCCGTCGCGACGGTTTTACCCATTGCGTCGTCAATCTGCTGAATCCGATGGCGATCCGATTTCCCGACAGCTTTCAATCACCATCGGGATCCGGCTAAAGCAAACACGATTACCGATCAAGGCCAAGCGTCGGAAGTGATAATCGAATCACCGTTCCATTCAACTTGCGTTCATAGATAGAGTCGAATGATGTGAAGTTGTGGCAATACGAAGTCAGATCGTTCAATTGCCGGGAGCGTCGCAATTCGACAGCTCACGGATTCCTTTGTTCCATCCCCTCCTTCGCCAATTGTTCTTCCGCCTCCTTGATCCATTCCGCAGAGGGGCGGTTCCATTCGGGGTATTGGGAGCCGAGTTCGTGGCCTTTGCGGAGGTGGACCAGGGCTTCGGCCGGCTTTCCATCTTTCAGTAGCAGCTTGCCCAGGAAGCAGTGGGCGTTCGGGTTGCCCGGTTCACTCTTGATGGCCTCACGGTAGGAAGCGTAAGCGGCCGGGCGGTCTTCCTTCCCCTCGTAACACAGGCCCAACGACACGTGGGCCTCGGCCGTCTGCGGTTGCTGGCGAATAGCTTCCTTGAAACACTCGATCGCCTCGTCGACGCGGTTCTGCCGCTTCAGGGCCCGGCCCAGATTGAGCTGAACCACGGCCATGTCGGGCTTCAGCTTCGCCGCTTTTCGCAGGTACTCGACCGACTCGTCGATATTGCCTGAGAAGGACAACAGATAGCCGAGATTGTGATTGGCGTGGGCGTGGTCCGGGTCGAGTTGGATTGCCGTGCGGAGGACGGAGATTGCTTCGTCGCGCCGGCCCAGCCCATGAAGGATCACGGCCAGATTGTCATGGTACGCGGCCACTTTGGGGTCGCGGCGCACCGCTTCGCGCTGGACTTCGAGCGCCTCGTCGAGTCGCTTCAGCCGGCGCAACGCGGCCGCGTGCGAGTCCAGCACAACAGCATTATCCGGGCGAATCGAGGCGGCTCTCCGGAGGATCTTCTCGGCCATCGCCCCGTTCATTGCAAGGCTGTCTCGCTCGGCCAGGTACCAGAGGCC
>JAIBBI010000148.1 GCA_019694755.1 Gemmataceae bacterium
GGCCGCGGCCGGGGCGAACGGCAGTCGGACTACGAACGTGCTTCCCTTGCCCGCCCCGCCGCTCGACGCTTCGATTTCGCCGCCGTGCTGCGTGACGATCCGCTGACTGATCGACAGGCCCAGGCCCGTGCCCTTGCCCGTCCGGCTCCGTGTGAAGAACGGCTCGAACATGTTTTCGAGGACTTCCGGCGTCATGCCGCATCCCGAATCCCGGAACGTAAGCTCCGCGCCCTTCTTCCCCTGCGACAGCGTCACGTCGAGCGTGCCGCCCTCGTCCATGCTCTCCATGGCGTTGACCACCATGTTGAGCACCACCTGTTTGATTTCCTGCGGGTTGACCTCCGCGACCATCGGACCGCTCGGGCGAAAGACGGCCCGCTTACCTTCGCTGGCCTTCAAATGCTGGGCCATTTCGAGGACCGACGTGACGAGCTCGTTCAGGTCCGTCGCGACGCGCTTGCCTTCGCCGACCCGGCTGAACTCGAGGAGGTTCTGCGTGATCTGCTTGCAGCGGAACGCTTCCTGCTGGATCATCTTGAGGTACTTACCGACGGCTTCCTGCTCGCGGGGCAGGCGGGTGAGCAACTCGCCCAGGCGACGCTCAAGTGCCTCCGAGCAGAACGCGATTGAGGCCAGCGGGTTGTTGATTTCGTGAGCGACGCCCGCGGCGAGGAAGCCGACAGAGGCGAGCCGTTCGCTGCGGACGAGTTGCTTGCCGCGCTCGGCCACTTCGTTGGTCAGGTCGCTGTACTTCGACTGGAGCCGGCGGGTCATGTCGTTGAACGCGTCGGCCAACTCCTCCAGTTCGTCCCCGCTTTCGAGGTCGATCCGGCCTTCGAAGTTGCCGCCCGCCACCCGGCGGACGCCCTCCTGGAGGGTATGCAGCGGCTGGAAGATCCAGCCGTAAAAGAAGCGGAGCAGCCCCGCCATGATCAGGACGCCGAGTACCGACGTACCGATGACCATCGCCATGCTGCGGTGATACTGCTTTTTGCCGTCGACGATCCGGCGGTGCTGGTCGTCGTAGATGGCAAGACGGAGCTCGTTGGAAAGCTGGGCAACTTCGCGACCGGCTTCGGCGATGCCGCGGTGGTCGACGCGGCGCTTCGAATCGCCTTCGCCGATCAACTCCGGCTCGTTCCTGGCCCGGTCGAGCGACTTTTCAAATTGATCGAGCGCGCCGTTGATGCGTTTGACGAGGGCCCGCTCGTTGAGGCCCATGTCCTGGTCGCCGCGCCGCTCGATGTTCTCGTCGAGCCGGCGGGCGTAGAACGCGAGCTTTTCCCGGGCCAGCGCGAGGCGTTCGCGGAGTATCTGCTCTTCTTGTTGAATTTCGACTTTGCCGTCGACCGGGGCGAGCAGGCCGCCGGCCACGATGCGGAATTCGTCGGAGTCGTCCAGCTCGGCGAGTTTGCTGTCGGACATGATCATCGTGGACATGTAAGAAGTGAGGCCCTGCACCGCTCCGGTGAGCACGAGGGTAAACGAACCGAGGACGAGCCCCAGGCCGAGCAGCAGTTTGTGCCGAATCCGCCAATGTGAAGCCACGAGCGGACCTCCTTGTCCGATGTCCCCCGCGCGGGCCGGGGCCGCCGTCGCCGGCCGAGTCCTTTCGGGCCGCGATGCGGAGGACGGACATTAGCAGACCCTTTGTAACATTGGGAGAGCAATTTTTTCATTCGATTGAAAGGAGATGAAAGCGACCTTGACACCCCATTTTGCCCGGGGTCGCTAAGACAAGAGAATGCACGCTGAGGAGGAGCGATGAACGCGGTTCCGGTCGGATCATATCTGTGCGGCGAAGGACAGCCCCTGCTGGTGTTCGCCGGGCCCTGTGTCATCGAGTCGCACGACTTCACGCTGGATATCGCCGGCCGGCTCAAAGCCATCGCCGACGAATTGAAACTGCCGCTGGTCTTCAAGGCATCCTTCGACAAGGCGAACAGGACCTCGGGCAAGTCATTCCGCGGTCCCGGCATGGAGGCGGGCCTGAAGACGCTCGCGGCTGTAAAAAGGGCGACCGGCCTGCCCGTCGTCACCGATGTCCACGAACCGCAGCAGTGTGCGGCCGTCGCCGAGGTCGTCGATGTGTTGCAGATCCCGGCGTTTCTGGCCCGGCAGACCGACCTCATCCTCGCCGCCGCCGCCACGGGGCGGGTCATCAACGTGAAGAAGGGCCAGTTCATGGCACCCTGGGCGATGAAGGAAGTCATCGCCAAGTGCCGGGAGGCGGGCAACGACAAGGTCCTGCTGACCGAGCGCGGCACCACGTTCGGGTACGGGATGCTGGTCAACGACATGCGGGCGATCCCGTGGATGCGGGAACTCGGCGCGCCGGTGGTGTTCGATGCCACGCACAGCGTGCAGATGCCCGGTAGCCTCGGCGACCGGACGGGCGGCGACCGGAAAATGGTGCCGACCCTGGCCTACGCCGCAGTTGCCGCGGGGTGCGACGCGCTGTTCCTCGAGACACACCCCGAACCCGAAAAGGCACTGAGCGACGGACCGAACTCGCTGCCACTTTCAGAGTTTCCGGACGTCATCCGTCGGTGCCTGCGAATCCGCGCAGCGCTGACCTAGACCCCGCTCAATATGATGGAGTTATGAGACATGTTCCCGTCGTTGTGCTGACCGCGCTGGCCCTCGGGTGCGGTCGGCCGGCCGTCGTTCCCACTTCTACGACAAATACCCCGGCCGCGACTGTCGCGGACTTCGGAGGCGTCCGCGACGATCTGCGGAAACCATTCGCGGGGGCCGAACAACTGCGGACTGCCCTCGAGCAGTTGAACGTCGGCGCAATGCCATCGCCGATCGATGCCGCGACGACGACAGTTCTCCGCGAGAAACTCCGGCTCACCGACGCCGATCTCGCGATCGTCAATCAAAGCGACTTCGGTGGCCTCGACGGCTATGTGCTGGAGCAGTCGCTGTTCTTCCGCGACGCGGCCCGCACACTGGACGTGCTGGCCGCGCCGGCTGTCGAGCGGGCGTCGGCCGCGCTGGAGTGGGCCGTCCGTCACGTGTCCCTCGAAGATCGGCCCGGCCCGAGCGACCCACCGGTATTCGTGGCCCAGCGCGGTCGCGGAACGCCGCTGGAGCGGCTGATCGTCGCCGGCGCTTTGTGTCACGCTCTCGGTCTGGAAGTTTTCGCCATCGGCGACCCGGAGGCGGCCGGCGACTCGAGCAAACTCTGGGGACTCGGCATCCTCGATGGGGCGGATGTCCGCCTTTTTGACCCGCGACTCGGAATTCCGCTGCCCGGCAAGTCAGGCGTCGGCACGCTGGCCGGATTGATCCAAGACCCGTCGCCGCTGGAACCGCTCGTGAAGCTCGGTTACGACGTGGACGCGGCACGCCTGAAGGCCGCTCGGCTTTACCCCATCGCGCCGATCACCAGCCTTGCGCCTCGCTGGAGTCGGGCGGAATCGCTTGTCCCGCCGGGCACGCGTGTCGGCGTCGACGCCCGGCTTCTTGCGGAACAAATTGGCCGGCTGCCGATCGGTGGGTTCGAACCGCAGGCGACCGGCACTCCGCCGCGATTGCTGTCCGAGTTCCTCCCCGAATCGGAGGGCGGCCGGAACAAGCCTGTCGCCGGCCAGCCGCGCCGGCTCGACGTCTACTCGGCCAACCTGCTGCCGTGGGACAGCCTTCCGATCTCGCTCCTTCAATTGCCCGGGCCCGTGGGCAATCAGATAAGAATGGTGTTCGGCTCGATCGCAGGCACTGATCGGCAGCCGGGCATCGCGGAGCGCGTCCGCCGGCAGCAATCTCTGGCGGAAAGCGCCCGGAACATGATGAGCCAGGAAAAGGAAAGCCCGACCGACCCTCGCCTGCAGCAGGACATCATGCGGATGCTCCAGAGCAGCCGGGGCTCGGAGAACGACGAGCTCGGCCCGACCCTTCGGCAACTGATCTTGCGAGGCCAATATTCTCAGGCCACCGAAACGATGACCGCCTTGCGAACGCAACTGCGGACGATGCGGAGCCGAAGCGAGATGGCCAATCAGGGCCCGGCCGTCGAGGCCTGGGCGACCGAACTGCGGGAGCTGACCCGGCAGGCGGCCGCGGCCCAGCGTGCGACTCCGGGCAAGGCCCCGGCCGACTTGGAAGCCAAGGCTGCGGAGCTGAACAAATTCCTGCCGCGGGTCGTCGCCTATGTCCAATACGTTGCTTCTGGCCCGACCCTGATGCGGCTCGACTACCTGACCGCACTGGCCAAGAACGACCAGGCGGAAGCCAAGGCCCGGCGTGACAAGTCGCCGGCCGCGTGGGCGACGGCTGTCCAGGCTTGGCAGGCCTTCCTGGCCAACTACCCGGATTCGCCCGAGACATTTACAGCACGGCGCCTGCTGGCCGACGCACTCGAAGGGACGCAGCAGAAGCCGGCCGCGGTCGCGGCTTACCGTCAGGCAGCCGCCGTCGCCAAGAACAAGTTCGACAAGATCGCCTGCGAGTATCTCGCCGGTCGCTAGGTCATCCGGAACTTCAACTCTTCGAGATCCCGCAGGTCGCGGCGAGCCAACTTGCGCGGCTTGCCGAGTTGGCGGGCGATGGTGAGCAATCGACAGTATCCTTCAAGTACTTCCATCCGCTGCCACGCCGATTCCAAGTTTGGACCGAACGTCACCGCGCCGTGATTGGCCAGCAGAACCGCGACGTTTCCATCGACTTGCCGGGCGACCTCGTCGGCCAGCAGTTGCGTCCCGGTCATCGCGTATCTCACGATCGGCACCGCGCCGAGCAGCAGCGTCTGCTCCGGGTGAATGCCGGTCGGCAGCTTCCGTCGCGTGACCGCGAATGCGGTGGCGTACGGGGGGTGGGCATGGATCACGGCCTGTACATCGGGCCGACTTTGATACACCGCAAGGTGAACCAGAATCTCGCTCGACCGCTTGCGGTAGCCGTCGGTCTGGTTCCCCTCTCTGTCGACGATGGCCAAATCCTCCGGCTGCATGTAGCCTTTGCTCACCATCGTCGGCGTACACAGGAACCGGTCCTGATCCAGCCGCACGCTGATGTTGCCCTCGCTGCCGGACACCAGACTGCGGGCGTACAGCCGGCGGCCGATCTCACACACCTCGCCGCGGAGTTGATCTTCGTACATGCCCGGCCCCGCTGATTGGCAACTGCCCCCGGGCGTCTCCCGCGCCGTGTGGGACTATGCCCACGATTCTACAGTCGCGGCCGGCTACGACCGCGAACTGGAAGGCACGCCCCTCCTTGTTTCCGATTTGGCTTTTGTCCGGGAGACACTCACATCGCCGTGCCGGGTCGCCGACCTCGGGTGCGGCACCGGACGCGTGACAGTCGAACTTGCAGGACTCGGTCATCAGGTCACCGGCATTGACCTTTCGCTGCCGATGCTCGACGCAGCACGGACGAAGTCACGCAAGACGGGCTGGGCGTGTGGCAACATCGTCGACCTGCGGATGATCCGCGATCAGTCGTTCGATGCCGCGATATGCCTGTTCAGCACGCTCGGAATGGTGGCCGGTTCAGCGGCGCGCGTGGCCGCCGTCGCCGAAGCTCATCGCCTGCTGCGCCCTGGCGGCATCTACATCGTCCACGCCCACCTGCTCGGGCATCACATGCGGACATCCCCGGGCCGGCGGATGGTCGCACGCGATTTCGTCCGCCGTTCGCTCGGCCGGACCGACGCCGGCGACTTCCCGATGCCCGCCCGACCAGGTTCGCCGGCATGGACGATGCACGTCTTTACCGCCCGAGAACTACGCAAACTGCTGCGCGGCGCGGGACTTGTCATCGAGCGGGAACTGACTGTGGGAGTTGATGGCCGACCGACCCGTTGGTGCCCCTACGGCATGCTGGTTGCGGCCCGCCGACCGCCCGGCTAAGTTGAACCTATGTCGATGGCCCGATTGATTCCGGTCGACGGTGGCGACCCGGTCGAATTGACCCGCGATGTTTCCGTGGTCGGCCGGAAGGACGGGTGCGACGTCCGCATCGACAACAAGAGCATCAGCAAGCAGCACTGCGTTCTTGTAAAGACCGACAACCTGCTCCTGATCCGCGATCTGGGCAGCACCAACGGCACGCGGGTCAACGGCACGCGCGTCCGCCGGGCGGCCCTCGTCCCGGGCGATGTCGTCGCTTTCGCGGCGGCCAAGTACCGCGTCGAACTCGGACGCGGGCAGACGGTCTCCGGCCACGAGCCGACCCAGCAACTCCGGCGCGAAGACCTCGACGAACTGATCGACGGCCCGGATCCGGAACCGACCGGGCCGCGCGTCGAAGTCCACACCCACGACCTCCCGGACGTGTATCCCGACGAGCCGAGCAGCGAATGAAGACGATTGCTTTTGATCTCGACGGAGTGCTGCTCGACAGCGAACCGGTATTCATCGAAGCAGCCCGGCGCGTGCTGGCCGATCGCGGCGTCGCGTTCGACCCCACTGTGATGCAGGAAATCATGGGCAGGCCCGGCAAAGAGGCCCTGCCCCACTTTCGCACACGCTTCGGCCTCTCGGACACGATCGAGGCGCTCGGCGCGGATTACAAACGCCACTTTTACGAATCGCTCGACGGGCTGATCCCGCTGATGCCGCACGCCCGCGAACTGGTCGAGCGGCTGGTGGAATTGAAGACGACTCTCGCACTTGTGACGTCATCACAGCGGGCATACGTCGAGCGTGTTTTTGGGCCGCACGGCCTGCTCGAGCATTTCCATGTCACGGTGACGGCCGACGACATCACCCACGGCAAGCCGCACCCGGAGCCTTATCTGACAGCCGCCCGGTTGCTCGGCCTCGCGCCGGAATCGATTACCGTGATTGAGGACAGCCCCGCCGGCGTGAAGAGTGCAAAGGCGGCCGGTTGCTACTGCGTCGCCGTGCCACAGAAGCACACGGACCGGGCACTGGTGGCGGTGGCGGATCGCGTTATTGCGTCATTGGCTGAGTATTAGACGCACAATACTGGTCTCGGCAGCGAACCCAACTGCGGAGAGACATTGGACGCTCAACGGTCTGGCAAACTACTCTTGGGCTGAAAATCGTCGGAGTCTCAGCGAATCCGGGGTCGCGACGCTGAAAGCGCCTTGCAGGTCATCGCCACATTCTGCCACGACTCGCGATACGAGATCGCACTTCGCAGATTCGTCGAGTCCCGCCAATCGAACCAGCAGGACTCCGGCATGGGGCAACCGGTCGCGGTAAACCAGCTCTCCAAAGTCCTTGTCGGCAGTCACAAGTACAACGCCATCTGTCAATGCTCGTGACAAAACTACGCGGTCAGAGATGCCCGGTGAGTCCTCGGCTACAAACGCAACGTCGTGTCCGTCGGCTCGCAAACGCAACACAATCGGGCAATCAACGCTCTCGTCGGCCAGCAGTTTCACGCGGTCCGACCCAACGGCACGACCACTTCATTGCGGACGACCGCTGCGGCATATGCCAATGCAGAGCGGATTGCCCCCGGCGGCAAATGCGGGTGTGCACGCTGAATCTGCTCGGCTGATTCACCCGCTGCCAACTTGTCGAGCAACAATTCGACTGTGATTCGAGTTCCGGCAACGACCGGCTTACCCATCATCACTGCGGGATCAGACACGATTTGCGGCGCGTCCATACTCAGTCCTCCACTCACCAGCGTAGCTGAAAGTAGGGACATGCGACAAGTCGTGCCAGTTCAACTCTCCCGCGACACCGACCACTTCGTCAGTGCGAGCAAAACATCTTTGCAGGTCGAGGGCGATAATCGCTCCAGTCTTGCGGCCGCGGCCTTGGCGAACTCCTCGGCCCGGCGACGTGCGTAGCTCAGCGCCTGGGTCTGCTCCAGCGCGGGGCGAAGTTGTTCCAGCTTGTGATTGCCGGTGGCCGCCAGCATTGTGCGAAGTTGTTCCGCCTCGGCGGCCGGCACGCTGTCGAGCACGCGGATCAGTGGCAGCGTCATCTTCCGCTGTTCGAGATCAGTCCCCAGCGTCTTGCCCGCCTTGGCCTCGGTGCCCGCGAGGTCGAGCAGGTCGTCGGCCACCTGGAACGCCCGGCCGAGCAGCCGGCCGTACTCCGCCAGATCCTCGATCGTCGCGGCATCCGCGCCCGCGTACATCGCGCCGAGCCGGCAGCAGCATGCCGTCAGCGCGGCCGTCTTCCCGTCGATGATGTCGAAGTAGTCTTCTTCTGTCAGATTCAGGTTGCCCGACTCGTACGTCTGACGGAGTTCCCCCTCGCACACCCGGTTGGTCGCTTCCCCGATCAGCTCACACGCCCGGGCGTCGCCCGTCGTGCTTGTCAGGTGAAAGGCGTGGGTGAAGAGGTAATCGCCGAGCAGGATGCTGGTCTTATTGCCCCAGCCGGCGTTCACCGTGCGCACGTGCCGACGTGTACCGGCCTCGTCGAGGACGTCGTCGTGGACCAGCGTGGCCGTGTGGATCATCTCCACGACCGCGCCGAGAATGTGATGCGCCTTCACGACCGGGCCGCAAGCCCGGGCCGAGAGCAGCAGCAGCATGGGCCGGAGCCGCTTACCCTTGTAATGATTCAAGTGCTCGATCAGCCGATTCAAGTGCGGCTTCGCGGAAGCGAGCGTCTCGGTGTAGACCCGCTCGACGGCTTCCAGATCGCGGGCGATCGGGGCCACCATCGATGCCGTACTCCGCGGCAAAGCTGCCGACGGCAGGGGAACGACCGGTGAAGACACCGCATCCGGCATCGGTAATAGGCCCATGGGATTACGAACTTTCAATTGTAGTTGAACGATAGCCGGGGGGCTATCGGCTGTCAATTCGAGCGTCGGGTCACCGCAACCAGTCGCCGCGGGTGCCGCCGGACTTGGATTCGAGCCGGATCTGCTCGATCACGATCCCGCGGTCCACCGCTTTCACCATGTCGTAAACCGTGAGGGCTGCCACGCTCACGGCCATCAGCGCCTCCATTTCCACTCCCGTCCGCCCTACCGTCTTCACGGTCGCCTCGATCAGTATGAGGTCGTCGCCTTCGCACCGCAGGTCCACGCTGACGGCCGAGATTGGTAGCGGGTGGCACAGCGGGATCAGCTCTCCCGTCCGCTTCGCCGCTTGGATTCCCGCGAGCCGGGCCACCCCGAGCACGTCGCCCTTGTCCGCCCGGCCCTCTCGGACGAGCGCCAGCGTCGCGGGGCTGACCCGCACCCGACCGCTCGCTCGGGCGGAGCGTTCCGTTTCCGGCTTGGCCCCGACATCGACCATGCGGGCGGCCCCGGAGGCGTCGAAATGGGTCAGCTCGCTCATAACACCCGCCTCGCACAGGTATGACCGTAAATCCGGGCCGGGCATAACCTGCCACCCGGTATCCGCGGGCCCCGATACCCTGTAAAAGTTACGGGACCAGCTTCGCCCCTGCGAGCCACGCCCATGCGATTCCTCCACGCCGCCGACATCCACCTCGACAGCCCGCTCCGTGGCCTCGCACAGTACGAGGGTGCGCCGGTCGACGCGATCCGCTCGGCCCCGCGGAGTGCGCTCACCAACCTGGTCCGCCTTGCGATCGATCAGCGGGTCGACCTCGTGGTCCTTGCCGGCGACCAGTACGACGGTGATTGGAAGGACTTCAGCACGGGGCTGTTCTTCGTCCGCGAGATTGCCGCCCTGCACCGGGCCGGCATTCCCGTGGTGATGATCGCCGGCAACCACGACGCCGCCAGCCAGATCACGAAGAGGCTCACGCTGCCGCCCAGCGTTCACGTACTCTCCACCGAGAAGCCCGAGACTGTGACGTTTGAGTCCATCCGGGTCGCTGTCCACGGACAAGGGTTCGCGTCACGGTCCGTTTCTCAGAATCTCGCCGCGGGCTATCCGCCGCCGGTGCCCGGCTATTTCAATGTCGGCGTGCTGCACACCTCGCTCGACGGGCGCGACGGGCACGACGACTACGCCCCCTGCACGCTTCCGCAGCTCATCGCCCACGGCTACGACTACTGGGCGCTCGGGCACGTCCATACCCGCGAGTCGGTGGCAGGCATTGGGCGGGTCCGCGTCGAGTTCCCGGGCAACATCCAGGGCCGGCACATCCGCGAGACGGGGCCGAAGGGTTGCCTCATCGTCTCGGTCGATGCCGCGGGCTCGGCCGAGCCCGAATTCCACGCCCTCGACGTGTTCCGCTGGGAGCGCGCGGAGGTAGACGCCCGGTCGACCGAGTCGGTCGCGGATGCGGCCGCGGCCGCCGTGCAGGCGATCCACGACCTGCAGGCCCGCGTCGACGGTCGACCCTTCGCCGTGCGGGTCGTGCTCACCTGCCCCGAATCGGTCCGCCGGCAGATCGACGCCGACCCCGAGGCCTTCCGTGCCGACCTTATTGCCCAAGTGCCGGACGACGCGTGGATCGAGAAGGTGAAACTCGCCCACGTCGCCGACACGCACGACAGCCCCGCAGTCACCGACGCGGCTGCCGCGGAGGAACTCGAGGCCGCGCTGCAAGAGGTGGCCGGGCAGGATTACGTCACCGGCCCGCTGGCAGCGCTGGTCAAGGCCCTGCCGGCCGAGGTCCGCGATGCGGTCCGCAAGTCTCCGGACGAAGTCTTCGAGCGGGCCCGGGCCGCGCTGCTCGCCGGGTCGGCGGGGGGCGACGCATGAAGATTCTCCGCGTCCGCTTCGAGAACTTCGGCCCGTTCGAGGATCAGCCCCTCGATTTCGGGTCGGGCGACGGCCTGCACGTCGTCTTCGGGCCGAACGAGGCCGGCAAAAGCTCCGCGCTCCGCGGCCTGCACGCCCTGCTCTTCGGCTTCCCCCACAAGACAGACGACGACTTCTGCCACAAGACCTCCGAGTTCCGCGTCCACGGAGTCCTCCAGTCCGCGGCCGGCGACCGCCTCGAATGCGTCCGCCGGAAGGGCCAGAAGGGCACGCTCCGCGCCGCCGACGACAAAAAGGTCCTCCCCGATACGGACATGGCCGCGATGCTGGGCGGCCTGGACGAAGAGCAGTTTCAGCAACTGTTCGGACTGGATCTGGCGCGGTTGCAGGAGGGCGGCAAGGACATCGCCCGGGGCAAGGGTCATCTCGGCGAAGCGCTCTTCGCCGCAGGGGCCGGCATGAAAGGCCTGCGCACGCTGTGGAAATCGCTCGAAGCACGGCAGGGCGAGCTCTACAAGGCCAACGGCAAGGTGCAGAAGATCGCCGTCGCGCTGCGCGAGTGGAAGGATCAGGACGCCCTCATCCGCGACTCGCTGCTGCCGGTCGAGGAATACGAGAAGGCCGAGCGGGCCGACCGCGAGGCGCGGAGCCAGGTCGCCGACCTGCTGCAGCAGCGCGACGCCGTCCGCGCGGAGAGCCAGTTGCTCGCACGCTACCGGGCCGCCCTGCCCCTCATCGACACGCTGCTGGCCGCCCGCCGGCGACACGCCGGCGTCGCCGACGCCCCGCTCCTGCCCGATGGCTTCGACGAGCAACTCACCAAGGCCCGTACCGATCGGATCATGGCGGCCAGCAGGCTCGCAAAACTCGACGCCGATGTCGAGCAACTCGCGCAACACCTCGAGACCGACGCCCCGCCGCCGGCCATTCTCGCCGAGCAGGCGGAGATCGAAGCGATCCGGGCGTTGGTGGCCGCTCAGGCCACGTTCGCCACGGAGCGGACCAAGGCCGACACCTTCAGCCGGAAGGAAGAGGCCGGCGCGAAGGACATTTTCCGTGAGCTGACCGGGACAAAAGACTGGGACCGGATGTCGGACCTGAAGCCGCGCGACCGCGACCGTGCCGCGATCCTGCGCCTCGCCAACGAGGCCAGCGGCGTCCGCGGCGCAGTTGCGGCATGCGAGCGCA
>JAIBBI010000149.1 GCA_019694755.1 Gemmataceae bacterium
CGCCCAGATGCCGGACATCGACAAGGCCGTCGGCGAGTACAACCTGAACGAGTATTACCAGCGGGCCCTGAACCTGATCGTCAGCGGCCGGGCCCGCGAGGCGTTCGCGCTCGAGCGCGAGCCGGATAAGCTGCGCACCGAGTACGGCAAGAACACGTTCGGCCAATGCCTGCTGCTCGCCCGCCGCCTGGTCGAGGCCGGCACGCGGGTCGTCGAGGTGATCTGGCCGAAGGTTGCGAACTCCGACCGGCACTCGTTCGATTGCCACGTCGGCCTGAACAAGCGGATGAAGGACGACATCGGTCACATGCTCGACGGCGGCCTGGCAACCCTGATCGCGGACCTCGACCAGCGCGGGATGCTGAAAGACACGCTGGTGGTTGCCGTCGGCGAGTTCGGCCGGAGCCCGCAAAAGGGCGTGAGCACGTCCGGCAACGGCAACAGCCCGGACGGCCGCGACCACTGGCCCTACTGCTTCACCGCGCTGGCCGCCGGCGCAGGCATCAAGCGCGGCTACGTCCACGGGCAGTCGGACAAGACCGGCAGCGCGCCGCTCGAAGGGGCGGTCCACCCCGGCGAATTGCTCGCGACCATCTACCACGCCTTCGGCATCGACCCGGCCACGCTGGTGTACAACCACCTGAACCAGCCGCGGGAACTGGTCCCGGCCCAGGCCGTGACGAAGCTGTTTGCATGAACCACAGGCCGGGCCGGCAAGGGGGCCCTAAACCAATGTTCGGCGGCGGAGGGCATGGCGGTGGCGTCGAACGCCGACATCGAAATGCGGTGGGTCGATGCATGGAACGATGTGTACGACATCGTCGGTGCCCGACGCGATGCCCCGTGTATGCTCCCTGACTGGTCGATCGTCACACTCGACGAGTGCCTCGGCTGGTTGCAGGAGTCGGTGTACCTCGGATACGCGGTATGGGTCGTTGAGGGTTGGGTCGGCCACCGGTGGGGAATCATCGCCAACCGCGGGGCTCCAGTTGCCGATTCAGGCGCTGCAGCAGACCCCGCCTCTTAGGTAAATTCTGGGTTTCAGCTCCCTGAGGCGGGGCTGCGGAGCTTGGTCGACATGCCACAACAGATCTCTCCCCGCGCGCTGGCCGAGCGGTTGGCCGGCGGCCAACCGGTGCACCTCGTCGACGTCCGCTCGCCCGAGGAACACCAGTTCGCCCGATTACCGGATTCGCAGTTGATTCCGCTGCCGGAACTCATGGGCCGGTGCGGCGAGGTCGAGCCGGCCGAGGGCGTGCCGGTGGTCGTGTACTGCCATCACGGCGTCCGGAGCATGACCGGTGCCGCCCTGCTCGAGCGGGCGGGCCTGACCGGGGTGTTTTCGCTCGCCGGGGGGATCGACGCCTGGTCGCTGCACGTCGACCCGGCCGTGCCGCGGTACTGAGCGGAACAGATTGCGGAACTTTTTTCCGCCTCATGTGTTCTTAACTATTGGGAGAGAGTGCTGGCAGGAAAAAGGAGTGACTCGCACGAGTCACGACTCGCCGCGGCCCGCCGAGATTTTGTCGGCGGGCCGTGTTATTGCGCCCGGGGGTTTGCCCCGCCGGCCCGTTCCTTCATAATGCACCGAGTCCGGTGAATTCCCTCCCAGACCACGAAACCGACGCGGGGCCGGCCGGGTTTTACTCCCACCTCCCTGTTCCGCGATCACAGACCTAAAGTTTTCGGGGCCAACCATGGCGGACGACGTTGCACTGGTCGAGAAGTTGCGGGCCGCGCACAAGAAATTGCGCGGCGAGATGGGCAAAGTGATTGTCGGGCAGGACGCGGTGCTCGATCAACTGCTCATCGCGATCTTCTCGCGGAGCCACGCCCTGCTCATGGGTGTGCCCGGCCTGGCCAAGACGCTGATGGTCAGCACGCTGGCCCAGTCGCTCGACCTGGGCTTCAAGCGGATTCAGTTCACCCCTGACCTCATGCCGTCGGACATCACCGGCACCGAGGTCATTCAGGACGACCCGGCCACCGGCCAGCGGATGTTCAAGTTCTTCCGCGGGCCGGTCTTCGCCAACATCGTCCTCGCCGACGAGATCAACCGCACGCCCCCCAAGACCCAGGCCGCCCTGCTCGAGGCGATGCAGGAACGCCGGGTGTCGGTCGGCGGCACCGACCACGCGCTGCCCAACCCGTTTTTCGTCCTCGCGACCCAGAACCCCATCGAGCAGGAAGGCACCTACGCCCTGCCCGAAGCGCAACTCGACCGGTTCCTGTTCCTGATCAAGGTCGATTACCCGACGGCCGACGAGGAGGAGCAGATCATGCGCCTCGCGACGGCCGACGCCATGCCGACGGTCGACAAGGTCCTGCACGGCGACGACATCATCGCTCTGCAATCGCTGGTCCGCCGCGTGCCCGTGGCCGACCACATCTTCTCGTACGCCAAGCGACTCACCCGGCTGACCCGGCCGCAGACGCCCGAAGCGGCCGAGTTCGCCAACCGCTGGCTGACGTGGGGCGCGGGCCCCCGTGCCAGCCTGAACCTGATCCTGGCGGCCAAGGCCCACGCGGTGCTGCACGGCCGGTTCCACGTCGCCGCCGACGACGTCGCCGCCATCGCCGCCCCGGTCCTCCGCCACCGCCTCGTCCTCAACTTCGCGGCCCAGTCCGAAGGCATCACGCCGGATAAGGTGGTGGAGCGCGTACTCGCTTCCGTTCCCAAGAACCAGGCGGCCTAGCGCATTTTCGATTTTGGATTTGCGATTTGCGATTTGGGGGACGGAGCGGGGCGTCATGACGGAAGCGGAACTGAAAGATCGGACTAGGAAGTTCGCCCTTCGCGTCATGAAACTGGTCGATGCTCTGCCCCGGACCATTGCCGGTCGATCGATCGGGAATCAGCTTTTTCGGTCGGCCACCTCGGTGGGTGCCAATTACCGCGCGGCATGCAAGGGCCGGTCGCTGGCCGAGTTTGTTGCCAAGCTGGGGACAGTAGTGGAAGAATCTGACGAAAGCCACTATTGGCTCGAGTTGATTTGTGAAAGCGGTCTACTGCCACTCAAGCGAATCGAGCCGCTTCTGGCAGAGGCTCACGAACTCACGGCCATTATGACCGGGTCACACAGGACCGCCACCAAGCGACTTTCTTCCAATCGCAAATCCAAAATCGCAAATCCAAAATGACCCCCTCTTCTCTCGACCCCCATCTTCTCAACGAAGCCCAGTCTCTCGGCCTCGCCGCTCGGGGTGTTGTCGAGGGGTTGCGGGTCGGCGATCACCGGAGTCCGTTCCGCGGGTTCTCCGTGGAGTTCGTCCAGCACCGCGAATACGTGCCGGGCGACGACGTCCGGCACATCGACTGGAAGAGTTACGCCCGCACGGGCCGGTACACCGTCAAGCAGTATCAGCAGGAGACCAATTTCGCCGGGCACCTGCTGCTCGATGCCAGCCGGTCGATGGCGTACGGCAAAGGCCCCTCGAACAAGTTGGCCACGGCAAAACTCCTGACCGCGACGCTGGCTTACGTGATCATCCAGCAACGCGACTCGGCCGCGCTCGCCGTCTTCTCCACCAACTGGCAGGAGCGCCTGCCCGCGAGCGCTCAGCCGGGGCACCTCCAAGCCGTGCTGGAGACGCTGGCCGGTACCGTGCCGTTCGGCGCGACGGCCATCGGCCCGCTGCTCAACGACCTGGCCGCTCAAACGCGCCGGCGCGGTCTCGTCTTCGTCATCAGCGATTGCTTCGACGACCCCGACGCGATCCTGCGCGGTCTGCAGCACCTGCGATTCCGCGGCCACGAAGTGACGCTGTTCCACATCATGCACGGCGATGAGTTGACATTCCCCTTCACCGGCAACGTGCGGTTTCTGGGGATGGAGTTGCCCGAGGAATTGATGGCCAAGCCGCAGTTGCTCAAGCCCGCATACCTGCGGGCGGTCGAGGCGTTCCGCTACAAGCTCCGACAGGGCTGCGACGCCTGCCGGGCGGACTATGTGCTCGTCGATACCACGCGATCGCTCTCGCAAACGCTGAGCGAGTACCTGGCCCGTCGGCCGCTCGTCAAACTTTGATCCGGCGTGCAATCTGCCGGACTTGCAACCAGATCAAAACCAGCAGCACCGGCCCCGCCACCACTGCCACGAGCCACCAGCGCGTTTCGCTCGGCTTCCATTCCGGCCCCGCCGGAACGGGCCGGGCGGCGATGGCCGCCAGCACCGCTTGCCGGCTTTCTCGCAGTTCCTTCGTGTCGAACCGCCGGCTGTCGAGGCACTCATTGAGAATGATGATCGCCGAGTCGAGGTCGTCGGTCGCCCGGTACAGTTCTCCGAGCAGCCAGTAGAGCCGGGCGTCGTCCGGCAGCCAGAGCAGCATCTGCTGGACGATGGCGATGGCGTCGGCCGGCGGCTTGGCCGCGCCGGGGGCGTTGAGTTGCGTGCCGAAGAGGTCATCGACGGCTTCGGGCGTGCGGCGACCGGGCCGGGTCAACTGCTCGCGTTGCCGGAGCCTCGCCAGCTTGAGAAGCGCGGCCTCCACCGGGGCGGCCGCGGCGCGGGCGGGCCAGTCGGCCGGTACCAGATCCCCCGCCGCCTCCAGATACCGCGCCGCCTCCGACGCCTGGCCCGTTGCAAGATACGCGGTGCCGAGAACATTCACGGCCCAGTAGTTACGCGGGTTCCGCCCGTAGGCCTGCTGCAGGTCGGCGAGCGCACCATCCACTTCGCGAAGCTTGAGGCGGACGATCCCCCGGCGAATCAACTCCGCCGGCGTCTTTGCACCTTTCAGCTTGTCGCGGGTTTCCAGTGCGGCCTTTCGCAGCGGCGTCTCGGGAGTGGCCAGGCCCACGACCATCACGTCGGCCATACGACCGCGGAACAAATCGAACGGCAACGCCTGGAGCGGCCCCTCCTTCGCCAGGTCGAGGACAGGCTGGTCGGGGTCGTACAGGCCGGCGCAGAGCGACCCGCCGAGGCCGAGAAAGGCGAGCAGAATGGTGAGTAGTTGCCGCATGGGTCCCGGCACGATCCTTACGAACGGTGGCACAGGTCCAGTGTAGAGCCCCGGGCCGGGCCGTCGCCCTGTTGCAACTGACCGCGAATCGGGTACCCTGACTCTACCCGCCTGCCGGAACGGATTCATCTCATGCGTCACCTGTTCTGTTTCCTGCTCCTGGCCGGCGTCGCGCCCGCGGCCGACAAGACCGGCTTCCTCGACCGGACCATGAAGGGCCCCGACGGGGTCGAGACCAGATACGTCATATTCGTCCCGCACAACCACAACCCCGCCAAGCCGACCCCGACGATCCTGTTCCTGCATGGCGCGGGCGAGACCGGCGTCGACGGTACGAGGCAGACACAGGTCGGCCTCGGCAAAGCGATCCGCGCCCGAGAGAAGACGTTTCCATTCCTCGTCGTTTTTCCGCAGGCCCAGAAACGCGAACCCCGGTTGCTCGAAACCTGGTATCCCGGCAAGGCCGAGGGCGACCGTGCCCTGGCCATGCTCGAGGCGGCCACCAAGGAATTCAACGGCGACCCGAACCGGACATACCTCACCGGTATTTCGATGGGCGGCTTCGGGACCTGGAAGCTCGCCCAGGCGATGCCGAAGAAGTGGGCTGCGATCGCGCCGATCTGCGGCGGCGGCGAAACGAGTTGGGCCGCGGATATCAAGAACATTCCCTGCTGGTGCTTCCACGGCGAGGTCGACGCCAGCGTCCCGGCCGCCCGAAGCCGATCGATGATCGAGGCCCTGAAGGCCGCCGGTGGCAAACCGAAGTACGACGAGTACAAAGGTGTCGGGCACAACTCGTGGGACAACGCCTACGGGACCGACGCCCTTTACGACTGGTTCCTGAGCAACACTCGGAAATAGCAATCCCGGGAGATTCATTATGTCTCATGCACATCGCAGAACGTTTCTGCAATCGGCCGCTCTGGCCGGCGCGGCCATGACCCTGCCTGCGGCCAGTTACGGCCGGGTGCTCGGCTCCAACGGCAAGATCAACGTGGCCTTCCTCGGCGTGGGCGGCCGGTGCCAGCAGCACGTCGACGTCATCCTTAAGATGCGCGACGAGAACAAGGGCGTCGTGCCCTTCGCCGTCTGCGACGTGTGGGACGGCGACCAGAGCAAGGGCCGGGGCAAGGGCCAGGGCCTGTACCCGACCGCCAAGCGGTGCGGCATCAAGGAAGACGATAAAGCCGTCGTCTCCAAGGATTACCGCCGGCTCCTTGACAACAAAGATGTCGACATCGCCTGCGTGGCCACCCCCGATCACTGGCACGCGAAGATGGCCATCGACGCCATGGCCGCGGGTAAGGACGTGTACTGCGAAAAGCCGATGACCCGCACCATCGACGAGGCCCACGCCGTCGTCGATCAGTGGAAGAAGACCGGCCGGGTGATGTGCGTCGGCGTGCAGTCGATGGCCGACCCGACCTGGATGAAGGCCCTCGAGTACATCCGCGCGGGTAACATCGGCAAGGTCATGCAGGGCCAGACCAGCTACTTCCGCAACAGCAGCGTCGGCCAGTGGCGGTACTACACCCTCACGAAAGACATGAACCCGAAGACCGTCGACTGGAACATGTTCCTCGGCCAGGGCTTCGACGTGAACGGCGTGCCGATCGGCCCCAGCCCGAAGGACACACCCTTCGACCGCGCCGTCTTCGCCCAGTGGCGCTGCTACTGGCCCTTCGGCGGCGGCATGTTCACCGACCTCTTCGTCCACCAGACCACACACCTCATCGCGGCCATGGGCCTGAAGTACCCCGCCCGCGTCGTCGGTGGCGGCGGCATCTACCTCGAATACGACACCCGCGACGTGCCGGACGTCGCCGCCATCGTGGCCGATTACGACGAGGGCTGCCAGGTCCTCATCACCGCCACCATGTGCAACGATCACCGCATCGAGGAAGTCATCCGCGGCCACACCGGCACGCTGGTATTCGACTCGATGAAGGGCCAGGGCTTCGGCTACAAGATCATCCCGCAGAACATCGGCGACGCGCCGAAGGGCCCCTCGGGCGAGGTCGCCAAAGACGGTGAATTCGTCCCCGGTGGCCTCAAGGGCGACGACACTTACGCCCTCTGGGAGAATTTCCTCGAGTGCGTCCGCGCCCGCAAGACGGAGACGATGTGTACCCCGGCGCTCGGCGCGGCGGCGTTCACCACCGTCGCGCTCGGCGTGAAGAGCTACCGCGAAGGCAAGGCGCTGTTCTGGGACAAGGACGCCCGCAAGGCCACCGATGCCGACGCGAGCTGGGCCACCAAGTGGGAAGCCCGCAGCAAGAAGCGCGGCAAGCCGAACCACATGGCCGGCTGGACCGGAGGCGACAAGGGCAGCACCCTGACCCCGCGCGACTACCAGGCTCTCGAGGGTCCGTGGATCGACGGCAAGGACCCGGCCGGCTGATGCAATAACCACGATGGCTACTACGAAGACCCTTGTGGTATCCCCACAGGGGTCTTTCCTTTTGGAGCCCTCCGCGTGATTTTCGACTTTTCCACGGCCCACGGCTGGCTCCGGGCCGGGCATGTCATTCCCGGGTTCGTCGGCCTCGCGGCCTTCTGGGTGCCGCTGCTCACGAAGAAGGGCGGCAGGGCTCACCGCGCCTGCGGCTGGGTCTTCACCGTCTGCGCCGCCGTCGTCATTGGCACCGCGCTCACCTCCGCGGTCTGGGCCCTGGTCGAGCCGATCAGTTTTTCCGGGCGGACACAAGTCACCCCCGAAGCAGCCATCGGGCTCGGCTGGCGGATGCGCTTTTTTGGCGCATTCCTGGGAGCACTGGCGTTCTACACGCTGCCGCCGCTCGTGCTCGCGATCCGTGTCGTCACGACGCGGAAGCAGCCCGAGCGATTGGCCGTACCGTGGGTCCGCGGGCTCGTCGGCTCGCAGTATATTGTCGGGCTCGCGCTCTTCCTGTTTGCCGGCATGTGGTGGCAGGCGACGGGCTGGACTCCGCTCATCGGCGTGCCGCTCTTCCTCGGCGCGGTCGGCTTCTATGCCGCCCGCGATCAGGGGCGGTTCCTCGCCCGCCCGGCCGCCACGAAGATGAACTGGTGGTACAAGCACATGGAATACATGCTCACCTGCGGCATCGCGTTCCACACCGCCTTCCTCGTCTTCGGCATGACCCGGATCGCCCCGGACGCCTTCACCGGCTACTGGCAACTCGTGCCGTGGTTTCTGCCCACCGTTGTCGGAGTGCCGGCGACGACCTTGTGGGTGCGCTACTACCGTCGCTTGTTCCGTGAAGCCCCGGCCCATAGCGTAGCGTCGTCGTCCGTGCTCCCCAGGACCGGGGTCTCGTGATACTGAATCAGCTCATCGACGAACTGCCGATCGCCGTCATCGACTTTGAAACGACCGGGCTGTATGCCGGGCCCGACCGCATCGTCGAGGCCGCCGTCGTCCGCATCGAGCCGGGGGAAGAGCCGACGCTGGCGTTCGACTCGCTGATCCGGCCGGGCCGACCAGTCGGCGCGACGTTCATTCACGGCATCACCGAGGCCGACGTGGCCGACGCCCCGACGTTCGACGACGTTGCCGGCGAGTTCGTCCGCGCTTTGAGCGGTTGCGTCGTCGCGGCTTACAACGCCAGCTTCGACATGTCGTTTCTCCGGGCCGAGCTGGCGACCGTCGGCATCCGGCACGCGCCGCCGCACATGTGCCTGATGTACCTGAGGCAACTGCTCGACATCGGCCGGGTGTGCAAGCTGGGCCTGGCCTGCCGGGCCCACGGCGTCCGGCTGAACGGGGCCCACTCGGCCGCCGGCGACGCGCTCGCCACCGCCGACCTGTGGTTTCATTACCTGCCGGCCATGAAGGCGAAGAAGGTCCGGACCTACGGCGATATGGCCCGGCTGAAGTCGTACCAGTTTACGAAGAGCTTCGACCGCGCCCCGCTCCCGGCCGGGCTGGCCGACGGCCGGGCCGCCGGTCAGACGAAGTCACGATTCCGCGAGGCATTCGCATGATGGAGATCCACCCGGTCGACCCGTGCGACACACTGTTCCTCTCGCCCGACGTTCACGACTGGGAAACGATCCGAAGGGCGGGCATCAATACGGTGATCGACGTCGACTCGGGCCTCGACACGGGCCTGCCGACGAACGCCGGGGAGTTTCTGTATGTGTATTTCCCGTTCAACGACGACGAACTGCCCGACCTCCAACGCCTGCACGCCATCGGCCGGATGGGCGCGATCCTGCTGGAGCAGGGTTACAAGGTACTCGCGCACTGCGGGCTGGGGTTCAACCGCTCGGCCCTCGTCGCCGGCGTGATCCTGAAATACCGGGGCATCGAAGGACCCGCCGTCGTCGAGCAGATCCGCTCGCGCCGCCCCGGAGCCCTTTACAACAAGAAGTACGCCGACTATCTCGCGGCCGGCGCGCCCCTGCAGCCCAACTGATTCGCATTGACTAACCGATGACTTAGGCTACACTATCAGTGTCGCCTTGGGGGTTTTCCATGCGATTGTTCGCGCTGGTAGCGCTGCTGCTGGCTGGTTGCAAAGTCGATACCTACAAGCCGGCGCCGAAGGGTCTGCGCGTCCTCACCACCACGGGCATGATCGCCGATGCCGTGACGCGTATCGTCGGGCCGAGGGGCACCGTTGACGCGCTCATGGGCCCGGGCGTCGACCCGCACCTGTACCGCGCCAAGGCCGGCGACCTGACCCGCCTGCAACAGGCCGACCTGATCGTCTACAACGGTCTGCACCTCGAAGGCAAAATGGCCGACGTACTCGAGGGTCTGCCGAAAAGCGTCGCGATCACCCGGGGCCTTGACCCGAAGACCGACCTGCGGCCCGCGCCGGAAGGATTTGAGGGCGCGCACGATCCGCACGTCTGGTTTGACGTGCGTCTGTGGGCCAAATCGCTCGACACCGTGCGCGACGCCCTGACAAAGATCGACCCGGCCGGCGAGAAGGATTACGCCGAACGCACCCGCGCCTACCAGGCCGAACTGCATGCGCTCGATGCTGAGGTGAAACGCCGGGCGGCCACGATCCCGGCCGGGCGGCGCGTCCTGATCACGGCCCACGACGCGTTCTACTATTTCGGCCGGGCCTACGGCTTCGAGGTCCGCGGCCTGCAGGGCGTCAGCACGGAAAGCGCGCCGGGCACGCACGACGTCCGCGACCTGGCCACGCTCATCGGCACTCGCAAGGTCCCAGCCATCTTCGGCGAATCGAGTGTCCCGGACCGCAACCTCCAGGCCGTTGTCGATGCCGTGCAGCGTGACCATGGCTTTACGGTGAAGTTCATTGCCGGATCGCTGTATTCCGACGCACTGGGCGATCGAGGCGGCCCGGCCGGCACTTACGTCGGCATGGTCACGCACAACATCGACGCCATCGTCGCCGCGCTCCGCTAAGCTATGTGCTCACCCCTGGCTTCCCCTGAAGTGATCATGGCACCTGCGGGCCCCGCCGCGCTGACCGTTGAAGACCTGACCGTGGCTTACGGCGACAAGCCGGCCGTCTGGGACATGGACCTCGCCATCCCCGCCGGCGTCCTCGCAGCGGTGGTCGGGCCGAATGGTGCGGGCAAGTCGACACTTCTGAAAGCCGCTCTCGGTCTAATCCGACCCGTCGCGGGCCGGGTACGCTTCTTCGGCGAACCACTCCATCGGGTCCGTCCGCGCGTCGCCTATGTACCGCAGCGGGCCAGCGTCGATTGGGATTTCCCGGCCACTGCCCTCGATGTCGCCCTGATGGGCACCTACGGCCGGCTCGGCTGGTTTCGCCGACCGGGCTCTGCCGAGATCCAGACCGCCCGGGCCGCGCTCGACCGCGTCGGACTCGCCGCCCTCGAAGCCCGGCAGATCGGCGAACTCTCCGGCGGGCAGCAGCAGCGCGTGTTCCTGGCCCGGGCCCTCGTTCAGAAGGCCGACCTGTACCTGATGGACGAGCCGTTTCAGGGCGTCGATGCCGTCACCGAGGAGGCGATCGTCGGCGTGCTCCGGGAACTGCGCTCGGCCGGGAAGACCGCTATCGTAGTCCACCACGATCTGGCCACGGTCACCGACTACTTCGATTGGATCGCGCTGCTCAACGTCAAGCTGATCGCCGCCGGGCCGATCGGTAACACCTTCACGCCCGAACGGCTCCAGGCGGCCTACGGGCGGGTGCCGCTCCTGTCATGACGTCATTCTTCGATAGTTACACAATTCGTACTGTCGCGGCCGGCGTCTCGGCACTGGGCGCGCTGGCCGGCGGACTCGGCTGCTTCGCCGTTCTGCGCCGGCAGAGCCTGCTCGCCGACGCCGCCGCTCATGCCGCCCTCCCCGGTGTCGTGCTCGCATTCATGCTCACCGGCGTGAAAGGCCCGCTCGGCCTCGCGCTCGGCGCGACCATCGCGGCCGGCATCGGAGCGCTGTGCGTCGCAGGCATCGCCCGCGGGACGCGCGTGCCCTATGACGCCGCCTTGGCCGTCGTCCTCTCCGTGTTCTTCGGGTTCGGTGTGCTCCTGCTCTCGGCCGTGCAGGGCCGGGACGATACCGCCCATGCCGGGCTCGAGCGGTTCCTCTTCGGACAGGCGGCCACCATGCTCCGGGCCGACGTGCTGCTGATCCTCGGGACCGGCATCCTCGCGGCCGGAACCGTCTTCGCGCTCGGCAAGGAGTTTCGACTGCTGAGCTTCGACCCGGCCTACGCGGCCACGATCGGCCTCCCGGTCAAACGGCTCGACGGCCTGCTGACGCTGCTCGTGGTCGTCGCCGTGGTCGTCGGGTTGCAGGCGGTCGGCGTCGTATTGATGGCAGCCCTCGTGGTCGCGCCCGCG
>JAIBBI010000150.1 GCA_019694755.1 Gemmataceae bacterium
CGGCGGGGGCTCCGCACGCACCGTTGGCACAACCGTTCGAGCCGCTACCGCAGTTCCCGTTGCCGCAATCCCCGCCGCGGTCGCCGCCGCAGGGGATCTTCTCGGCCGTCGGGTCGTTCTTCCACGCGGCCTTGTACTTCTTGCCCGGGAACACGTCACGCTGGCCGCGGGGCGCTTCGAGAATCGATTCCAGGTACAGTTCGAAGTCGTCCGGCTTGCGGGTCTCCATGCCGGGCAGCTTGCACGGGGCCTGCTTGCAATCCATCGGGTCGACCAGGTACGGGGTTACCAGCACCACCATTTCCTGCTCCTGTTCCGTGTGCGAGACGGAGCTGAACAGGACCCCGGCAAACGGCAGGTCGCCGAGCAGCGGCACCTTGGTTGTCGAGGCGACGACTGAAGTCTGGATCAGGCCGCCGATTGCGAACGTCTGGCCCGCTTCCATGGTCACGCGGGTCTGGACGCGCTGAACCGAGAAGCCCGGCGTGAAGCCGAACGCCGTGTTGATACCGAGGCCGTTGTCGACCGAGCGGACCACCGGCTCGACTTCCAGGAACACCTTGCCGTTGTTCAGCACGATCGGCAGGAAGGTGAGCGACGTACCGATGTCCTGCAGCACGACGCCGGGACCGTTGATGCCCGACGAGGGGCTGAGCACGGCCTGCTGACCGCCGGCGAGGAACTGAGCCGGGTGGCCGCTCATGGTCACGAGTTTCGGCTCGGCGAGCAACTTCGACACGCCCTCGGTCCGCAGGGCCTGGATCAGGAAGTTGATGTTGTTCGGCACGATGCCGAACACGATGTTCGAGCCGGCCGTGCCGGTCGAGGGCAGCGGCTGAGCGGGCAGGGCGAACGGCACGAGGCCGACACCGCCGCCGCCGCCGAGCTGGGCATCGCGCTGGGCCTGCTGGAGCAGCGCCGGCAGGATGCTGCCCGCGCTGATCGTCGACTGGTTGACGATGAAGTTCAGGTTGCGGAAGCGGGCCTCGGTGCGATTCACCTGGGCGATGGTGACGTCGAGCTGGACCTGGCGGACACCGCCGACGGTCATGGCGTTGAACACTTCGGTGGTCGTGCCCTGCCCGGCCGAGCCGAGCACGCCGCGGGCCACGCGGAGGATCGGCTCGATGTCTTCGGGATGGGCCACGTTGCCGGTCAGCACGATGGTGCTGGTGCCGGCCGCGATCGGCGTGACGTTGGCCGTCGGGAAAGTCAGCCGGATGACGCTCTTGACCGCGTCGATGTCGAGCTGAACGAGGACGTCGTACGACTCGGTCGCGCCGTCGACATCGGTGAGAGTGACTTTGGTGCTGCCGGCTTGAAGGCCGACGACGAGTACGGAGAGCGGGTCGCTGGCGATCGCCTGGACGCGGGCGACCGTCTCCTTCTCGTTGATGACCGTGCTGATGGGTTTCTTGGTCGACATCGACAGCTTTTGAGAGCTGTTGATGGCGACGATCACGGCCTTGCCGGCGGCCGAGCGGCTCGCGGGTTTGGCGGCCGGCGGGATCGGCTCACCCATGGGGGGTTGAGCCGTCGCGGGTCCGGCGACCAGGCCCGCTGCGAACAGGCCCCAGGCGCCGAGCTTGAGGACGTTGCGCGTCCGTTTCATCCTGGCACTCCCTTGCAAAAGTATCAGGGGCTCCGCCCCCGGGGTCTTAACGGAGGAAACCGTCCGGAGCGTCCCCACGCGGCCGGCGGTTCGTGTTCGTCCGTAATCGCCCGGGCTCCCCCCCTGGCGATCGCGAGTGGTCGGGGGTGGCCAATCCGTTGTGGCCACCCCCGTGGCACCCGTCCAAACGCAACGCCGTTACCTCGCGGTCACGTCACTGCGTCCTTCCCTGGTCGGTCCGGTCAGCTGTTCTTCTTGTCGCCGGCCGGCTTCTCGTCGGACTTGTTTTCGTCCGACGGCTTGGGTTCGTTCTTCTTCGCTTCGTCCTTCTTCGGCTCCTGTTTCGGGGCCGGGGCGGGGGGACGGCCACCCGAGGAATGTTCCCCGTTGACCATCATCCCGTCCTGGTAGACCACCATCTGGGCCTCTTTGCCACCGTTTTGGATCACCATCACATGGCGAACCGGTTCCGGCAGCGGAGGAGGCGTCGGGGCGGCAACCACCGTTTCCGTCTTCGTGGCCGGCTTCTCTTCGCCGCCCTCGAAGTGCTTCACGGTCACGAAGCCGTCCTTGAAGAGGGCGACCCGCAGAGTCTGGCCCTGCAGCTTGCGGATGTCCGCTTCGAGGTAGCCGCGGTCGGGCACGCTGCCGACCGGGACCGCGACGAAGAATCGCTCCGGATCGTCGATCTTCACGCCGGGCTTCAGGTCTTCCTTGGCCACGAGCGCCCGGACCTGGCCGGGAGTGTCGCTGCCGAAGTCGTTGCCCGAGTCGATCAGGTTCTTGACCGTGTTCAGCCGGTTGACCGCGACGTCGTTCTGGTCGCGGAGCAGGAGCCGCACGGCCCCGCCCGACTGCTTGAGCGCGAGCTCAAGTCGCATGGCATTGTTCGGAGTCACGGCGAGGGTTACGGTGTTGACCGTCTCGACCGCCGCCTGCCCGTCGGGCCGGACGCTGATGCGGTCGACCGCCAGGACTTCCTGATTCTGCAGCACCGTCACCACCTCGGGCTTGGTGTTGCTGTCGCCGATGGTCGCCAGCACGTCGACCCGCGAGCCCGGCATGATGAACCCGCCGACGGCGGTGTCCTGGGTGACCTTGATGGCCATGCCCTTGGTGCCCTTCGGGGGCGTAATGCCGAAGTTCGAGCTCAAGTCGTCGGGGACGAGGAACTGACCGGGCCGGACGGTCCGGGTCACGACCTTATCCTTGATCTTCTCGAGGTCGGTCACGGCGTTCGGGGCCGTGCCCTTCTTGTAGTCGATTTCGACAAAGAACTTTTCGGGTTCCTTGACGACGGTGCCAATCTTGATTTCCGTGTTCGCGACGAGAACGCGTTCGGTCTCGTCCTGACCCTTCGCGGTCAGCTTGGCGGTTGTGTACGCTGCCACCAGGCCGCAGCCCATGGCAACGAGCATCAGTACGAGGGACTTGGACTTCATGGTGCCGACTCCGGGTAAGGAGTGAAAACGGGTGCCATTTGCTCACCGGCCCGGGCATCCGGGCAGGCGTTTCGTCCCTCGGGATCAAGGATCGGCCGAATCGCCCAGTCGCCTGCAACTTTTCCGGTTCTGGCGGTCGCGCCAGTTTTCCAAGTCGCCGCGGTTGATTCGGTCGTCCCGGTCGACGGGGGACTTCCGCGAATGCGGGTGGTTCACGCGGGCTGCGCAAACCGGATTGGTCTTAGGCCGCCGTGGCGTACAGATAGACCAGATAGCCGACGAAGCCGATGCACAGCGGGATGCCGTAAGGCAGCCGGTGCCAGCTTGCACGGCGGGTCCGCGCCCGTTCCGAGGCGTATTTGGGCCCGGCCTGAGCCAGGACTTTGAAATCGCTGAGGATCTCGCGGAAGTTGCTGGCGTTCTTGCGGAGGTTGCCCCGCATGAGCATCATCACGACGCCCATCACGCCGCCGACGATCATGCCGGCACACACCGCGTAGACGAGGGTCCACGGCCCTTCATGGCCGCCGTACAGAGCGCCGACCCAGGAGCCGAAGCCCATCTGCATCTTGACGTCGCCCTGGCCCATGCCGCCCATGAACAGGGCGGGGAAGATCATGGCGAAGCCGATCGCCGTGCCGAGCAGGGCGACCGATACGCCGCCGCCGAGGGCGGCCGCGCCTTCGCGGTAGATCGGGTCGATCGGGCCGGGTCCGACGGCGATGCCGAAATCGTGCAAGAGGCCGATGCCCCATCCGCTGAGGACCATCGGCAGCGTCAGCCAGTTGGGCACCTTGAACGCCCAGCCGTCGATGACGGCCGCGACGATCATACCCAGGCATAGCAGCGCGACCGGTCCGAACGGCGAGACGAAATGGCTCAGCCACGCCAGGGCGGTGAAGCCCACGGCGATGACGGGCCAGCTGGCCATCTTGAGGACAAACTCGCGGTCCAGGCCGAGGTCGTTGGCGACCGGCGCGGACGCGGCAGGAGCGGAGGATGACATGACGGTTTCACTCGGAGGGGTGTCGTTTGGGTGTGGGTGCCGGGAAAACGGGGTGACCCGCTGCGGGTCGTCAAACACGGCAAGCCGCGATGCCGTCTTGTGGACGGCGGTCGCGGCTCGCCGGTTGGGCCGGGCTTACGCCGGCGGCCACGATTCGGATATCACGATCCACCGGTCAGGGCGGTCCCGACCGACGTGAAGGTCGTGTTGGCCCGCGTGCCGATGTTCGTGATGGCGGTGAGGCACACCACGATGATCAGGGCCAGCATCACCGCGTATTCAACCGCGGTCGGGCCGTCTTCCTTCTTGAGGAACTCGATGAACTGCTTCATGGGAATACTCCGTTTCTTGCGTGTGAGTGAGTGAAGGGTCAGAGGGTGAGGTTAATCCCGGGGTCACCAGACTCCGGGCGTTTGTCAGCTTCCGCCAGTCAGGGCGGTGTTCACCGTGCCGAACGTTGTGTTGGCGCGGGTGCCAATGTTGGTAATGGCCGTCAGGCACACCACGATGATCAGGGCCAGCATCACCGCGTATTCAACCGCGGTCGGGCCGTCTTCCTTCTTGAGGAACTCGATGAAGTTCTTCACAGCGATCTCCGGCCCGTCGGGCCTGTCAGGGTGAGGGGCGAAAAGCCGGGGCCTTGTTCAGGCCCCGGAGGTGGGTCACGATCCACCGGTCAAGGCGGTCCCGACCGACGTGAAGGTCGTGTTGGCCCGCGTGCCGATGTTCGTGATGGCGGTGAGGCACACCACGATGATCAGGGCCAGCATCACCGCGTATTCAACCGCGGTCGGGCCGTCTTCCTTCTTGAGGAACTCGATGAACTGCTTCATGGGAATACTCCGTTTCTTGGGTGTGAGTGAGGTTTCAGGTGTCTTGCAGGATTCCGGAGCCGTCAGGCCCCGGAGGGAGATCACGATCCACCGGTCAGCGCGGTGCCGACGGTGCCGAAGGTGGTGTTGGCAGTCGTGCCGATGTTGGTGATGGCGGTGAGGCACACCACGATGATCAGGGCCAGCATCACGGCGTATTCAACCGCAGTGGGGCCATCTTCCTTCTTGAGGAACTCGATGAACTTCTTCATGGTCAGTCTCCGGTGTCAGATGCCTGGGTTGAAGGCTTCGGCCTTCGTTGAGTCCGATTTTGCCCCGGGCCGTTCGCCCGAAGCCGCTTTCACTGTCAGGAGCCGCCCAGCGCTGTGCTGAGGGCCGAGTTCGAGAAACTGCTGCTCGTCCGGGTTCCGACCGTGGAGACCGCTGAGGCACAGACCACGATGATCAGGGCGAGCATCACCGCGTATTCCACTGCCGTCGGGCCGTCTTCCTTTTTCAGAAAGCGGACGATCTGGGCCACCGTTGGGCGCAGCATCGCTTCGTGCTCCTCTCACAGGGGGGAGGGCCACAGGTCCTACTGGCTCATGTTGCTGGGGGAGCCGGGGAGTTACCCCGACGGGATTCCCGCTCAACCGGGGCGGTCGGCAGAGCTACGGGTTCGAGCGTCGCCAGTTCGTCTGAGTCGTGCTTGGTTTTGCGTCGTTTCCGAGTCGCTCAGTCCCTTGCACGCCACAAAAGTAGGTCGGGTTATTCCGGGTGTCAAACCGACCGACGGAATTTTTCCGAAAATCCTGCCCAGACTACTTTCCCGGCACGCGACGTGCGTTCCACCGCTCCGGATAATATGTCTCAATATCCATATCTGTTTATACCACTGTCCGGCCGTATCATGAAGCAGTCACAGGCGGGAGGCGTCAATCATGGGCTGGTGGTATCTGTTCGTCGCCGGGCTGATGGAAGTGGGCTGGCCCGTGGGATTCAAACTGGCCCAGCAGCCCGACGGATTCCGCTACGGGCCCGCCGCGGCCGGCGTCGCCTCGATGCTCGCCAGTTTCGGGCTCATGATCCTCGCCCAGCGATCCATCCCCATTGGCACCGTCTACGCCGTCTGGACCGGAATCGGCAGCGTTGGCGCGGTCCTCGCCGGAATCCTGCTGTTCCGCGAGCCGGCCACCGCCGCGCGGATCGGCTGCGTCGCCCTCATCGTTTTCGGAGTGATCGGACTGAAGTTCAGCGACCCGGCACCGTGATGGCCGGGAGCCGCAAGACGCCCCGACCCGATTCACAATCAGGCCCCGGGGTGAGCACGTCCCGGGCCGAGTGATGGAGTATCTCGCGCACTTCGCGCACCGACAGCGATGGGTGCCGCGACCAGATGAGGGCGGCCAGGCCCGCGGCCTGCGGCGCGGCCGCCGACGTGCCGCCGAACGGCGTCGACCGTAGTCGGCACGGGAACGGCACCGGGGCCACTACGTCGGGTTTCGTGGAGCCACCACACGGTCCGCACGAACTGTAGCCGGCCCGTCTCCCGTTCTCCCACGCACCGACCGTCAGCCAGTCCGCACCGTCGCCCGGAAACGGAATACTGCTTCGCACTGAATGCTGCTTCAACCACCCGCCTAACACCGAGACATGAAACTCCCGGCCGGCCTCGCCGCGGATGCGAAGCGAATACTCCCGGCCCGTCCGTGCCGTGAAACGCGCAATTGCCGAGGTTAATCCGCGTGCACTCGCCACGATTGCGTCCTGCGAATCAACGACCACGAACTCCCAATCACCCCCGGCCGAGGTCAGTTCGATCGAAACCGGTTCCGATTCGAACGGCATAATGCTGTTCCTTGTCGCTCCTCCCGCCCAGCGGTGCCAACCGTGCGCGTCGGGGTCGCACGGGCCGGACCAGTGCCGCTCCGCGAGATTCCCAGCCGAGGCGACAAGCAGGACATCATTCGCCAGATCGCGGAGGTCGGCATGCACCGGCCCGCCGCCTTCGCCATCACTCCAGCACGGCATCGCGACCGAACAGGTGACGATCTTCGCGCCGGCTTTGCGAGCATGGGCAATCGCCGCGACGAACGATGTCGGGTCGCCGGGCTGCCAGTTGAGGAGAAGAATTTTTGCATCCGGTGCGATGGCATTCACAACATCGGCGCAGAGCAAGCCGTGGTCACTGTCGCGGGCTTCGAGGTTCCGGTCGGTTCGAAATGACCGGACGGTTGTACCGGAAGGCAGGACGCGGTCGATGGCAGAGCGGTAGCCGCGGAAACCGGTGTCGAGTACGGCCACCGTCACGCCGCTTCCGCGATGGCCGACCCGGTGCCAATCAGTCACGGTCGTTCCCGGCGCAGCGTCGTCCGGCGCGGGCCCGACGAAGCCGACAGTGAGCAGACAGATTCCCGCGAGCCAGACGCATCGCATCGTCGGAGTCATCGACCCGGGCTCTCCGCCGGGTGCGGGCCAACCGGGGCCGGATTCCGGTCAACCGGACCCGTGATCGGCGTTCTTCCGATCGTGCGGATTATTCCGGCTTCCCATCGGAATGCCCGCCCGACACAATGGGGGGATGAGTTTCGCTCCGCTCGTCGCCAACTTGATCAACTACCCGAAAGACATGGCCGGGGCCATGATCACGGCGAGTTGTGTCGCCGCGTTCGGGATCGCGTTCGCCTACACCTTTGCCAACCTGTCGCACATCTTCACGGCCGTCGCCGACACAACGGCCGGCGGTCGCGACGAGGTTGGCTGGTCGTCGGAGCCGATGATCGACCGCCTGACCAAGGCCGGCTGGCTCGCCTGGGCCCTCCTTGTATCCCTCGCTCCCGCATTCATCATCAGCCGGGTACTGCCCGCGGCGATCGGGAACTGGGCATTCCTTGGCCTGTTCGGGCTGGTGTTTCCGGTCGTTTATCTGTCGCTGCAGACGGGGCAGTCGGCCGGGAGCGTCCTGCATCCGGACGTGCTCGTCCGCATGGCCAGGCGGCCCGATTATTTGATCGCATTCTCGGTCTGTTCGCTGCTGGTAACACTCGGCATCGGCCTGGGCATTCGGTTCTCAGTGCTGTCGGCCGCGTGGTGCGTGCCTTTCGGGGCCGCGCTGCTCGCGTGGTCGCTCATGGCGTGGGCCCGGCTGATCGGTCGGTTAGCGCACATGATCAGCCGCGTGCGAATCCGCGTCCGGCAGAAGTCGGTCCCGCGTCCGCCTGCACCTCGCCGACCGGCCCCGGCCGTGGCTCGCGTTGAAACGGCGCGGACCGAGGACGAGTCGGCCTACGGGCTCCGGCCCGGCCATCTGCCCGAACCGGAAGTCGACGAGCCGGCTCCTTCACTCAAGCGGATCTGGGTCGAGGAAGGGGCCGACGATCCGTATGCCTTTGCCGACGGCGGGCCGAACCCCGAACCCCGACCGCCGCTGCCCGACGCGATTGCCAAGCCCTCGGATTATGAGGTCGAACTGGCGGTCGGCAGCCGGCCTATGCCGCCGCCGCCAATGCCGTGGATCAACGGGACATTCCTGTTCCCGCTCCGCCCGGCCAACTGGCCCGCGCTGGTGACGTTGTCGCTGTGCCTGATCATCTGCGCGGCACTGGCGCGGACGATCATCAGTGGTTGACGAACCGGCCGAAAGGCTGTAAAGATTCAATGCATGGACAGATAGCTCAGTTGGTAGAGCGAGCGACTGAAAATCGCTAGGTCGCCGGTTCAACCCCGGCTCTGTCCACTTCAGATCGGTCTGCGATTTTCAGGGCTCCGGCTGTGCCGGGGCCTGTTTTTTTGGTGCAGACTGCCGAGTATCATGATCTTCCACTCTCACCACGCGGCAGAAGCGGCGGAATCGCGATGAGCACCTTCACCCTCGGCCTGATCCAGATGCGCTGTTCGCCCGACCGGGCCACGAATCTCGAGCGGGCCGTCGAACGCATCCGCGCGGCTGCCGACCGTGGCGCTCAGGTCGTCGTGCTGCCCGAGCTTTTCCTGGGCCCCTACTTCTGCCAACGGGAAGACGCCTCGCTCTTCGATCTGGCCGAGCCGATCCCGGGACCGAGCTGCGAAGTCCTGGGCAGAACCGCCGCCGAGTGCAACGTGGCCCTCGTCGCCTCCCTGTTCGAGCGTCGCGCGCCGGGCCTCTACCACAACACGGCCGTCGTGTTCGATGCCGACGGCTCGATGTTGGGTACCTACCGGAAGATGCACATCCCCGACGACCCCCTCTATTACGAGAAGTACTACTTCACGCCGGGCGATCAGGGGTTTCGCGTATTCAACACGAAGTACGCCCGGGTCGGCGTGCTCATCTGCTGGGATCAGTGGTACCCTGAAGGCGCACGGCTGACCGCGCTCCGCGGCGCGGAATGCCTCGTGTACCCCACGGCTATCGGCTGGCACCCGAAGGAACGCGACGAGTTCGGGGTCGGGCAGCATCAGGCGTGGGAGTTGATCCAACGGTCGCATGCCGTCGCCAACGGGTTGTACGTCGCTGCGATCAACCGCGTCGGCCACGAAGGCCCCGAGGGCGGCGGCCTTGAGTTCTGGGGCGGGTCGTTCGTCACCGATCCGTTCGGCGGCCTGCTCGCCAAGGCGAGTCATTCCGACGAAGAGTTGATCGTCGTATCCTGCGACCGGATGAAAGCCGAAGACACCCGCCGCAACTGGCCCTTCCTGCGCGATCGTCGGATCGACGCCTACGATGGGATCACGAAGCGATTCATCGACTGAGCCCGACTCCGGGGTCTGTCCCGTGCGTTTCCTCATCGACGGTTACAACCTGGCCCACCAACTCACGCTCCCGGCCGGCACGGTCTCGGCCGAGCGACTGGCCCGGGCGCGGGATGAACTGCTGGCGCACCTTGCCGACCGGCACGGCGACTCGGCCGGGACCGTCACCATCGTGTTCGATTGCCGACGGACTCGAGGTATGCCGGAGCGCGAGATCGTCCGGGGGATGGACGTCCGGCACGCGCTCGGTGAGTCGGCCGACGACGTGATCGAGCGGCTGATCGCGGCTCACGCCACACCGAAGAAGCTCTCCGTGGTGTCGGACGATCGGCGGATTCAAGTGGCGGCTCGCAAACGGCAATCCCGAGTGCTCGGATGCCAGCAATACCTGGACGAACTGGACCGGCCCGCCCCCCCGGCGCCCGCGCCGGCCGAGGAAAAGGGTCCGGCCATCGACCCGGCCGGCGACGCCGCCCTGCTCCGGGAATTTACCGCGCCGGGTCCCCGACGCCCGGGCCGCAAAACTTGATACAATTCGCCTTTGCGTCCCGGGCCTTCGGGCGTGTATCATAGCGGGAACGAAATCAGCGTCCGGCGTTTCGCCGTTCAAGGAATCCGCACATGGCCGCACAAGTCCTCTTCAAGTCGGCATGTCCCAGTTGCGAGGCCCTGCTGCCGATCCGCGACGAAGGGATGATCGGAAAGAAGGTCGAGTGCCCGAAGTGCAAATACAAGTTCGTTGTGGAAGAGCCGAGCGGCTTCAGCCCGGCCGACTCGGGTAACGGTGACACTCCGAAAAAGGCTAAGAAGAAGGCCAAGTCGAACACCCCGATGCTGATCGGCGCCGGCGTCGGCACCATCGCGATCGTCGCGTTGGCCGGCGTCGCCTACCTGGTGTTCGGCGGCGGCGACCCGCCGAAGCCCGCTCCTAGGCCCGCGCCCGTCGTCGCGTCCAACAATACCCCGGCCGCCGACAACCCGGCAGGTACGCAGCAGCCGACCGACACGCCGCCGAAGACCGATGCGCCGCCCGCCGGTGCGACCAACACCGAAACCCCGGTCGTTAATGTCAAGCAGGCCGACCCGGTGCCGCCGGCCGGCACCGTGGGCGACATCACCAATCTCCTGCCCAACGACTCGCAGATGATTGTCGAGATCAACCTCGACAAGCTCCGCTTCAGCACCTTCGGTGAGCAGATGTTCGAGTCGAAGGTCGGATTCCGGCCCGACGCGTTCAAGGAGAAGATCGGTATCGGTCACGACGACATGCTCAAGCTCGTCCATGCCGAGAACACGGAACAGAAGTGGGCGTTCAATGTGTTGCGAACGCTGAAGCCCGTCGACATGAAGGACCTGCAGAAAGTCCTGATCATGAAGAAGGGGCCGAAGTCGCCGATCAACGGCCGGGAATACTGGGAACTTGGACCGAACCAGATCCTCGACAACATCAGCGCGGCCCTCAAGCCGGAAGCCGAAATCCGCTCCCGCCGCGACAAGTCGGCCGGGGCGATGTCGCTGTGTCAACTCGACCAGTCGACGCTCGTCTTCGCCAGCATGGAGCCGATGGAAGAGTTCCTCAAGCAGAACGCGAAGCCGAAGCAACTCACGAAACCGTCCAAGCCGGCCGGCGAAGGCGACAACGCCACACCCGCACCCAGCGGCGGTGAACAGCCGAAGCGCGGCCGGTCGATGATCGCACCAGTTGTCGCACACCGGTTCTCGCTCAACTCCCACGCGATGGAGATGCTGCAAGATGCCGAGGCTCCGATCGCGGAAAACGCAACCTTCCTTACCGTCGATTCGTCGCTCAAGGCGATGATGGACCGGATCCACGATGACCCGAAGGTGAAACCCATCATGCGTGGGGCGGCCAACATGCAGGCCGACCCCCGTCTGTTCGGCCGGATTCGTACCCTGACCGGCGGTCTGCTCAACTCGCCTCAGGGCACCCGCATCTTCGGCATGGCGATCACGCACTACGAACTCGAGAAGTTCTACGGCACCGCCGGCATCGAGTTTTTCAACGAGAACGATGTCAAGGAGCTGGAAAACAGCCTTAAGAAGTCGCTTCCGCCGATGGTCCGACT
>JAIBBI010000151.1 GCA_019694755.1 Gemmataceae bacterium
GGTTTCGTGATGCTGGACGCGGAACGCGGCAAGGAGCGGCGACGATGGGTAGATGACCGGTCCTTGGGATCGCGGTGAAGGCGGGTCTACGGCCCTGGCGGCCGACGGGAGTAGGGCGGAAACGAGCGCGATAATGCTGTACGCCGTTCTCGGGGAATGACTGTGCATCCTTGCACCATTTGATTGTTTGGTCTGCGTGCCCGCCAGCACAGAGAGTGCAGCGTATATCGACACCGGGACGACCTTCAGCACGCGTAATCATGGTGGTTGGTGTGTTATGAGTGATCAAGCAGGGAGGGTTGTACGGCCTGTAATAGTCGTTTGTTAAAAAATACGGTGTCGTCCGCTGGAACTACAAATGCGGTTAATACTGGTGAACGGCTTACGGGCATTGAACACGTTTAGTCACAATCAAATGAGGTGGAATATAGCCCAAGTCAAAAACTAAAGTTACAACAGGGCGTGTACCGAGGCGTGAGAGGCTGAGAGATGGAAGATGTTTGGAGCGACGTAAATCCATTGAATATCTCCGACTAAGGCGTGTCCACTGTCCACCGGCCATTGTCGGGAAATCATTCAAAGGTAGGTGAATTTCAGAAGCCGGCTGGATTTTTCTGTAGTACCTCGCGATAATGAGTGTATAGATTTCTGCGAAGTTTGCCGTAGCGGGGAGTTATATGTTACGGGTCTTGCTCATTCACCAACTTGTGCTGTCGTTGATAGTGGGGCCAATGCTCTGCTGTTGCACGACATTGCATGCTTTTGAGGTGAGTCGGGCGGCTGCCGGGCAATCGAATCGTGAGTCGACTGGCAATTGTTGCAGTGGTAAGTCGGGGATCGAGAAAAAGCCTGCATCCCAAGGCCACAATAACCCTAACACTCCAGTCAAGTGCCCGTGTAAAGATTCAAATGCGAAGTTGATGACCGTCCCCAGTTCGCCTGGCGGGACTATTGTCACTCAGTTTCTTCAAACCTGCGCATTTCTATATTTGGACGTTCCAGTTGGGCACCATGTTTCGTTCGTACAATTAAATAGCTCTTCTCGATTCGAGTCCCGTGCAGTCGGCCTGTCCACGGACGACCTGCTCTTCACACACCACAATCTTCGTTGTTAGCAAGTTGGCGATTTGTTCGATGAACTGAGGAGTAGTCGCTCCTCCGAACGTTCACGTTTTGAGTAATTCCATGTACGGTTTCGTCGGCCGTAATCACGGCTAGGCGCTAACGGTTCTTCCCGCGCAAGCGGGACAGACGATCAGTTCTATTTCCACTAACATCGCCGCGTTTCGGCACAAGAGCCTACTGGCGCAGGAGGTTACACACATGGTACGCACTTTTGTTCTCATTGTTGGCGTGGGTTCTGTTGGCCTATTCGTCGCAGGATGCGGCGGGACATCGTCGCCATCAGCCACCGCTCCCATGAACACCACAGCCGCGGAGAAGAAAAACGCAGTAGATGAGGCCCATGGGCATAAGCCGGGGGCTCACGGTGGCATACTGGTGTCGCTCGGGCTGGACAGTTACCACGCCGAGGCGGTGTTTGAGAAAGGTGGGGTGGTCCGTCTGTACATGCTTGGCAAAGACGAAGCCAGGGTACAGGAGATCGAGTCCCAAGAGTTAACAGCCTATCTCACCTCATACGGAATGACTGAATCTGACAAAATGACGTTCCGATCGGAACCGCAGCCAGGCGACTCGAAGGGTAAAACCTCGCTATTCACCGCCAAATTGCCAAAGGACTTGATCGGCAAAAAAGTTCAGGTCACGGTCAACAACATCAACGTCAATGGCGAGCGGTTCCGTATTGCCTTTAGCAACGAGCACAAGGACGATCATGTTGCGGCCGAGATGCCGGTCAAGAAAGAGGGCGACGAGGAGCAGAAACTGTTCCTCACGGCTGGGGGACTGTACACGGCGGCCGATGTCGCGGCCAACGGCAATACCGTCCCGACAGTGAAGTACAAGGGCATCCGTGCCCAGCACGACGACAACCCGAAATCAGGTGACAAGATCTGTCCGATCTCGAAGACGAAGGCGAATCCGAAGTTCACCTGGGTGATCGGCGGCAAGACCTACCAATTCTGCTGCATCCCGTGCATCGAGGAGTTCGTCGTCCTCGCCAAAGAAAAGCCAGACGAAGTCAAGGATCCATCCAGTTACGTCAAGAAGTGATGCCCGCCGAGCGTTCCCAATCACCCCACCCGGTTCGGGCCGCCCGGCCATGGGGTTCCAGTCAGCGGCCCGTATCGAAAGGAAGTTGACATGATGACCAAACTGTTTGCAGGTCTGATTCTGGCGGTCGCCGCCACCGTATCTGCCTCTGGATTCACGCAGACCGGGCAGGGCAAATCGTGCTGTGCCCCCGGTGCGGACTGCTGCTACCCTGGTACGCCCTGCTGTGTCAGCGTGGTGACCTGTCTAGATGCCGACGACGGCAAGGGAGTGGAGTTGCCGAAGGCGGCGATGAAGCCGGGCTGCAAGTGCTGCGCGGCCGACGACGGCAAGTTGGGGAAGGCGGCCGATAAGCATGCCAAGCCAAACTCGAAGTCGGTGGTCCTTACCATTGACGACATGACCTGTTCCGGCTGCGCCAAGTCTGTGACAAAGGCACTGTCGGCGGTTGATGGGGTCGAGGCGGTGACCGTGGACCTTAAGGCGAAGACCGCGACCGTCACTCCGAAAGGTGCTTCGTCGCCCTCGGCGAAGTCCCTGTGGGAGGCAGTCGAGAAGGCGGAGTACAAGCCGACGAAGCTCGAAGGGCCGGACGGCAAATTCGACAAGAAGCCCGCGAAGTAAGCCGATCATGCCCTTGACCCATCAGCCGATCTTCGCCGAGATGATTAAGCACGCCAAGAAGATCACCTTCAACACCGAGAAGACTGGCAAGGGGATCAAGGTGACGGAAACTTCCGACGACCCGTATGTAGCCAAACTGCTCCAGTCTCACGCCGAAATGGTGGATAAATTCATCAAGAATGGGATGGAGCAGATGATGAAGGATTACCCACTGCCGGAGAAGGCTATTGCCTCGCGACAAAAGGCGAATTGACATTGATTGGTCCACGGCCGCAAGCCGTGGGAAGCCCGTGCCGTTCCGGTTCCGTGGCACATGTGCCCGCCAGCCTATGCCCGGACCCGGTCGGCCGGGTGATCCTCGTTTTCTTCCGTGTCCATGAGGTAGCCTATGAACCAGTCTGCTTCCTCACCTCCGATCCGATGGCGGTTGTCCCACCCGGCGGTTTTCGCTATCGCGGCACTGTTAACTGTTGGGGTCACGGTACTCCTTGCCCATGAGGGGCATGCTCCGCTACCGACCAAGGGGATACAGGTTGACGTTGCCCGCGGCCACCTGCTTCTCACGCCTGCGGCACGGGACAGCCTCGCCATCACGACGGCGGAGGTCGAGGTGAAGCCGGTCGAAGGTTCGCTCCTGGCTTACGCGACGGTGGAGTTGCCGTGGACACACCATGGGTTTGCGACTGCCCGGCTACCGGGGCGGATCGTCAAAGTGCTAGTCACGCCGGGCCAAATAGTCTTAGCGGGTGATGTGGTGGCCGAGGTGAAGAGCCTGGACCTGGACACGCTGCAACTCGAAGCACTAACCGCCTACACAGAGGCGGGGCTAGCCCAGAAGGTCATGTATGAGCTACGGAATAGCGTCGCGAGCGGGACGACCCCCGAACAGTCACTCTTCGACGCCGAGAAGCGACTGGCGCAGGCGAAAAACTCGATTGCTGTGTCCCGTAGCAGGTGGATCGCCTTGGGCTTGGCAGCGGATTCTTTCGACGCTCTGCTGAAGAGTGGGAAGGTAGATCCCGGCCTGACATTGCCGATTCGGGTTCCGGTAGGAGGGACGGTGATCCACGCCGAACTCACCGCCGGAAAAGTGGTCGAACCGGCCGAACACTTGATCGAGGTAGCCGATCTGTCCACTGTTTGGGTGCGGGTCGGTGTACTGGAGAAAGACTTTGCGCGGGTGTCCGTCGGCTCCCCGGTGGACATACGGCTGACGGCCCTCCCTGGTGAGGTGTTTCGGACGACGGTGGCGGCGGTTGCCCCATATCTCAATCCGGTCACCCACCTCGGGTCGGTGTGGGCGGAACTGAAGAACCCGTCAGCTGCCGAACCGCGGGTAGTGCCGGGGATGACCGGGCGGGCAGGGGTGATCCTGCCGGCGGAAAGGCCGCGGCCGACGGTGCCGATCTCGGCCGTTGCCCGAGAGGGGGTGGACCGGTTCGTGTTCGTCGAGGAGGCAAAAGCAGCTGGGGCGTCCGAGTATCGCAAAAAGCCGGTCGCTGTTGGCAGGCGGAACGGTGATCAGATCGAGGTTCTCGCCGGTGAGCTCTTCCCCGGTGATAGGGTGGTGGTCCGCGGTACACACGAACTCAGCGGGCTTTTCGCCCCTGGTGTACTGCGGCTCGCTCCCGAAGCGGAGCGGGCCATCGGCTTGCGAATGGAAACTGCGATGGCCAGTTCGGTGGACGACACGGTCACACTCGACGGGGCGGTGGACTTACCACCGTCCGACCGCGGCTCGGCCTCTTCGCCGCTCCCCGGTGTCATCGCTCGTGTACGAGCCGAACGCGGACAGGCGGTGAAAGCTGGCGACGTGCTGGCCGAGGTGGTGAGTGCCGAACTGCTCACCCTCCAACTCGACCTCGTGCGGGCGAGTCTGGACCTTGACCTCGAATCCGCCACGCTCGCACGGATCAAGGATCTGCCAGCCGTCGCCAAGCGCCGCGTATGGGAGACGGAAGGACGAGTGACCTCACTCAAGAGTCAGGTAGACACGCTACGGCGGAAGTTGGAGACGGTCGGGTTTGCTGTCTCTGACATTGACGGCGTGGTCGCCACTAAACAAGTGCTGTCCGCAGTCCCCGTGCGATCGCCCATCTCCGGAGTAATTGTGACGTTTGAGAAGGCACTTGGGCAAGCAGTCGCCGCCCAGGAGGTGCTGTTCTCGGTACATGACCGGAACCGTCCGCTGGTGATGGCGGCGGTGTCCGAGCGTGACATGGGGCGGGTTCGCATCGGCCAGCCTGTACGTGCCCGGTTCGTCACCGACCCGGACACGGTCCTGACCGGCCGGGTCGCCCGGAGCGGCCGGATGGTCGGGGCAGGCAGCCGGTCGCTCGCCGTATGGGTGGAACTCGACACTGGGGGAACGCCGCCGCTTCTCCACGGGCAACTGGCAGACGTGACCGTCGTAACCGGTTCACACCCGGCGGCGGTGACTGTGCCGCGTGGGACAGTGGCCGGTGAGCCGGGGTCAGAAGTGGTGTTCGTGCGCCGCCCGGACGGCGTGTTCGAGCGGCGTACGGTCGAAACGGGGAGAGTGGATGACCGAGTTGTTGAGGTCGTCCGTGGCCTCTCCTCCGGTGAGCGAGTTGCTGTGGCGGGCGTTTCCGAGCTTGTAACAGGATTCTCGTCTCTGCGATAAGGAGGGATGTCGCCGTGTTGGATCGTGTCATTGGTTTCTCGCTTCAGAACCGCGGGCTGGTGCTCATCGCCGCGCTGGCCCTGACGGTCGGCGGAGTGTACCAACTCACCCGCACCCCTGTGGATGTATTCCCCGACCTGAACCGGCCAACTGTTACGGTACTCACCGAGGCCCCCGGCCTTGCTCCGGAGGAAGTCGAGCAGCTTGTCAGCCGTCCGATCGAGTACCAGTTGAACGGCGCGACCGGGGTCAAGCGAGTGCGGTCGGCGTCCGGTATCGGCCTTGCGGTTGTGTGGGTGGAGTTCGACTGGGGGACGGACATCTACCAAGACCGGCAGGTGGTGGCGGAGAAGTTGCAACTGGTGCGGGACAGGCTGCCGCGGGACGCGAATCCAGTGATGGCTCCCATCTCGTCGATCATGGGCGAGGTGATGCTGGTCGGACTGCGGCCGGTTGAACCGCCGAAGTTGCCGGAAGATGTCGTCCAGGTGGGCATGAAGATCCGAACGTTCGGCGAGTTTGCCGTTCGCAATCGGCTGCTCGCGGTGGACGGTGTGTCGCAAGTTACGGTCATGGGCGGGTACTTGCGGCAGTACCAGGTACTCACCTCGCCGGCCCGTCTCGCCGGACAGAACGTCACGTTGCAACAACTGACCGATGCCGCCGAGAAGGCGAACGTGCTGGCCGGTGGCGGGATCATGGAGCGGGAGACAAAGGAGTCGCTCATTCGCATCAGCGGGCAGACGCTTGCGCTGCGGGACATTGAGGAGACGCCTGTCCTTTGGCGAGATGGCCGGGCGATTCGCATCAAGGACTTGGCGGACGTCCAATTTGGTGGCCCAGTCCGCCGCGGGGACGGAAGCGTGCGGGTGCGTGATGGCGACCGATTGGTCGGCGGTAGTAGCGTCATCCTCGCCATTCAGAAACAACCGATTGCCAACACGTTAATGCTTACGCCGAAGCTCGACGCCGCACTCGACGAGCTTCAGCGGACCGCCCCGATCGGCGTCGTGGTCGAGCGTCGGGTGTTCCGTCAAGCCGACTTCATCCAGGCAGCTATCGACAACGTGGTTGAAGCAATCCGAGACGGCACGTTCTGGGTTTTCGTGGTGTTGCTTCTGTTCCTGGCAAGCGTCCGCACAAGCTTCATCACGCTCACCGCCATCCCGCTCTCGGTCCTCGTAACAGCGCTGGTGTTCAGCTACTTCGGCATCACCATAAACACCATGACCCTCGGCGGCATCGCCGTGGCGGTCGGTGAGTTGGTGGACGATGCTATCGTCGATGTCGAGAATATCTACCGACGGCTACGGGAGAACCGACTCAAGCCTACCCCGGACCCGGTCCTCAAGGTGGTGTTTAAGGCATCGAGTGAGGTACGAAATTCGATCGTTTACGCCACGCTCATCGTCTGTCTCGTGGTCACCCCGCTGTTCGCCCTTTCTGGTCTTGAGGGGCGGATGTTCGCCCCGCTCGGCCTCGCCTATCTGGTTTCGCTCGCCGCTTCGCTCGCTGTCTCGCTCACCGTCACCCCGGTACTTGCCTCGTATCTTTTGCCGTGGAGTGCTGCACGCGGTCACGGCGGCGATCCTCCTCTTCTCCGCGCGCTTAAGTGGCTCGACACGAGGCTGCTCAAGGTTGCTCTACGGCACCCCCGGAAGATTCTGGTGGCTTCTCTGATACTCTCGGTCGCAACCATGTCGGCCGTGTTAGGTATGGGGAGCGAGTTCCTTCCAGCATTTAACGAGGGGACTGTGACGGTCGGCCTGCAACTGCCACCAGGAACAAGTTTGGCCGAGAGCGGGCGAGTTGCGGCCCTCGCCGAACAGTCACTCCTGCAAATCCCTGAGGTTGCGGCCGTCTCCCGGCGGACGGGCCGGGCTGAACAGGACGAGCATGCCGAAGGAGTGAACAGTTCGGAGATCGACGTTCGGCTCGTGCCTTACGAACGGCCGAGGCCCGGCATTGCTGCGACAGCTCTTCGGGCGGTGCCGTTCCTCCACGAACTCGGGGTGGAAAAGTCGGGTCGGCCGCCAGAAGCCGTACTCGCTGACATCCGCGAGCGTATCGGGAGTATTCCCGGGGTCATGGCGAATGTCGGTCAACCGATCAGCCATCGGCTTGATCACATCATGTCAGGGGTGCGGGCGCAAGTGGCGGTTAAGGTATTTGGCCCGGACCTACTCGACCTCCGAGCCGCTGCCCAAGAAGTGCAAGACGCGATGGCGAAAGTGACCGGAGTTGTGGACCTGCAAGTCGAACCGCAGGTGGAGATCTCTCAGGTAAGGCTCCGTGTGAGGCGGGACGAGGCAGCTCGGTACGGCCTCGCACCTGGCGATGTGGCACGTTTGCTGGAGACGGCGTACAAGGGCCGTACGGTGTCCGCCGTACTTGACGGGGAGAAGTCGTTTTCGCTCGTCGTTTGGTATGACGCCGAGTCCCGTAGCGACCCCGCTGTCATCGGGCAGACCATTCTGGACACGCCTTCAGGTAGGAAGGTGGCCCTGTCTCAGGTAGCCGAAGTTCTTGACACCACCGGACCGAATACGCTCAACCACGAAAACGTGCAGCGGCGAATTGTTGTCTCGTGCAATGTCCAAGGAAGGAGTCTGGGCGATGTCGTCAACGGCATTCGCACTGCTGTTCGCCCGGTCGAGGAGAGGCTAAGAGCGAAAGGCGGTGAGTACCATATAGAAGAGGACGGCCAGTTCCGCGCTCAGCAGGAGGCGAACGACCGATTGCTCACTCTTGGGGTATCAGCGATCGTCGGCGTGTTTCTGTTACTGACCCGCTGTCTTGGGTCTTGGCGAGCGGCGCTCATGGTACTCGGGGTGAACGTGCCGCTCGCAGGTCTGGGTGCAGTACTCGCGCTCTTGATTCTGAATCGACCTGCCCCGGCTGGACTCCAAACCGTGTTGTGGTGGCAAGTGCCCCATGTATGGTTCCAGGCGACGACGCTCTCTGTCGCCCACTGGGTCGGATTCATCACGCTGGTCGGTATCGTCAGCCGCAATGGCATCATGATGATCGCCCACTACATCCACCTGATGAAGGAAGAGGGTGAGGTATTTGGCGAGAAGATGATAATTCGCGGCAGTCTGGAGCGGCTCGCGCCGGTACTCATGACGGCGGCCGTCGCTGTCATCGGCCTCGTTCCGCTCGCTCTGGGTAAGGGGCAGACGGGTAAAGAGATCCTCCATCCACTTGCGGTTGTAGTCATCGGTGGTCTGGTGACCTCGACGCTGCTTGACCAGATCGTGACCCCGGCCGTGTTCTTACTCTTCGGCCGAAAGGTTTACCAGACCCAGTCGAGTGAGTCCATGGCGGCTGTGTGGGAAGATGTTTGGATCTCAGCGACTGATCAGCCAATCTCACTCACAACGGCTCGCACTTCCCCCGCCCTTAACGGGGTCGACAAACGAGAGGATCCGAAGCTACAGGTCACCGAGGATAATCCACCCAACTCATCCTTGCCGCACATGACTGTTACTGTGGATAAAACAATCACCGCAGGAGCGAGTGACCAGTCAGCATGACTTTAGTAACCGTGATAATTTTAATACGAGACGACGCCAATGTCGAAGAAGAACAAACGGAGACAGCGGAAGCCACGATCATCGTCATCCCATCGCTACCGTCGCTTCGTGACATGGTTGAGCGGCTGTTTGTGTGTTACCGTCTTCGTTGTGTTCATTGCATACCAATTCATGCCTATTCCTTCAGCGGACTTGCACGATCATCCGTCTCCTCCTCATTCTGGTCAAGTAGTCATGTTCAAGGCGGGAGCGACGCACTACCACATCGAGTTTGTCGTCGAAACGACGGGTCGGGTGCGTGTGTATCCGCTCGATGAGTCTGCCACGAGGCCGCTCTCAGTCGATGCTCAACCCTTGGTCCTTAGCGTTGAGGGGCCGTCCGGTGATCCCACGCCGGTGATGCTCCGACCCGTCACCGAAGAAGAGCTGCCAGGTACTACGACACAGTTCGTTGGGCGACTGCCTGCTCGGGCGATCGTTGGGCGGCTCGCGGTCCGATTTAACGAGTTCAAAGTGCGAGGCGAAAGGTATCGGTTCGAGTTCGTGTGGAATTCGCCGGTCGGCGAGGAGGCATTACTGGCGGCCTACAGCGACGAGCAGCGTCGCATTTTTTTGACGCCGAGTGGAAAGTACCTCGACAGCGACATTCGAGACAACGGCGGAATCTCTGCAAACGCAAAGTTCGCAACGATAACCCCGACACACGACCACTCGCCACAGCCCGGGGACCGCGTGTGCCCGGTCTCCGGATTTAAGGCAGAAGCGGTCTTCACCTGGGTCGTCGGTGGAGATCGGTACACCTTCTGTTGTCAACCATGCATCGACGAATTCGTGCTGCTTGCCAAAGAGAGGCCGGATGAAGTCAGGCCGGCGGACCGCTATGTTCGCTGACCGGAGTGTTACCCCTTCCGATCAAAGGTATTCGAATCTCGTTGCGGTCGTGTTCTGCCAGCGAGGCCAGTTGGCCGCGTGGAACCACTCGAACGAGCAGGAAACACCGCTGACGGGAAGTCGGTCGCCGAGACGGCCGGCCCGGCGGCGGGTACACAGGGCGTCGTGTCGCCCTAGGAGGTAAATGATGAATCGGGTACTTTCGTTGATGGGGCTGGTCACTGCAGCGATACTTGCGTCCACCGGTTCCGCGCTGGCAACCGAGAAAGTGGAACTCAAGAGCGTCCATATGTGCTGCGATGGGTGTGCGGAGGAGGTGGCCACCATCCTCGGCAAGGTCGAGGGTGTCAGCGATGTGACGACCGACAAGAAAGCGAAGTCAGCGACGTTTACCGCTTCGGACGTGAGGACTGCACAGAAGGCGCTCGACGCACTGGCCGAGGGCGGGTTCCATGGCGACTCTGGGAAGGATAAGGGGTTCGCCTTCAAGGATGACAGCGGAGTGAAGGCGGGAAAAGTAAAGACGCTCACCGTAACCGGCTTCCACAACTCGTGCGGCGGGTGCGTGAAGTCGTTCCGGGAGACCATCAAGGACGTGAAAGGGGTGGCAGGGGACAACGCTAAGTCTAAGGTAACGACCGCCCAGGTGACTGGCGAGTTCGACGCGGCCGAGTTGGTTAAATCGCTCAACGCAGCCGGTTTCCATGTCAAAGTCAAGTAGTGACAGGGTGGCCTGGTGGGTGACGCTCACGCCCACCGGCTATGTAAATGGGGAGTCCGATGGCCGAACCAGCTCACGATTAAGTTGCCAGTATCGTCTTCCTCTGGCTCACCCCGCTAATTAATTCGCTTGTTGCATTGACTTGCCGGGACAACACAGTGAACCAGCGGCTGGTATAAGTTTCGAACTTACGGTCGGGTAAGTAAGTACTCGACCTCGGTTATAACACCGGCAATCTCACACTTCGGCATAAGCTCTCTTGCACCGGCGTTGATGCCGACCAGCGAATCTTCCACACGGCAGTCACCTAAACGAGGCGGCTTTGGGACTCGCGTTTAGGGGAGCGGTTCTCGACCGCGTTCGGGACGCTGGAACTGGTGTCGGCCGTGCTGGGTGAGTCATGAGGGGCGCTTGCGGGCGATCTTGAGCACTGCCCGGTGGTCCTGGCCAAACCGGCACAGGCCGTCGCAGTGGGCGGTGAGGTCGGAGAAGAGGATGTAGTGCAGGTCTGCCCCGGAAAACGTCGGTCGGGCGAGTTGGGCATGGATCTCCCGCTCACGGGCGTCCGGGGCGACGAGATAAAGCTGGTCCGGGCGAGCGGCGGCCGACGCCGAGAGGTCGAGCAACCGCAAGATGCCGGAGTAGATGGAGGTGCTCTTTTCCACCTCGAACCCGCACAACACCCGCCCGCCAGTTGGGTCGAGCCACAGGACGTCGATGAGGGCCACTGTCTGGGCCACCTCCGGTGGCAGGCCGAGAGCGGGCAAGCAGTCTACGCACAGGGAGGCGAGTGGGACGCCCTCGAACACCCGCCGGCGGTCGTTTGCGGCCACATGGACGGCGCACCCGAGCGCCCGCCCGGTCTTGGCGAGCAGGTACTGCATCCGCAGGTGGGCGTCCTCCTCCTGGCGGTCGGCCTCGACTTCCAAGTGCCGTTTGCGGGCCGCTTTTTCGGCTGCCTCACGCTCGCCGCCGAGGACGGCCGCCGCCGTCTCGCTCACTACAAGTCGGCCGCTGCCTACCTCGAACAGCAAGCCGGCGAATGCCCCCAGGTCAGTCGAGAGGGGCGGGGCGAGGCGGACGTTGGCAGCGCGGATGG
>JAIBBI010000152.1 GCA_019694755.1 Gemmataceae bacterium
AGGATCGCGACCATGTCGATTGATAAAAGCCTCCGCCGCAAGAGCGGCATGTCCACCAATCGCAGCGTCCTGACCCGCGATGAGCGGATCAAGACCCTGAAAGAGACCGACCGCTGGATCGAAGGGCGCAGCCCGTACGGTCTGCCGAAGGTCCGCGTGCAGAAGATCGTCACGAAGAAGGCGAAGAAGGAAAAGGCCGAGGGCGATGCCGCGGCCGATGCCAAGGCACCGGCCGGCGCCGCTGCCAAGCCCGCCGCCAAGGCGGCCGAAGCCAAGAAGAAGTAACCCGCCGTGGCCCGCGCCGCCATCGCGCTCGGCGCGAATCTCGGCGAACGGTCCGCCACTCTCGACGCCGCGCTGACTGCCTTAAGCAGTTCGCGCGGCGTTCGCGTTTTGGAAGCCTCCTCGTACCACGAAACCGCTCCCGTCGGCGGTCCGCCTGGCCAACCGCATTATCTCAACGCCGCCGCCACGCTCGAAACCGATCTGGCTCCCGAACTCCTGCTGCAAACGCTCCTCGCCGTCGAGCAGCAGTTCGGCCGGACCCGCAGCATCCCCGACGCGTCCCGCACGCTCGATCTCGACCTTCTGCTTTACGACGACCTAGTCCGATCCGATCCCGACCCCGTTGTCCCCCACCCGCGCATGCACGATCGCGAGTTCGTCCTCGCCCCGCTCGCTGAGGTCGCGTCGGATGTCGTGCATCCGACCACCGGCCTTGTCGTTCGCGAATTGTTGGCCCGCGTTCGCGGGCATGCTCCATCTCCCACTCGTCTCGACGGCATGCGCATCCTCGTGACCGGGTCGACCAGCGGCATCGGCCGGGCGACCGCATTTGCCTTGGCGCGACTCGGGGCGGACGTCGTCGTCCACGGCCGGGATGCAGGCGCCGCCCGCGATGTGGTCGCGGGAATCCGCGGAATGGGCCGTCGGGCGGAGTATCTGCTCGCCGATCTGAGCAACGAATCGGCTTGCGATCATCTGTTACAGGAAGCATGCACCGTGTGGCGCGACCTCGACGCCCTCGCCTGCGTCGCGGGGGCCGACATCCTCACCGGCGCGGGCAAGTCGATGAGCTTCGACGAGAAATTGGAGATGCTCTGGGCGGTCGATGTCCGTGCGACCATGCGAATGGGCCGGGCGGCCGGCGCACGATTCTCGAACCGCGGCCGGGGCAGCATCGTCACCATCGGTTGGGATCAGGCCGAGACCGGGTTCGACGGCGACTCGGGCCAACTCTTCGGCACGACCAAAGCCGCCGTGATGGCATTCATGAAGAGTCTCGCCAGGTCGCTCGCACCGAGCGTGCGGGTAAACTGTGTCGCACCCGGGTGGATCCGCACCGCGTGGGGCACGTCGGCCCCGGAGGCCTGGCAACAGCGCGTGCTGCGCGAGACGCCGCTCGGCCGATGGGGCACGCCCGACGATGTCGCGAACGCCGTCGCCTGGCTCGTGTCCCCGGCCGCCTCGTTCGTGACCGGGCAAGTCACACGCGTGAACGGCGGGGCGGTCTGAAAGAGTCTCAGTGCGACCGCAGCCAGTCCGCGTACGACATACTGCCGATTTGTTACAATTCGTTGGATGGGTGGATTGACGGCGTGCTGACGTTGTCCGCACAATCTTGCGTGAGGTGTCTCGAAATGAACACCTGCCCTGCGTGCAAATCCCCTGTCAACGACTCCGTATCGTGCCCAAGTTGTGGCACGACATTACCTGCGGGGTTAAGGTCAGGAATGTCACAATTGGCAAACGCCGGGTCAGCCGCAATCACCCACGCTGACCTGGTTCATCGAGCCAACCGCTGTTTCCGGCTGTTCTGGGGCGTCTCCTTCCCAGTCTCACTCCTCTCCGGCTACTGGATCGCCGGATGGGCAAACCGTGACAAAAGCTCTTCTGCGATCCTCGGTGCCTTCCTGGCTTCGATTTGGCTGCTAGTCAGCCGTACGATTGCGTATTCGGCCTGGCGCCCGCGTGGTCAGGCTCCATTGTCGGTCCGCAAGATCACCCTGCATGCGTTGTCCTCGATTGCTCTCGGCGTCGTCGGTGGTATCGCAATCATGATCGTGTTGGCGATACCCGTGACCGTGCTGGTCATCAGTCGGACTATCCCCTTTTTTCCGAGAATCTGAATTTCGTGCACATTTCACGATTCGACCATGTCGAGATTGCAGCGTTCGTTGCTTGCCGTTTCGCGGTCGGTAGTCCATGTTAATGGGCATGTCCGCAACGACCGCCACCGACGACCGCCTGCTGGCCGAGTCCTGGGCCGGCGAAATCCGCGTCAACCTGCTGCGGGCGGTCGCCCTCGGCGCGATGTACCTCTGGCACCTGATCCGCTTCTATTCCGGCCGGGAGGTCGGGTTCTCGCCGCGTTACCACATGGCCGTCACCGCTCTGACGATTGCCGGGATGGTCCTCGTCGTGGTCTGGCATCTCATCCTCGCCGCCCAGGTGCGACCGCCGATCCTGCCGATTGCCACGACGCTCGGCGATCTGGTGATTGTCACCGCCCTATTTGCCCTGAGCCGGAATGCACTCGGGACTCAATCGCACCTCGCCTATTTTTTGGTTGTGGCCGGCACGGCAGTGCGCTGTTCGCTCCCGGCCGTCTGGGTGGCGTCGCTCGGCTCCGTGGTTTGCTATTACTCCGTAATTCTTTATTGGACCCAGAGTTCGAAAGTCATCGCGGACCAGCCGTTCGGTCCGTGGTTGTATGGCATGTTCACGCCGGCCATCCTCGTCGCAGGCCTGCTCGCGGGTCAATGTGTCCGGCAAACTTACCGCATCGCCGGGAGCGAGCCGGCATGATCACCTGCCCCGCCTGCAAGATCACCCTGGCCGGCGGCAAGTTCTGCCCGGAGTGCGGCGCGGCCCTGAAGCCGGAAACCAAACCGCTTCTGCCCACACCGATGCGGTTCGAACGCGAGGCGGAGCTACCACCGGCCGTCGCCCGTCAGGCGAACAGCGACCTGCGCATACTCTGGTTCATTGTTCCGGTCATTGTTTTGATCGTCGTCGTCGGGACAATGAGCGTCCTCACGGGTCGCGGCAACAACGAAGACACGATCGTCGGATCGACTGTCGCGTTGGTCGGGCTGGTCTCCGGCGGCACGATTGCCTGGCTGTGGTGGCGCCGTTCCGGCCAGTCTCCCCGGACGCCCGGCCGGATTGTCGGCCATGTGCTGCTCGCCACCATTCTCGGGATTGTCGGCGGCGCAGTGGTCGTCTTCGTGCTCGGCCTGCTCGCTTGTGCCGCAGTCGTCATCTTCCTGCTCGTCGTCTGCTCGACAGGGCGGTTCTGATGTCCGGCGTCGCTCAGCACACGTTTCTCGGGCTAACCCGCAGCCTCTGCCCGCAGTGCCGGCGGGTGGTCGACGCCAAGATCATCGTGAAGGACGGCCGGGTCTACTTCCGCAAGAAGTGCCCCGAGCACGGCACCTTCGACGACTTCGTCCTCTCCGACGTGCGCTATTTCGACCGCCACGAATTCGATCAGCCGGCCCGCACCCCGGCCGCGTACGGCACGCTCCCCGACAAGGGCTGCCCGCTCGATTGCGGCATCTGCCCCGATCACGAACAGCACGCCTGCATCGGCCTCATCGAAATCGCGACCAACTGCAACCTCGCCTGCCCGCTTTGCTTTGCTGAGAGCGGCCCGGGCGGCACATTCATCGACATGCCGACCTACCAGCGCATGGTCGATCGGTTCGTAGCGATGGAGGGCAGCCCGGACGTCATCCAACTCTCCGGCGGCGAGCCGACGCTGCACCCGGAACTGATTCCGATGCTGCGCTACGCTTACGAGCGGCCGATCGCGGCCGTGATGATCAACACCAACGGAATCCGCCTCGCGAAAGACCCGCGCCTGCTCGAGCAACTCACCGAGTTCCGCGATCGCTTCGAGGTCTACCTGCAGTTCGACGGCTTCGAGGAAGCAACCCAGCGCAAGCTCCGCGGCGAGCCGTTGACCGAGATCAAGCTCGCGGCGGTCGAGGCCCTCGCGAAGTACGACCTGCGATGCACGCTCGTCTGCAGCCTCGCCCACGATACGAATCTGCACGAAGTCGGGGCCGTGCTGAAGTACGGGCTCGAGCGCAAGGTCGTCCGCGGCGTCAGCTATCAGATCGCGAGTTTCTGCGGCCGGCACATGGACCCCGGCGAACTCGAGGGCCGGGTCACCATGCCCGACGTGGCCAAGGCCTTGATCGCGCAGTGCCCCGAGTTGCTCCGCGAAGACGACTTCCTCCCCCTGCCCTGCGCCCACCCCAACTGCCACCTGATGACCTACCTCTGGCGCGGCGGCGACACGCCGGTGCCCATTAACCGGCTGATCGATGTCCGCCCGCACCTCGACCTCGTGGCCAACAGCATCATCTACACGCCCGAGCGGGCACGCCAGATCGTCGCGAAGACGCTCGAAGCCAGCGGCGGCTGCGGGTGCGGCCCCGGCGGATGCGGGCCGGAAGCCGATACGCGGTTCTTCGACCAGGCGCTGGCCGACCAACTCACGGGCGCGAACACCTTCCGCGTGACGATCACATCGTTCCTCGATGCCCACACCTTTGACGTCCGCCGGGTGATGAAGTGCTGCCTGGCCCACGTCCTGCCTTCGGGCCATATCGTGCCGTTTTGTGCGTACAACACGCTCTATCGCGACGGGCATGTGCCCCTGCCGCCGCTCGCCGACTCGCCGGCCCCCGTCGTGGCCCGGCCGCGCCCGCGGTCGCTGCCACTCCTGTAAACTGATCCGATGGACGATGACTCCCTGATGCGGCACGCGCTCGGCCTCGCGGAACGGGGCCGGGGCGCGGTCGAGCCCAACCCACTCGTCGGCGCGGTGATCGCCCGCGACGGGCGGATTATCGGCGAAGGCTGGCACGCGAAGTTCGGCGGCGATCATGCCGAGGTCGTCGCCCTGCGCCATGCCGGTGAAAAGTGCCGCGGCGCGACGCTGTACGTCACGCTCGAGCCGTGCAGCCATTTCGGGAAGACGCCGCCGTGCGCGGACGCGGTGATTGCAGCGGGGATCACGCGGGTGGTCGTGGCAATGAGCGACCCGTTTCCCGAAGTCGCCGGCCGCGGCCTCGACCGGATCCGCGCGGCCGGGATCGCCGTGACCCTCGGCGTGTGTGAGTCCGAAGCCCGCCGGCTGAACCGGCCGTACCTCACGCTCTTGAGCGCCGCCCGGCCCTATGTACACCTCAAGTGGGCGATGTCGCTCGACGGCAAGATCGCCAGCCGGACCGGCGACTCGAAGTGGATCAGCGGCGAAGAATCTCGGCGACTCGTTCATCAGTTGCGCGGGCGCGTGGATGCCATCATTGTCGGGGCGGGCACGGTGCGGGCCGACGACCCGCTGCTTACGGCCCGTCCCCCCGGCCCACGGACGCCGGCACGCATCGTCCTTGCATCGAGGCCCGAACTACCTGCGGACTGCCAACTGCTGCGGACGGCCGGCGATTCACCAGTCATCGTCGTCAGCCCGACTCCCGCCACGATTCCCGGCGCAGAGGTGCTCGTCGCCGACGGGTTGCCGAGTCTGCTCGCCGAGTTAGGTCGCCGGCGGATGACGCAGATTCTGGTCGAAGGTGGCGCGAAGGTGATCGGGAGCTTTCTCGACGCGGGGCTCGTTGATGAATGCCACGTGTTCATCGCCCCGATTCTGGTCGGCGGACCGGCGGGGGCGTCGGCCGGTCACGGCGTCGCGACGATTGCCGACTCGCTACGCCTGACTGAGTGCTCCGCCCGCACCGTCGGCTCCGATGTTTACCTGCACGGGTTGATCTGAATTACACGAGTCGCCGGAGGAAGCCGACGCCGGTGGCCACGGCTGCCGGGTCGCTGTCGTCGTGCTCCACGACGAGGAACCCGTGATATTCCTGCGCCGTGAGCGTTCCGATGATGGCCAGCCAGTCGACATCGCCGCCGCCGAGCGGGACCGTCGAGGCGGCCCGGCTCGCGGTGCCGGCCTTGGCGTCGTGCGCGTGAACATGAACCACCCGACCACCGAACGCCGTGAGTTGCGTGAGCGGGTCCATATCGCGGACGATGAAGTTGGCCGGGTCGTAATTGATTCCCAGACCCGTGCCCGGGATCATATCGAGGAACTCGACGAGGCGGGCGGCGGGCTCGCCCCCGGCCTCGAGGGCGAGCATCGTCCCGGTCCGGTCGCCGTACGCGGCCAGTGCGAGGAGCGATTCGCGGAGCGTCACCCGTCGCGGGTCGTCGGCCGACTCGGGGACCCGCCCGCCGTCGACGATCACAATCCGCGCTCCCAGATCGAAGCTGAGCGTCATCGCCTTTTGCAGGTGCGCGATGCGAGCTTCCAGATTGCTGGCCGAGTCGAGTCCGTTGCGGAGCGGGCAGTGCAGCGCGGTGGCCACGAGGCCGTGCGACCGGAGGAGGTAGCCGACCTCCCGGCGGGCCGACTCGCCGAGCCGGTCCGGGTGCAGGTCGCCGACGGCATCGAACTGCACGCCGGCCGCGCCGATCCGCCGGGCAGCCTCCAGCCCCGCCCGGAAATTGGCCGGGGCCAGCGATTCCAGTCGCACGCCGATCTTCATGGAGTTCCCGCCCCGATGCAGTAGATGTGAGTCTTCGTCCGGACGATCAGGTCGTCCCCAATCACGATCGGGGTCGCCTGGCAGCCCGCGTCGAGCCGGTTGCGGGCGAGCAGTTTGAATTCGTCGCCGGCTGCGATCACCGGCATCTGCCCGTCCTGATCGAAGAAGTAGATTCGGCCCCCGGCCGCGACCGGGCTGGCCCAGAAGCTGCCGCCCACCCGTTGACTCCAGACCTCCCGACCTGTCGCGACATCGAGACATGTCAGAAAGCCGTCGTCCGCCCCGAGATACAGCCGGTCGCCCAGGAGGATCGGCGTGGCCCGCTTCGGTGCGTGCTTGCCGTACTTCCAGGCGACGTGGCTACCGGTGACGTCGCCGGTGCCGTCGAATCGGACAGCGAGCAGTTTGTCGCCGCCGTCGGGCGCGGTGACGATGACGCGGTCGCCGGCCCGCGTCGGTCGCCCGCCGGCATTCATCCCGCCGTGACGGACCCGCCAGACCTCCTCGCCGGTGCGTGCGTCGAAGGCCTGGGTCATGGCCGCGGCCGGGCTGATCATCAGCGGCCGGCCACCGGACTCCACGATCAATGGAGTGCTGTACGCCTTTTTCATGTCACCGTCGGTCGAGCCCCATTCGTACTGGCGTGTCGTCTTCCAGCGTGTGGCGCCCGTCTTCTTGTCGAGCGCGGCCACATACTGTACGTCGTATCCGTCAAAGGTGAGCAGCAGCAGGTCCTCGAACAGAATCGGCGACGAACCCGGCGCCCGCCAATGGTCGCACGGCAGGTCCCGCCGTTGCCAGAGGATCGCGCCGGATTTAGCGTCGAGGCAGGCCGTGCCCGCGCTGCCAAAATGAACGTAGACACGACCCGGTTCCGCGACCGGCGTGCAGGACGCGTAACTGTTGGCGGGGTGGCAGAAGGCGGGCTTGGGATTCTCGAAGACGCGGACGTCGAGGACGATCTTTCCGGTACCACGGTCGACGGCGACGGCCGAGAGTTCCTTGCCGTCGACTGTGGCATTGGCGAGCCAGATGCGATCGCTCAAGACGACGGGCGAGGCCCATGCCCGGCCGGGAATCGCGGTTTTCCAGCGGACATTCTGCGATTCGGACCATTCGACTGGCAGATTGCCGGGCGCCACGCCCCCCGCGGTCCGGAATTCGGACCAGTCGCCCGCGCGGGCCGGGCCGCAAGCCAGGACGATCGCCAGAGTGACCCGCCCGAAGGAGTTCATACCGGCAGGATACCGCGGGCCGGGGTGGGGAAAAGGGACGAAAGAGAGGCTTGTATCGGCCGGAACATTACAAGACAATCGAATTGGCCCCGCGGAGGTCTCACCCATGCGTCCGCCGAACGACGATGAACCCGACCCCAACGACTCCTTTTACCCGCCAGCGATTCCGACGCTCGTCCATTGCACTCACTGCGGCGAGGAGTACGAGAGCTACCTGATGGAATGGCGCGTGAGCCGCAACGCCTCGGGTGTCGCCCGCGGCTTCTGGTGTTGCGGTACCCCGAACTGCGACGGCATCGGGTTCGGCTGCGACATCTGGCCGATCGACCCGGACTATGAAGACGAACGCGGCGTGTTTCACACGTCCGACGACGACGAGGATTTCGAGGACATCGACCTGCCCGTCGACGACGGCGACGAGCCGCCGACCCCGGGCGACGAGCAGATTCCGTTCTGATAGCACAAGAGCCACCGGGGTGCGATCACCCCGGCGGCTCTTGTGTTTGATACCCCTGCGGATCAGATCGTCTTGAGGAAGTTCAGCCGGAAGGCGAGGAAGTCCGAACTGTCGACCTGCCCGTTACCGTCCGCATCGAAGGTCACGCTGCTCGACAGGAACGCCAGCCGGAACGCGAGGAAGTCGGCGCTGGAGACCTGACCGCTTCCGTCGCTGTCGCCGAACAGGCGGAAGATCTTCGCGCCGTCGAGCGGCGCGGGATCCGCAGGCTGGTCGAAGAAGAAGTCATCGGCGGGACTGCCGGCCGCGGTGCCATCACCGTTGCCGTCGAACCCTTCCGCTCCGAACCCGCTGGCGAGGATGTGCAACGCATACCGGCCGTCCGCCAGCGACGCCCCGCTCACCGCTCCGCCCGTGAACGTCAGCGTGACTGCGGTGCCCGAGCCACTATCGTCCACGACGGCGGAGAGATTGACAGCCGCATTGTCGCTGACGCGGTTGAGCGTGAAGGCCGCGGCCGCCCCGGCCGTGAACGCCACGTGCTGGTTGAAGTTGACCTTCACCTGCGTGACCATCGACCGCTGGGCCGCGCCGTTGTTGATGACGACGGAGCTGAACTTGGCCGGGGCCTGCTGCTCGAACGCGCCGATGTCGGCCACTCCGCCGACCACGCGGGCGTTGCCACGCTGGTCGAAGGTCAGCGATGCGGTGTTGCTCCCGGCATTGAGGGCCGGGCCCACGCCGGCGAAGGCGTGGGTCTTCGTGTGACTGCCGTCCGGCAGGACGACCGCACCACCGTTGTCGGCCAGCGGTGCCAGCACCGGGTCCAGCGGCGTACCGAGTCCACCGGTCAGGTTGATCGCCCCGCTCAACGTGAAGTTGCCGACATCGGCCACGCCGATCAGGTTGTTCTCACCGTCGACGACGGCCGCGGCATTGAAGTTGACATCCGGCGTATTCGCATTCAGGTTGCCGGCAATGATGCTGCTGTTGAAATTGAAAATGCCGGTACCGGCGTTGCGATGAAAGCCACCGCCGTTAGTCCCCGCCGTGTTCGCAGTAACGGTTGAGTTGCGGAGCGTAAACGTATCGCCGGCGCGGGCATTGGTCACGTAAATGCCACCACCAAGTGCTTTGGCCGTATTGGCGCTGATAGTGCTGTTTTCGATTGTCACGGCTGCTTTGTACGGAGTGATGGCACCGCCGTTGTTGGCCGTGTTACCGGTGATGGTGGTTCCGCGAATCGTAATCGTTGGATATGCCGCACTCAGGAAGCCGCCATTGCCGGTGGTCGAGTTCCCAGTGATGGAGCAGTTGACAATGGTGATTTTCGCGCCGCCAGAACCGCCATCGATCGCTCCACCGTTTCCGGCTGTCCCAGTCACGGTGTTGTTGGTAAAGACGCAATTGGTGGCATTCAGCGTCTGGTTCTCAGTCAGCGCCGATCGAGTCATACCGATCGCGCCGCCACGGCCGTTGGTTGCAATCGGATTCGTGTTGTTGGTGACAATGCAATTGGTCAGATTGAGCGTGTCGCCACTCTGGAAGATTGCCCCACCAATTGTAATCGTCGAAGAATTCTTGCCATCGCGAAGAGTGAGGTCATTGATGGATACGACCATGTTGACGGCCGTGTCGAGGTCCGAAATGTTGAAAATTCGGCTGGCATTATTACCCGAAATCGCGAGTTTCGTTGCCCCAAGTCCGTTAATGGTAAGCGGGTCGGTAATGGCGATTTCTCCAAGCGTCAGCGTGATCGTCTGTCCGCCGAGCACGGGGGCGAAGTTGATCACGTCGGCCGTGTTCTTGATCGAGTTGGCAAAGAGAATCGCCTCGCGGAGGCTGAGGTCGCCGGCCGACAGATCGCCGTCGTTTTCATCGGTCGCGAGATCGACGAGGAGCGTCGAGGGGATTGTGACTTTGAACGATCCGAGTTGGGCAGGAGCAACGCTGTTCGGAGTGGTATCCAGGTCGAACACCTGGCCGGCTACGACGTTGATCGCGTAGGTGCCGCCGTCCAAAGCGTCCCAAGTGCCGCCGGGTGCGGCAAAAACGTAGCTCACGTTGACTACGTTGCCCGAGCCGGTTGTCGAGAACGATACCGGAACGAGTGTGGCGAGATTGGGCGCCGTCACCGTGATATCGTTGAGGTCGATCGATGACAGATTGATACCGACGTCATCGGTGTAGGTAGCCGACACCGTAAAGGTCGTGCCGCCAGACACGGTCACGTCCGGGGCGGTGGCAAACGCCTGCGGAATCGCCGCGACGCCTTCGAAGGCGCCGATATCCGCCTTGGTGCCGAGGACTCGCGAGAAGCCGGCGCCGCGCTGGTCGTTAGTCAGCGTCAGGCTGTTGCTACCCATGTCGATGGCCGGGCTGCCGAACGCCAGGGCATGCGTCTGGGTCGGCCCGCCGTTGTTTCCGAGTACCGTGATCTTCGGATCGAACGGCGAAGCCAGCGTGCCCTTCTGCACGTTGGTCTCGATCAGCGTAATGTCGGCATCCGTGACCGCGCCGATGATGCTGTCCGTCACCAACACATTCATCGGGACGGTGGAATTCGAGTACAGGTCCGGCCCGATCAGCCCGACGTTTTTCGCGAGGATGCTGCTGGTGATCGTGACCAGCGCGTTGGCCGTGTTCAGGCCGATGCCGCCGCCCTTGCCGCTGCCCACGGAGTTGTTCACGATGGTGCTGTTGTCGACCGTCAGGATCCCGTCGCCGCTGAAACGGATGCCGCCGCCGCCCTGCACCGCCGCGCCCGAGGCGGCATTGCCGGACACGGTGCTGTTGGTCAGCGTGATCGTGGCCGTATACGACATGATCGCGCCGCCGCCAACCGAGCCGGTGACGGTGTTGCCGCTGAGGGTGGAGTCGGTGATGGTGACGGTATGGTCGCCGAGATAGAATCCGCCACCGGACGCGCTCGTCGACGTGTTGCCGCTGATCGTCGAACGGAGCACGGTGAGCGTACCGAGTGACCCGGAGAAGCGGACCGCACCGCCGTTGCCGCTCGCCGATCCGCCGGAGATCGTCGTGTCGGTGATGCTCAGGGTGCCGCCCGAGGTCGAGATCGACCCGCCGCTGCTCGTCGACCGGCTTCCCGTGAAGGTCGAGCCCGTGACCGACGACCCCACGCCGTTGGCCGTCACGGAGATGCCCGCGCCCCCGGCA
>JAIBBI010000153.1 GCA_019694755.1 Gemmataceae bacterium
TATGGGCACCGCGAGTAGCAAGCGACACGGCAGGAAATTTCGTAGTTTCATGGACGCAAGACATTCTTGGTGTGGCAACCAGTGGTGACGTGTACGCGCAACGATTCTTGGCAGGCGGCGCGCCGTTCGGTGGTGAGTTTCGTGTCAATACTTACACGACCAATTCCCAAAAGAACTCATCCACCGCGATGGATGAAGACGGCGATTTCGTGGTGGTTTGGGAGTCTACCGGCCAAGACGGCAGCAATGAAGGCATCTACGGGCAACGCTACACCGTTGTGCCTCAGATTGGCTCAGTGCAGATCAACGACGGCAACGCACAACGCTCAATGGTCAATAGCCTGACGGTCCGGTTCACGAAGCAAGTCTTGTTCTCCGGGCAACCCGCCGACGCGATGATCTTGAATGGGCCAAACGGGCAAGTGGCCATGTCAGCTGACTTGTCCCAAAGCACGCCGGCCGGCACAGTCGTGCGGTTGACTTTTACCGGACCCGGGATCATCGGCGGATCGCTCTCCGATGGCAACTACACGTTCATCGTCAACGGGAATCTGATCCTGGATGACCGCGGGCAGAACCTAGACGGCGACGCCAACGGCACATTCGGTGGCAACTACCTCATGACACTTCATCGACTGTTTGGCGATAGCAATGGCGACCGAACGGTTGACATCACGGATTTTCTCGCGTTCCGTTCTTCATTCCTGCAAACCGCAAACCGAACCTTCGATTTCAATGGCGACGGCGTAGTGGACTCTTCAGATTTCTTGTCTTTTCGACTGCGGTTTCTGGTTTCGGTGTGAAGGAACGCACACCCGCGGGCTAGTTGCCCGGCTCATTCGGTAGGAGTCGCGTCCGTCATTGTCCGCAGTTTGCGTTCGCGGTTACAATCGGCACTGCCCCAGACGGGCCGGGGCAACCGCGAAACTGTGACATACCGCGGGCTGATCGGCAGGGCGGTATTTATGGCACCTTTTGACGGGGCCTGCCCGCGGGCATTTTTGGTGCATTTTGGACCCGGGTGACACTGCCCGAATGGGGCTGCATCAATGGGTTGGGAACTTGGCCGTTACTACACCCGGACTCGCCGCGTCGGGGGCCGGTTTGTCCGGGAGTACATCGGCGCGGGGCCGCTGGCCCGGCTCGTTGCCGAGCACGACCGGCTCGAGCGCATCGCCCGCCGGCAGACGGAAGCCGAACAACGCCGGGCCGTGGCGGACCTCGCCACGATTGCCGAGCATGTGGCATCATGTGACGCGCTCGCAGACAACCTCGCCGATGCGTTCCTGATTGCCGCGGGATACCGTCAGCACAACCGGGGCGAATGGAGGAAGCAGCATGGGAAAGTTGAGTCTCAGCGAGAGGACGGACAAGGTCAAGCGAGTCAGCGACCGCGTGGCGGACTTGAACCGCCGGGCGAATGAGGGCGATGCGGCCGCGCTGGAGTCGATCCGGGAGATGGTGCAGTCTGCGCCGTCGCTGATGAAGGTGATCGACCTGGCTGCCGTGGCCCGGGGCCAGTTGGTGAAGAAAGCAGTTGGCGACGACGTGACCGCCTGCGAATCGCTCCTGCACTTTCTGGAGGTGATGCGGGCAGAGTTGGCCGGGCCGAACCCGGTTGCGCTCGAGCGGTTGTTGGCCGACCGGATCGTATCGGCGTGGCTCTACCTGCATTACCTCGAAGCGATGGCCGTCCCCGCCGAGTTGAAGGGGATGCGCGTAGCGTCGCACTGTCAGAAGCAGATTGACCGTGCGCAGGGCCGCTACCTCGCCGCCATCCGGTCACTGGCATCGGTCCGAAAATTGGCCGGCCTCTGCCTTCAAGTGAACATTGCCGACAGGCAAGTCAACTTCGCCGGGAACGCTGTAGACTAGCCGGACTGGGTTGTCTGCCTGATTGCAAGCGGGCCGACACAACGCGGGGGCCGCGCCATGGGAGTACCTGCCCGTGGTGCGGCCGCCGGCCCGGTGAAAACAGGTACACGGTGCGATGCCGTTTGACAAACAAGAAACTCAGACTTGGATCTCCGAGTCTATTTCCAAGTTGGCTCGTAACGCGATTCTCGATGATGACGTAGCTGATTCGATTTGCAGCGAAGGATTTGAACGTGCCGCTCTGGCGGGTTATGGGGAGGTGGCCCATCTCTTTGATGCATGTCGCAAGGAACGATTCGGCGTGGCCGCCTTTGCGATTGTGAGGATAACGGGAATTGACCCGCGCCGACGACCGTTGATTGATGCGTTGTCACGGTTCGCCAGAGAGCTTGCAGGATGGAGCGAAGAAGCGAACGACGGTTACACGCGATTGGTGAAAGCGGTTCGGCAAATCAGCGATGCCAAGCCTCTTGAATTGCTTTTTGCGCAGGTTGCCAAGGGGCCGACCGATGCCACTGCGAATCCGGGGCAGGGCGACAATCAAGACCCACAAAGTCGAGTCGGAATCGAGTTACCCGTCAGCAGCCACGACCCAAATCAACAGGAGCAAAGAAAGCCGTCGCGGGCAGGCTTTGCATTGACTCCTCTCGACGGTGACATTCTGATCGCGTTAATGCGACAAAACGCCTTCGAGAAAGGTCGCCACTTGTCTTCTACCAGACTTGCTGGGTTTATTGGAGGCGATTGTTCAGCAGATTCAATCAAGCAGCACGGGCCAAAGCTAATCAAATTCGGCTTAGTCAAGTCGGTAAAAAACAGCACTGGCGGCTACTTCCTGACCACCAATGGAAAGAGGGAAGCAGAACGCATTAACCGCCAGAGGAAAAAAGGAAGTAGATAGCTTTGACCGACCAAAGCATCACCGTTCACTCACCGTTCACTCACCGTTCACTTACCGACAAAGGTATCCGCCCGCGTGTATCGTTGCGGGCATGAGCACCGCGACTTCCATCGCATCACAGACGCTTCCTGAGTACGCCCCGGACGTGGCCCGGTACATCGACGACCGGGTGGCCGCCGCGTCCTTCAGCATTTCCCGCGCTCATCTCCATCGACTGCGCGCCGCCGGGCGGTTCCCGGCCGGGGTGAAGCTGGGCCGCGCTCTCCGGTTTGACCGCGAAGAACTCCTGCGATGGGGGGTGGCAGGGTGCCCGGACATGACCGTCTGGCACGCCATGCAAGAACAAGCCCGCCGGACTCGCCGGCCGTGACCGTCAACGCGCTCACCAACACGATGGAGAAACTCAACATGACCGAACCGATGAAGCCCGGGGAAATCATCGACGCAAAGATGGAACTCCTCGAAGACCGCGTGCTCTATCTCGAAGCCCGCCTGGACGGCATCGAAGGGATGCTCGCAGACGCGGGGATCAAGCAGACGCCGACGCCGGGTGAAGCGGAAGCCCCATCAGGAGTAATCGCATGAACCCGATGACGACGAAGGACAAGGTAACTGAACTTCGACTGGCATCGCTTGAACGTGATGTTCGGGCAATGAAGGAGAAGCTCTCCCGGCTCGACTACGTGGCCGAAGCGACTGGCCTGCACGTGCACGCCGAGAACTTCATGGACCCCATCGACGACCTATTCGACGACCTTTTCCGCCGCGTGTGGGAACTGGAAACCAAACGCCGACGGCCGGGGTGACGACCCGGCCGCCGACTCAACACATGGAGACTTGGATACATGGAGATTTTACCCGTCAAACCGATGCCGCGGCAAGTGCGCGACATTCTCAGAAAGGCTCGCCGTCGGTATCGGGAACTCCCCGTCACCTGCCGTCCGGCACTCGACAAACCGACATCCGCGCTCGTGCTGTTCCTGCGCCGCGAATTGACCACGCTCGCCCTCTACCGGTACTGGCCGCTCCCGGTCCGCGTGCAGCGGCGGTTCATCGCCAAGCCGATGCTTGGCCGGGTAATCCGTGGAATCAGGGTCGACCTCAACGCCATTGCGGACCTTGTCACGGACCTCGAAGAACGGGGTACCCGATAATGGGAACCAAACCCAGCATCATCGACAAGGCCCGCTCCCGAAAGGCAAACAGCCATCCGGGGAATCGCAACGGCTCGGCAGTGGACACGGTGACGGCTCTCGGAGACTGGCCCGACCCGACGCCCCTCGGGGCGGAAATCCAAGCCCCGGCTTTTCCGCGAGAGATTCTACCCGGCCCACTGGCCAAGCTGGCGGATGAAATCGCGGTTTCGATGAACGCCCCGGTCGACTTCCCGGCCGTGACTATGCTCGCGCTGGCCAGCGGCGCGATTGCAAACTCCCGGGCCATTTCTCCGAAGCGGTCCTATCAGGAGTCGCCCACTGTGTTCGCCGGGTTGATCGGCCGGCCTGGAGTTGTGAAGTCTCCTGTACTTGGAATCCTTCGTCGTGCATTCGATTCCCGGCAATTACAACTCTTGGCCGAATGGGGAGAGGAACTCGCTGAATGGGAGAAACAACCGCCGGATGAACGGGGGCCGAAACCGAATGCCCAGCGCATCCTCGTAAGCGATACGACGACGGAGACACTCGGGCGGCTGATTGTCGCGAATCCGCGGGGCCTGATTCAGGTACGCGACGAACTCATGGAACTGGTGGCCGGCTTGAATCAATACAAGGGGGGGCAGGGTGCCGACCGGCAGTTCTACCTCAAAATCTGGAGTTGCGACCCGCTCCTGATCGACCGCATGAGCGACAAGTCGGCCAAGGGCGGCCCGCTCTACTCGCCGCGTAGTTTTTGTTCCATCGTCGGAGGTTTGCAGCCGGACGTACTGACACAGTTCCGGCAAATGAAGATCAACGACGGTTTCCTCGACCGGTGGCTCTGGTGCTATCCGGAAGAACTACCGGCCGCCGGGGCAAACTTCCTCGAAGTGTCGGACTCCCTGCGGGAACAATGGGCCGGGGTAATCGACCGACTGCTCGCCCTGCCGATGGAACAGCGGGACGATGGTACGACCCGACCGCATTACATCCTGCTCACGACCGAAGCCCGGGGGCTATGGCTCGAAGCCGACCGGGAGATTGCGACCGCACTGAACGTGGAGGAGTTTCCCGAATGTCTCCGGGGTGCCTGGATCAAACTCCGGACCTACCTGCTCCGGCTCGCCCTGATTCTGCATTGTCTGCGGAACGCGCTCGGCGAGTCGGTGGGTGAGTATGTCGACGGGGAATCGATCCGGCGGGCGTTCCTGCTTGTCGAATACTTCCAAGGTCACGCCCGCAAGGTGTACGCTGCGATAGATGCCGACAAGACCGTCCGGGCGGCCCGCAAGCTGCTCCGGTGGCTACCCGGGTGCGAAGACGGCCGGTTCAAAACACGTGACGCCTATCGGCAATTGCGGGGCTCCCTGGACAAGCCCGCAGACATCGAACCCATTCTCGCCCTGCTCTCCGAGCATGACTACATCCGGGCGGTGCCGATGCCACCGACGACCGGCGCGGGCCGGAAGCCGAGTCCGGTCTATGAAGTGAACCCGCGGCAATGACCGGGCGGACAGAATGGACGGAATGGACGTAAACCGGCATCGGGCTTAATTCTGTCCATTCTGTCCAATGTGTCCACCGGGCCAGAGGTCCGCGGAACATTCGCCCCAGACCATTGCAATCGACCACGTTGGCCTATTGAAGACCACGCCCGACGGGTTCCTGATGACGAGGGACAGAAACACCATGAGCGATGAACAGACCGACGACGCCGAACGGCAATACGCCGAACGGTTGGCGACGCTCCCGGCAGAGGAGCAACGCAAGGCCCTGGACCTGATCCGCGCGCCGGCTGACGATAAGGCCGTCCCGAAGCGGGATCGGGAATCCGCCCGACTGCGGGCCGACGCCATCGAACGGCACTTGAAGCGGCTGAAATGTCGCCGGAAGAGACTGTAAACGGTCAGTTGACGGACGTTGACAGTAATGTTACAATCCCTTTGTTGAGTTAACGAAGGCGACAAGAGGAGTGATAACCGTGGCCGACCTGATCGCTTACTACCGGGTGTCAACGAAGCAGCAAGGCGAGTCCGGTCTGGGTCTGGAAGCGCAGGAGGCCGCCGTGGTTGCCTACGCCCGGCAGATTGGCGGCCGGATCGTCGCCAACTACGTCGAAGTCGAATCCGGCAAGCGGAGCGACCGGCCGGAACTGGCGAAGGCCCTCGCCCACGCCCGGCGCAACAAGGCCACGCTGACCGTCGCCAAGCTGGACCGGCTCAGCCGAAATGTAGCGTTCCTCTCCCGCGTCATGGAATCCGGTTGCGAATTCGCCGCGGCTGATATGCCATCGGCCAACAAGTTCATGCTGCACGTGATGGCCGCGGTTGCCGAGAACGAGGCGAAGGCTATCAGCGACCGCACGAAGGCCGCGCTGGCGGCCGCGAAGGCCCGGGGCATGAAGTTGGGATCGGCCCGGCCCGGTCACTGGATCGGCCGGGAGGACGCTCGGCAGGCCGGACTTGTCAAGGCCCGCGCCGTGGCCGTGACGGCCAAGCAGACGAAGGCCGACGAAGCGTATAGCGACCTGATCGAAGTTGTCGGCAACCTGCGGGACCGTGGCGAATCGCTCCGGGACATCGCCGCGAAACTGAACGCCGACGGCCATGTGACCCGCCGCGGCCGCCCGTGGAACCCGGTTCAAGTATCCCGCGTGCTGACGCGGGTCGGAGGATAAGCGTCATGGCGAGTCTGTACCGTCCGCGAGTCGTGACGTACAAGCTGAATGGCCGATGCCGCACGCCCGACGGCCAGCGCGTGACGAAGACCACGCCCGGTGCGGTCCGGGTGGAATCCGGCCGTTCTCCGACGTGGTACGGAAAGATCGTCCTGCCCGACGGACGTGTCCGGCGGGTGAAACTGACGACGGACAAGGCGGCCAGCAAGCAGATACTCTCGAAGATCGTTGTTGAGGCGAAGCTGGAGGAATACCAACTTGGCGGCCAGTTTGCCGCAGAGGGCCGCCGCACTCTGGAGCAACACCTTGCCGACTACCAGCGATACCTTGCGGACCGGGGCCGGACGCCGAAACACGTGGCGATGACCGTGGCCCGCATCCGGGCCATCCTGGACGGGTGCCGGTACGTCCGGATCAACGAGATTCAACCGTCTGGCGTCATGGGGTGTCTGGCTGATGTTCGCCGGGGCCGGCCGGATGACGCCGAGAATCCCGCTGCCGAAAAGAGTCTGGCAACGACCAACTACTACCTGACCGCCGTCAAAGGGTTTACCCGATGGCTCTGGCGGGACCGTCGCGCCGTCGCCGATCCGCTCGCCGGCATGAGCAAGTTGTCATCCGATGGAGTCGCACCGCAGGCCCGACGGGACTTCTCAGAAGATGAACTGCGCCGGCTGATCGTCGCCGCACGCTCGAGCGCGTGGACGTTTCGCGGGCTGACCGGCAACGACCGGGCCGCGCTGTACCTGACCGCGGCCGGGACCGGATTCCGTGCCGGGGAGTTGGCGAGTCTGACCCCGGCGAGTTTCGACCTCGCCGGTGATCCGCCGTCGGTGCGATTGGCGGGAACAGCCACGAAGAACCGCAAGGCCGCATCGCAACCGATTGCCGTGGCGACGGCTGACGCCCTGATGCCGTTTCTGACGAATAGGACCGCCTCTGAGGCTCTCTGGCCGGGCACTTGGAACGAGAAGGCCGCCGAGATGATCCGAAGCGACCTGAAGGCCGCTGGCGTCGATGCCGACGGCCGGGACTTCCACTGCTTGCGTCATACCTACGTGTCGGCTCTGATTCGATCCGGGGCATCGGTCAAGACCGTCCAGACGCTCGCCCGGCATAGTACGCCGACGTTGACGTTGGGGCGGTACGCTCACGTTGGCCTGATGGACCTGTCATCGGCCGTGGATATGCTGCCCGACCTGTCATCGAACATGTCGCCCGACACGCTCGCAGCGACCGGCACCGATGGGGCCGCGCGCCGTGACCGCGCCTTGACCAAAACGGTGCGAATTCGGGGGTATTCGGGCGACAAACTGAGACTGAACGGACAACGGGGCGAAGAGTCGAAAGACACTACGATTTACGGGAAAAGTACGTCAATTCTGGCAGTGGACTCGCCGGGATTCGAACCCGGGACCTGCGGATTAAAAGTCCGATGCTCTACCAGCTGAGCTACGAGTCCAAGTCCCTTCATTATAGCGGGGAATCCGCCGTTTCAACCGCGGCGAGCAGGCTGCGATACAGGGAGAGCAGCCGGGCCCGGATGGGTTCGGCCCGGGTTTGCAGATTGCGCTGGCCGCGGGCGTATTCGTCCTTCCCGTCCGGCGTCTCGATCCGCACGGGCGACATCCCGAACTCCGCCAGATCGTAGGGACTGGCCCGCATGTCGAGTTCGCGGGCCGACCAGGCCAACTCGAACGCGTCGGCCACCAGTTCGGCCGGGATCCACGGCGCGAGCTTGTACGCGTACTTGTACAGGTCCATCGTCACGTGCACGCAGCCCGGCTGGTCGTGCTCCTCGGTGTTGGCCCGGGTCAGGGCGATGCGGTTGCGCGGGGCCGCCGCGGGCGTGAAGAAGCGGAACGCGTCGTAGTGCGTGCAGCGGAGTTCGTGGCTCTCGACGATGTCCGCGATGTCGGCCGGGGGGAGCCGGAGGGGCGTCGCGTGGCGGACCGCCCCGGTGCGGTAGACCATCGCCCACTCGTGCAGGCCGAAGCAGCCGAACTGGCCGGGCCGGTCGGCGATGCCCTGCAAATACCGCCCGGCCCAGCGGAGGAACCCGGGCCGGGGGAACGAGCGGGCCGGGAGGATCAGCCCGGTTTCCGCGTCGACGAACCGCGACGACCAGTCGATTTCGCTGCGGCGGGCGTCGGCCAGCGCGACGTCCGGGCCGGGCGACCAGCGGAGCAGGCGGGCCGGGGTGAAGGAGTAATACTCGAAGAGGAAGTCGCGGACGGGATGCTTGACGTGGTGAAAGGTCCGGGCGACGCGATCGCTGCAATGGGGTGCGAGGCGGTCGCGGTGCCCGGCCTGCCGGGCCAGCCAATCGGCCCGGCTCAGAATGGTCGGCTCGTCGTTCACGTCTCCGGCCGGGTCAGTGGACGCCCTTGGCGGCGAGCCAGCGCTCGGCATCGAGGGCGGCCATGCAGCCGCTGCCCGCGGCCGTACACGCCTGGCGGTAGTAATCATCGCCCACGTCGCCGGCGGCGAACACGCCGTCGACGCTGGTGTAGGTCCGCTGGGGCGTCGTCCACTGGATATAGCCCTTGTCGTTGAGCTTGAGCTGACCGCCGAGGAAGTCGACGTTGGGCGTGTGGCCGATGGCGAGGAACAGGCCCGTGGCGTCGATGGTCTCGGTGGTGGAGTCCTGCGTGCTCTTGAGGCGGACGCCGGTGACACCGGACTTGTCGTCGCCGAGCACTTCGTCGACGACGCGCCAGGTGTGGACCTGGATCTTGGGGTTGGTGCGGGCGCGGTCCTGCATGATCTTGCTGGCGCGGAACTGGTCGCGGCGCAGGATCATGTGGACGACGCTGGCGTACTTGGTGAGGTAGCTCGCTTCTTCGACGGCCGAGTCGCCGCCGCCGACCACGACGAGGGGCTTGTTGCGGAAGCGGGGCAATGCGCCGTCGCAGACGGCACAGGCGGTCACGCCGCGGTTCTTGTACTTGTCCTCGCTCGGCAGGCCGAGGTAATTGGCCCGGGCCCCGGTGGCGACGATGACGGTGTGGGCGGTGATCGGCCCGCCTTCGGACGGGTGCAGGACGAACGGGTGCTTGCCGAACTCGACGCGGGTGATGTCGTCGGTGACGACGCGGGTGCCGAAGTTGACCGCCTGCTGCCGCATCAACTCCATGAGTTCGGGGCCGTTGATGCCGTGCGACGGGGCGGGCTTGTCGGCCTCGACCCAGTAGGGCCAGCGCTCGGGCGGGAGCGCGGATTTCAGGAAGCCGCGGGTGTCGCCGGCGGGCCAGCTCGGGAAGTTCTCGACTTCGGTGGTGAGGTTGAGCTGGCCGAGCGGCAGCGTCCCGAGGATTCGGTTGGCGTCGCTGGCCGCGCCCTCGTAGACGAGGGGCTGGAGATTGGCTCGGGCGGCGTAGATGGCGGCGGTCCAGCCGGCGGGGCCGGATCCGATAATGACGACTTTCTCTGGCATGCGTGGCTCGTGGTTCAGGTCGGGCGGGGGTCGCGGGGCCGCCCTCGCGGCAGTGCGTTCCTCACCTCGTTATATTGCTAGGATGCGTGAAATGGTCCTGCCGATTCCCGGCGGGCGGAACTCCGCGACCGGCGCCGAAACCGCATGCAGCACCTGACCGACCTCCGCGAAATCCTCCGGTACGTCCCGCACTTCAGGGACAAGGTGTTCGTGATCGCGCTCGACGGGGCGATCGCGGAAGACGACAACCTCGGCAACATCCTGCTCGATATTGCTTTGCTGCGGAGCCTGTCGATCGCCGTGGTGCTGGTCCACGGGTGCGGCCGGCAGGTGGAACGGCTGGCCGAGACCAACGGCATCACGCCGAGCAACGTCGACGGCACGGGCGTCACCGACGCGGCCACGATGGAGATCAGCCTGACGGCGGCGCAGCGCGTGGCCCATCGGCTGCTCGAGGGGTTGGTCGGCGTGGACCACCGGGCGGCCTGGCCCGTGGCCATCACCGCGCACCCGGCCGGGATTCTGGGCGGCATCGATCATCAATTCACGGGCAAGATCGAGCGCGTCGACACTGCATTGCTGCGGTCGCTGATTGCCGGGGATGTCGTGCCGGTGATTCCGCCGCTGGGCACCGACGGCGAGGGGCACACCTACCGGCTGAACAGCGACGCGGTGGCCGTCGAGGTGGCGCTTGCGCTGCAGGCGGTGAAGGTGGTTTACCTCGCGCCGGAGCGGGGCGTGTGCGTGGGCGAGCGGCTGGAGCGGCACCTGGCCGTCGGCGAGGCCGAACAGTTGTTGAAGCGGCCGGAGGAACTGTCGGTCGGGAGCCGGTCGAAGCTGGCCCAGGCGGTGCGGGCGACGAAGGCCGGCGTGCCGCGGGTGCATATCATCGATGGCCGGGAGCCCGAGGGGTTGCTGGCCGAGGTGTTTTCGCACGAGGGGATCGGGACGCTCGTGCATGCGAACGAGTATCAGTCGATCCGCCCGGCCCGCCGGAAGGACACGCGGGCGATCTACGGCCTGATCCGGCGGGGCGTGGAGGCGGAAGAACTGGTGGCCCGCACGCGGGCGGATATCGAGCGGCAGATCGACGACTTCTACGTGTTCGAGGTCGACCGCGACGTGGTGGCGTGCGTCGCGCTGCACCGGTATCCGGAAGACGAGAAGGCGGAGCTGGCGTGCCTGTTTGTCGACCCGCGGCACGAGCACCAGGGGATCGGCGGCAAGCTG
>JAIBBI010000154.1 GCA_019694755.1 Gemmataceae bacterium
CGAGAGCCACGTCGACCGCAGCATTCAGGATTCCGGCCCGTTCGTCCGCACCAATGTGATCGGCACGCAGATCCTGCTCGATGCCGCCCGCGAGTACAAGGTGCAGAAGTACGTGCAGGTCAGCACCGACGAGGTGTACGGGTCGCTCGGCCCGACCGGCCTGTTCACCGAAGAAACGCCGCTGGCCCCGAACAGCCCGTACTCCGCCAGCAAAGCGTCGGCCGACCTGCTGGTCCGCAGCTACGTCCACACGTTCCACATGCCCGCGGTCATTACCCGGTGCAGCAACAACTACGGGCCGTACCAGTTTCCCGAGAAACTGATCCCGCTGTTCATCGCCAACCTGCTCGCCGACCAGCAGGTGCCGGTCTACGGCGACGGGCAGCAGGTCCGCGACTGGATTCACGTCCTCGACCATTGCCGGGGCGTCGAGGCGGCCTGGCGGCACGGCAAGCCGGGCGAGGTATACAACTTCGGCGGCAAGTGCGAGAAGGCGAACCTCGACCTCACGCACACGCTGCTCGACCTGCTCGGCAAGCCGAAGACGCTGATCAAGTACGTCCAGGACCGGCCCGGCCACGACCGCCGATACGCCATCGATTGCCGGAAGGCGGAGCGCGAGCTCGGCTGGTCGGTACAGGTGAAGTTCGAGCAGGGCCTGCGCGACACCATCGACTGGTATCTGCGCGAGCAGCCGTGGGTCGCCGCGGTGCGGTCCGGCGAATATCTGAAGTATTACGAGAAGCAGTACGGCAGCCGGCTGACGGCCTGACCGACCGATCCGCCGACGCTCACACGCAGCGTCGAAAACCACCGAGGTTTTGACATGATCCGACGCGGTGTGATCCTGGCCGGGGGCAAGGGAACCCGGCTCGGCGAACTGACGAAAGTCACCAACAAACACCTCCTGCCCGTCGGGCCGTACCCGATGGTGTACCACCCGCTGTACAAGCTCACCGGCGCGGGCATGACCGACGTGCTGCTCGTCAGCGGCACCGAGCACATGGGCGACTTCGTCGAGCTGTTCGGCTCCGGGAAAGACTACGGCTGCCGGCTCACTTACCGCGTGCAGGACGAAGCCGGCGGCATCGCCCAGGCCCTCGGCCTCGCGGAGTTGTTCTGCACGAACTCGCGGGCGGTCGTCATCCTCGGCGACAACATCTTCGAAGACCCCCTGCACGCGATGATGGCCGATGCCGACAAGCATCCAGATTGGGCCTGGGTGGCCCTGAAGGAAGTTCACGATCCGGGCCGGTACGGCGTCGCCGAACTCGACGGCCAGCGCATCATCGGCATCGAAGAGAAGCCGAAGAACCCGAAGAGCAACTGGGCCGTCGCCGGCATCTACGTCTACCCGCCCGACGTGTTTCAGGTGATCAAGAACCTGAAGCCGAGCGGCCGGGGTGAGCTGGAAATCACCGACGTCAACAATTACTACCTGCAACAGGGGCGGCTCGGCAGCACGAAGATGACCGGCTACTGGACCGACGCCGGCACCCCGGAATCGCTGTTGCACGCCCACCAACTCGTCAACGAAAAGCTGCCGAACTACAAGTAGGGGCCGAAAGCAATCCCATCGCAGGTGGGCTCGTCCATGAAAGCCGACGGCAGTAATCCGTACTTGGATTGCGAGCGCGCAATCAACGCAGGTGATGCCGAGGCACTGGCTTCGGTTCTCGCGAGCAACCGGGAATACCTGCGGTCAGATTTGGAGGCCAGTAGTGACTTGATGGGGCTGGCAGCAAATGAGAACCAGGTCGGGTGTTTGGAGGTCCTTGTTGCACACGGCGCAAGTGTAAACGCTCCCGCTTTTGACAACGGTCCGGAGGGTGCGATTTGGCATGCTGCCGGATGCGGCGCATATGATGCGGTGGATTGGTTGCTCAAGAATGGCGCACAGGTTAATTTTCAAAAGGACGGAGTCACTCGCTGTTTCGCGCTATCCGGTGCAGCGAGTGAAGGCCATCTGGCCATCGTGAAGTTGCTCGTCGATCATGGCGCGGCGATCAACGCGGAGTGGGCGGGGCATAATGCGCTGAAATTCGCGATGATGTACGGCCACGCGGATGTCGTCGACTACCTTCGCTCCGTCGGGGCCAAGCTGCCGAACGAACGGACCGAGTCGAAACCAGCCAGCAAAGGTGACCAGAAGCCGGGGATTCTGGACCACATCAAGGCCGCGTGGGGCAAGTTGACCGGGGCGAAGCCGGCCCGAAAGGTTGACCCGAAGGCCGCGCTTCTGGACCACATCCGGGCTCATTGGGGCAAGCCGAAAGAACTGACGCTTCAGCAGGTGGTTTCGGCGGTCCCCGACGTTGCCATTCACATCGTCCCGATGGACGGCCATCAGGCGGCGATCACAACGGGCATTTCGCAGTCGGCAGTCCATTGCCCGCGTGGCAGCGAGGCCTACAGGCACATCGAGTTGGTGATGTACCTTCCGCCGGATTGGCCGACGGACGCGAAATCGCTGAAGAAGGCCGAGTATCGCTGGCCGTTGGAGTGTCTCTTCGAAGTCGCGGCTCAAGCGCACGCGGGGACGAACTGGATGGGCGGCCCATCCGTGGTAATTTCGAACGGTGATCCCCCGGAACCGCTCGGCCCGGGCACGGACATGAACTGCCTGCTGCTCCTCGCGGAGGACCCGGAGTTCGGGGTCGCACCGCTGCCCGATGGCAGAAAGGTGGTCTTCTACGCCGTCTACCCCATCTATGCCGAGGAACGAGACTACGAGAAGACGAAGGGCGTGCGAGCGCTGATCAATCGGTTCGAGAAGCGGGGAGTCAGCCCAGTACTGGACCCGAAACGGGCGGTTGCAGTGAAACGGTAGGTACTCTCGGACCGGCGGGCCGAATCAAAAAGAGAAGGGGAGCCCGGCTTCATCGGATGCCGGGCTCCCCTCGTTGTTTTTACTCAGTCAACAGGTCAGGCCTTGCGGCGGAGGCGGCGGGCCGCCCAGCCGAGCGGGGCGAGGCCCGCGAGGACGAGCGAGGTCGGTTCCGGAACGGCAACGATGAAGTACTGATCGCCGGCAATGTTGGCGAAGTTGACGTTGGCCGGTTCGCCGAGGTTGGCCAGGCCGCCGAGGCCGCCGAGCACCTGATTGCTGACGAAGTCGTGGCCGCCGCCGTTGATGAACGCGCTGACCCAGATGTCGCCGGACGGGTTGCCGAGAGCGGCGAGTGGGATTTCGACTTCGATACCCGTGGTCACGCCGGCCCCGGAGTCGAGCCCTACGCCGCCGGACACGCCGGCAGTATTGCTGTTGTTAATCGTACCGCGGATACCGAACGGATTGGACCCGCCCGTCAGCGTTCCGCTGCCGGTGCCGTAGGTGGTCTGACCCAGGTACCCGCCGGTGCCGCCACCCGTCGGAAGCAGTTCGGAGAAGTTACCGAAGATAGCAAAGTTGCCTCCGCCGATGTCGCCACCCGTGAGTGACATCCATCTGGTGGCACTAAACGGCGAATCGAAGGTCAGACCGGCCATGCGGTTCAGGCCGTTGAAATCGACGTTCGGATTATCGTTGCGGAGGACGTTTTGCCCGGCCGCACCGGTGTGAAAGAACAGCTCCAGCTTGTTGAAATTGGTCTCGAGGTTACCGCCGATGAACAGGAACAGGCTGCCGCCGGAGATACGGCCGTAGGCGTTGTTGAGCTCCGAGCCGTTGGCCGAGCTGACCTGTCCAGCCGTCGAATTACCGAACTGGGTACTGTTATTCTGGATGGCGACCGGCGAGCCGTAGAAGCCCGCGTCGAGTTGGCCGTCGATGACCTGAGCCGAAGCGGTCCCGCCGAGCAGGCCGGCGACGACGACGGCCGCGACCCGGCCGAATGAGTAGATGCGCATGAGTCCCCCCAAAGTAGTTGATCCGACAGCAGTATAGGCAGGGTAGGGCCGGCCGACGACCGAAAACCGCGTAGGCGGGGGTAAATGAAGAAGCACGGCGGTCTTCGGGAAACGCCGCCGTGCTTCGGGTGTTTCGAGGGGGAATCGCTCAGGACTTGGCGGCCCGGCGGCGTTTCCAGGCGGCGACGGTGCCCGCGCCCAAAGTCGCGAGGATCAGGGTGCCGGGTTCCGGGGTCCGATGGACCGGCGGTGGATCAACTTCCTTCTCCGAGCCGGTGCCGCCCGGGGGGACCGGCCGGTTGCGGAAAAAGCTCGCCTCGGCGGCCGACGAAAGGGCCAGCAGGGCGACGGTCGAAAGGGCAAGCACGGCCAATCGGCTGTGGCGAATCATCCTGATTTCTCCTTGCCGGACGCGAGCGGATCCTCCGCTTTTCCACCGGCTTTGTCCTGTCAGCGTAGAGTCCGCGAGGCCCCCAGCCTCCCCGGACGTCCCTTTCATCGGCCGGCCGTGGGACCGAGTTCAGCCCCTTTCCGGTTTGGTAATTTTTTCCTGCGGTGCGGGCCGGGAGCATCGCACCGGCCGGGCCGTGAACGCGGCCGACCGGCCCAGGTTCGGCGACAAACTTCCCCAGTCTGCGTGACTTTCCCGCCGGCGTAGTCCCGATGGTGGATGGCGAGACAGGATCGCCGGCCGCGAATTTCCGCGGACCCGGCCCGACGGGAGGGCACCCCCCATGCGACGGTTCTTGGCAGGCGGACTCGGACTGGCACTCGGGCTCAACGGGCTGGCGACGGCCGGCAATCCGGAAGTGATCGCCAGCAGCAGCGAAGCGCCGGCCGCGACTCTGGGCACACCCCGGCCGGGAGCCGTGATCGCCCGCGGCAAAGCGCAGGAGCCGGCCAACACGCCGGTGCCCTCCGCGCCGTTGACCGTCCCGCCGCCGGCGACCCCGCTGCACGCCCCGATGCCCTCCGGCCCGTCGCCGGCACCGATTGCCAGTTCCACGGGAGCGCCGCCGTTGCCTCCCGGCGCGATCCCGATGGGACCGCCCAAGCCGGCCGGGCCGGCAACCAATTACGTCCCCGGCGCCATCGCCGCGCCTGTCGATCCCGGTTACGGCGTTGCACCGCTCGGGCCGTTCTCCCAGCCAACGCCGCTGAACCAGCAGCGCTGGTACGTCGGGGCCGAGTACCTGTACTGGTGGACCCGCGACGGCGCGCTGCCGCCGCTCGTCACCGGGGGCAACTTCAACGACTTCATCCCGGGCAGCCTCAGCCCCATCACCGGGCCGAACTCGTTCATTACCTACGGCAACGGCCCGCTCGATACCCAGGGCCGGTCCGGTGGACGGTTCACTGTCGGCCGGTGGTTCGGCGATTGCATGCCGTGGGCGATCGAGTTCAGCGGCTTCTTCGTCGGCAACCGGACGGCTTCGTTCTCCGATTCGGCCAGCGACGGTCGCGTGATCGCCCGGCCGTTCTACGAGAGCAACCGCAACCGGCCCTCGGCCGAGCTTGTGGCCGCCTCGGCACTCAATGGCAGCATCAACGTCGGGAGCACCAGCAGCTTTTATGGCGCGAATCTCGACTGGCGTCGTCGGCTGTGGTGCCCGGAACTGTGCGGCGGCAAGTGCGGCCCGCGGGCGTTCCGCCTCGACGGCACCGTCGGCTTCCGGTACTTGAACCTCGACGAAGACCTTTCGATCAATGAGCAATCGGTGATCACGCAAAACGTGTTCAGCGACATTCTGGCACCGAACGGCACGCCGTACATCATTCCGGCGGGCGTCGGCTCGCAGGTCAGCGACAACTTCCGGGTCGACAACGACTTTTACGGCGGCTCGCTCGGCCTCATTGCCAACTACAATCTGGGGCGATGGAGCCTCGGCATGGGCACCAAGATCTCACTCGGCGTGACCCGCGAGCGGCTCGAGATCTCCGGCAGCCAGACCATCACCTACCCGGTGCCGCCGGGCGGGACGTTCAATTTCCCGGGCGGCCTGCTGGCCCGGCCGTCGAATATCGGCACCTATACCCAGAACACGTTCGCGGTGGTGCCGGAAGTGAACTTCAACGTGGGCTACCAGTTCACGAACCACTTCAAGATGTTCGTGGGTTACGACTTCCTGTACTGGAGCAAGGTCCTGCGGGCGGGCGACCAGATTGACACGACGGTCAACCTGGCCGGCATCCCGTACGCCCCGCAACCCGGCCAGCGCGACGCCGACGGTAACGTGATCCCCGCCGGCGCGAATCGGCCGACCGTCCTGCTCCGCGAGACTGACTTCTGGGCCCAGGGCATCAGCCTCGGTATGCTCTGGACCTGGTAAGCGATTGTCGGACAGATAACGAGAGCGGGGGCGTGGCCGGCACGATGCCGGGCACGCCCCCGCTGCTTTGTTTCGGAGTATGGTCAGACCAGCGGGGCGAGGTACATCAGGAGGCGCCGGCCGAGGATGAACAGCTCCGCGCCGATTCCGGTGCCGCAGGCGATCAGCACCGCGCCGGCGGCCGACTCGGCGGCGGCGGGGCACTTCAATTCCACGGCGAGCAATTGCGCCGAGTGATTCAGGAGCTCCGTGGTCAGGATCAGGCCGATGGCGAGGACCAGCCCGGCCCACTCGACGATCTCGCAGCCGAGAACCAACGCGGTCAGGACCACGAGGGTGGCCGCGAAGATGTGGCCGAAGAACCGCGACGAGCCGCGGGCCCCGCGCTTGACGCCACGGGCCGCGCCGCTGAGCCGCAGTCCGTGCCGGGGTCGCTCTTCGGCCGGCTCGGGACGCACCACGCGAAACGTCATCGTGCCTCCTAGCGGAACAGGGTCGAGCCGAACGGTGAGGGCGTGACCAGCGACCGCGTCCGGCCGACCGCGAGTATGTTCGGCACCAGCTCGAACGTAAACCCGAAGTTGTTGACCAGTGCGTTGTACGTGAACCCGAAGCTCGCCGTCAGGTCGCTACCCATGCGGGTGATGACCAGCGAGTTCGACAGGCTCTGGTTCGTACCGAAGTCGTAGGTCGCCGAGCCGGTGAGGGCGTACTTCGGGCTGAAGATGTAAGTGACCGCGCCGGTGACGGCACGGCTGTTGAGCGGGTCGATCTGGCGGTAGCCGACGTAGAAGTTCGTCCGGTCGGCCCGGTTCAGGTACGAGCCGATGGTGAACACCTTGGCCCCGTCCGGCACCGGGTCGTAGAGCCCTGTGCTGACGATCGCCGTGCGGTCACCGATGTTCCAGATCGTGTCGTATTCGAGGAAGCCGACGCTCTTACCGAAGTTGTCGCGGTCCGGGTTCGGGAAGAACGAGGCCGACAGGTCGAGCGTGACGTAATCGACGACGTGTTGCTGACCGGGGTAGCCGCGCTTGGTCTGCCACCGCTGGCGGATGTCGGCCTGGAACACCTGCATCGTGTCGAGCGTGTCGACGGCATTGTCCACGAGCCGGCGGATCGCGTAGGTCTGCGGGTTGAAGACCGGCGACGTGGCGAGCGCGGTCCCGTATTGCGGGTTGAGCGCGGGCTGCTGCGGAGTGATGTCGCGCAGTGCCTGGTCGGTGGCGTCGTCGTTCAACCGGTCGAGCTGCGGAAACAGTGTGAAGGGCTGGTTCGACTTGGCGTAGAAGAAGTTGCCGCCCAACTGGATCTTGTGGTTGATGCCCGAGAGGTTGAACAGGTCGCTTTGGATCTCGGGATACAGGCGGGTGAACGGGATGTTGCCCCGGACACCGCCGCCGCCGTAGACCCGGCCCGTCGAGTCGCCGTTCAGGTCGTTGGTGTAGGCTGTCAGGTCGAGCACCCCGTACGGCACGATCTTCACGGGACCAAGCATCAGCGGCAGGCTCAGGTCCTGGATGATGTCGAACCGGCCGGTGTTGGTGTTCACGTCGGTCGGCATGTAAGCCGGCGGCGGGACGTTGGTCGTTTTGAGCTGGGCGTAGCCCGCGCTGCCCCGGGCGTTGTACGTGAACAGGTCGAGGAACGAGATGCCCAGGGCGTTGCCGTCGACGCGGGGCAGCCACTCCGTCTCGGTAACCCAGTCGCGGATGCGCGGTTTGACGAGGCCGGTCGCCGCGAACACGCCGCTCTGCCACTTCAGGTACGCGAACGTTTCCTGATTGATGTCGGTGTCGAATTCCGGCTTGTAGTACTGCTCGAGGAAGTTCTTGTCGGAGAGCAGCGAGATCTGCCCCTGGTAGGTGAACTCGTCGAGGAAAGTCTGCTGGTGGCGGGAGAGGACACGGCCGCGCCACAACGGGTGCGCATCGTTCTCGCCGCGGCCGCCGCCGAGGATGTCGGTGCCGTCGTCGTGAATGCCGTACATCTTGACCATGCCGGCGTAGGGGCCGGGCAGGCCGAAGAGGTCTTTGCCGGCGTAAGAGTAGTCGGTGCCCAGGGCCGGGCCGCGGCGGCTGAGGTAGTCGCCCTCGAGCGTCCAGCGGGTGCCGGGCAGCGGGTCGACGCCGAGCAGGTTGTAGACGTTCCACGTCGTCAGAAGCTGGGTGCCGAAGATCCGATCCTGCCGGAATCCGATGTTCTGGAGCGGGCCGAGCGGCTCGTTGGCGTCGCCGTGGATCACGGGCAGCCAGAAGACCGGGACGCCCTCCAGGTCGAGAAACATGTTCTCGCCGCGGACCATGCGCTCGGTGCCGGTGAGCGGTTTGCCGGTTAGCTCGTCGAGGACGGGCTGGCGGAAGATCGTCTTACGCTCGAAGTCGCGGTCCTCGATCGTGACGTGATCCAGACGGAGCTTCAGGCCGGGGTCGGAGGGCAGCCGGCTGGCGAAGACCTCCGCCTTCGTGCCTTCGTAACGTTTCAAACCGAGCTGGAGGAGTTCCTCGGCCTTCACGTGCAGCATCTCGGGCAGTCGCGGGTCGCGGATTTCGAGGTCTGCGCCGGCGGCGACGGCGATGTTGCGGCGGATGTCGTAATAGACCTGCTCGGCCCGGAGTTTGCGTTCTTCCTTGCCCGACTTGTTGCGGATCTGCACGTCGCCGGCCAGGTAGAATTCCTGCTCCTTCGACGCCATGCCCTCGCTGGAGCGGAGCTTGTCGAGCGCGTTGGAGGAGTCGTCGCGGGTCCAGAAAACGAGTTGCTCGGCCTCGATGTCGAGGACGCCAAGCCCGCCGGTGTCGCGGATGGTCAGCAGGACGCCGCCGGTGACGACGATGACCTGCTCGCCGGAGGGCATCTGAAATGCGCCGACCTGAAACGGAGCGGCCGTACGCGGCGCGATGTTAAGGACGCGGTTGGACGGGCCAGAGCCGCCGGGCGGAGCGAGCACGGGCCCGAGCGTGACCGGGGGTGGCGGCGACTGCGGCGGTGGCTGGACCGGTGGTGTGGACGGAGGGGGCGGCTGGACTGTTGGTGGCGAAGTCGGCGGCTGGGTCGGAGTCAGCGTCGGGGGCGGCGGCAACTGCCGGGCGTGCGCACCGGTCGCCAGCGCCAGTCCGGCGAGCGTCGCGATCCACCGGGTTGTTTTCCTCCCGAACACAGTCCGCACCCCTTCCCACGGAGCTTGGCGCAGCCTCCCCCACTTCGGAGCAGGCGGACCATACCGGCTGCCCGGAACATGTCAAGCCGGAACGGCGTGGGGGGTAGTGTGTCGATGAGATGGTGAATCACAGACATCTAAGAAAAAGAGCCCCGCCGATGTCCGGCGGGGCTCGATTGAAGCGTCGTAGAACGTAGCCCGGGTAACTATCGCCGCCGGCCGTGGTGGTGAGTTTTGGCAACCGGGGCGGGGGGCAGGAGCGGAACTTCGCTGCCGTTAGCGTCCTGGCAGACGAACTCCATCCGCTCCGGCGGGACTTCCCGCAATCCGATGACCGAGACCATCATGCCGCCTGAATCCTCGAGCTGGGCGATCTCCCGCCGGCGGCGATTGACCAGGTAGTCCGCCACCGCCGTGTGGACCCGCACGTCCACCTTGCGGATCGAATCCCGGCACGCGGCCAGTTGGATCATTCGCATCACTTCGATGCTGACGCTTTCCGGCGTCTTGACGTAGCCGATCCCGGAGCAGTGGGCACACTCCTGGAAGACGCTCCGCTTTAGCGACGGTCGGATCCGCTGGCGGGTCATCTCGATCAGCCCGAATTGGCTGATCCGCAGGACCTTCGTCCGGGCCCGGTCACGCTTCACCGCGTCGCGCATGGCCTTCTCGACGCTCCGCCTGTGCTTGTCGTCCTTCATGTCGATGAAGTCGTTGACGATCACGCCGCCGAGGTCGCGGAGCCGGAGTTGCCGCGCGATCTCCTTGGCCGCGGCCAGGTTGATCTGGTAGGCGGTTTCCTCGGCGTTGTTGTTGTCGGCCCGGAAGCTCCCGCTGTTCACGTCGATGGCGACGAGGGCCTCGGTCTGCTCGATGATGATCGAGCCGCCACCCGGAAGCGGCAGCTTCTTCTGCTGGATCTTGGCGATTTCGCCGTCGAGGTTGTGCCGGTGGAACAATGGCTCGGTCTGGTCGTACAGCTTCAGCCGGTTGGCGTAGCGCGGCATGACGGCCGAGAGGAACTCTCGGGCATGCTCGTACGCCCCGGCTTCGTCGATCCAGATGCCGTCGACGTCCGCCGTGAAGGTGTCGCGCAGCGTCCGCGTGATCATGTCGCTTTCGGTGTGGATGACACCGGGGCCCTTCTGGGCCTTGATCCGCTTCACGATCACCTGCCAGATCCGCAGCAGGTAATTGAGGTCGTTGTGCAGTTCCTTCTTGGTGCGGTCGGTGCCCGCGGTCCGGATGATGAACCCGAGCCCTGTCGGCGGCTTCAATTCGGCGAGGATGTCGCGGAGGCGGTGCCGTTGCTCGATGTCGGCAATCTTGCGCGACACGCCGACCCGGCTCAGACCGGGCATGAGTACGAGGTATCGGCCGGCGATGCTGATGTAAGTGCTCAGGGTCGGGCCTTTGGTCCCGATTCCCTCTTTGATGACCTGCACGAGTACTTCCTGCCCGCGCTTGAAGATGTCCTGGATCAGCGGCTTCTGGTGGCCGTCGCCGTCGCGGCCGCCGCGGCGGCGGTTGCGGTCTAACCGGCGGGGACCGCCGCTGCTGCGCCGCCGGCGCTGACCGGCCTGATCGTCGCCCTCGTCGTCCGATTCGGAGTCCTCGTGATCTTCGTCCTCGTCATCGTCGGAATCGTCGGAGCCGAAGTCGTCGCTGCCGCCGCCGCCGAAATCATCGTCGAAGTCGTCGTCGGGGCCGGTCCGGCGTTCC
>JAIBBI010000155.1 GCA_019694755.1 Gemmataceae bacterium
GTTCCTCGTCCGCAACGGCGACCGCTTCATCTTGTTCACCGAGACAGGCCACCTGCTGTTCGCGAAGCTGACGCCGCAGGGCTACGAGGAAGTGAGCCGATGGAAGATGCTCGAACCGACCGGCGCGACGTTCGGCCGGACGCTGGTCTGGAGCCACCCGGCCTTTGCCGACAAGTGCGTGTTCGGCCGCAATGACAAAGAGATCATCTGCGTCAGCCTGGCCGATTGATCGACTTCCCGGAGTGATTGCGTTGTCCGACCGCTCGGCATTCCTGAGCCGGATTCTGGCCGAGCCGTCGGCCGACGGGCCCCGCCTCGTCTTTGCCGACTGGCTCGACGAGCGGGGCGACCCGCGCGGCGAGTTCATCCGCCTGCAGTGCGCCCTCGCCCGGCTCCCGGCCGGCGACCCGGCCCGCGAGCAACTCGCCCGCCGCGAGAAATACCTCACCGACGAGTACGCCGGCGAGTGGACCGGGCCGTTTGCCGGCAAGGCGGCGCGGTGCAGCTTTCGCCGGGGGTTTATCGAAGCGGTCACGCTCCCGGCCGAGCGGTTCGTTCTTCACGGCGTCGAACTGCTCGATGCCGAACCGGTGCGCGTCGTGCGGCTGAGCAACGTGGCCGACTCGCTCGACGCGCTGGTCGGATGCCCCGCGCTGATGCGGGTCGTTGATCTCGACCTCACCGGCAACGAGCTCGGCGACGACAGCACCGCCCGCCTGCTCGAAAGCCCCGCGTGCGCACACTGGCACGCCCTGCTGCTCGGCGCAAACGGGCTGACGGATCGTACCGTTTCGCGGATGGCGGGCCTGAAGCCGGCTCGTCTCGCCCGGCTCGATTTGTCGTACAATCATGTCCGCGACCCCGGCCCGCTGGTCGGCATCCCGACGCTCGCCGACCTCGATGTCGGGCACAACGAAATCCGCAGCCCCGGTACGGTCACGCGACGCAAATGGGCCCGACTCACTTTTGCGGGCAACCCGCTCGGCGATCGTGGTGCGACCGCCCTGCTTCAAACGCCGGAGTTGCTTCGCCCGCGGCGGCTCGACCTGAGCCGATGCGAATTGTCGGCCGCCATCGTGTCATCGCTTGTAGCCGCGCCGAAGAGTGATCGGCTGGAGCAGTTGTCGTTCAACGAGAATGACCTCGGCGATGCCGGGGCGGCGACGCTCGCCGGCGCACCGTTTCCGAATCTTCATACGCTCGGCCTCGCGGCCAACGGCATCACCGATCAGGGGGCGACGAGCCTGGCTGCCGGGAGCCTGTTTCCCCAGTTGCGCCGGCTCGACTTGCGGGGCAACCGGCTCTCGGCTGCCGGGTCGTCGGCGCTCTGGAACAGCCCGCGCCGCGGTGCGGACCTCCGACTTGACCTTGCCGACAACACGCCGCCCCCGGGCCACCACGACTCGGACGACGAAGGACCGCTTGCCCTGATCTGCACCCAGTGACATCGGCCCTGCAACTGGAGATCCGCTCCATGCCCCGAATCCGAATACCCTGTCTTATCGCATGGGCCGTGCTCGGCGTCGGCCCAACCCGCGCCGACGAGTCCGACCGCTTCTTCCAGCCCGAGGGCACGATTGCCACATTCAAGGTCTCCCTCGACGCGGAGAACCTGGAAAAGATCCGCCGCGACCCCCGCCAGTATGCAAAGTGCACGGTCGAGGTCCGCGGTCAGACTTACAGCGAAGTCGGCGTACACATCAAGGGGGCGGCCGGGTCGTTCCGCCAGTGGGACGATAAACCCGCACTCACGCTGTCGTTCAACCGACACCGCCGGAGCCAACTCTTCTGCGGCATGGACAAGATCCACCTCAACAACTCGGTGCAGGACCCCAGGTACATGACCGAGATCCTGTGCGGCGACCTGATGCTGGCCGCGGGCATCCCGGCCGCGCGGGGCACACACGCCCTCGTGGAGTTGAACGGAAAGAAGGCGGGCCTGTATGTGGTGAAGGAAGGGTTCGACACGGCTTTTCTCAAGCGACACTTCAAGAGTGCGGCCGGGAACCTGTACGACGGCGGATTCCTCAGCGACATCGATTCGCCGCTCAAGCGCACGCACGGGACCGACGACGTCGGCGACCGCTCCGACCTGCGGGCCGCCGCTGCCGCGTCGCGGGAACGCGACCTGACGCAGCGGTACGCCAAAGTTGACAAACTCGTGGACGTGGACCGGTTCATGAAGATGACCGCGCTCGAAGTCATCACGGTCCACTGGGACGGCTACGCCCCGCACAAGAACAACTACCGCGTCTACCACGACCTGAAACTCGGCAAGCTCGTGTTCATCCCCCACGGGATGGACCAGATGTGGGGCGACCCCAACTGGCCGATCCGCCCCGGCTTCGAGGGACTGATTGCCCGCAAGCTGATGGAGACAATCGAGGGCCGGGAGGCTTACGATCGTGCCCTCAACGAGGCCCTGGAGAAGCACCACAAGCCCGATCAATTGGCCACTCAGATCGACGGCCGGCTCGCCTGGCTGAAGGCGCAACTCGGCGAGTCGGACGCCGGGCTGGTCAAAGACATCGAGAACCACTGTGCCGGGCTGAAATCCGCGATCCGGGCCCGGCACGAGAACATGGTCAGGCAGTTGAAGAAGCCATGACGGGCATCATCCTCAGCGACGATCTGCTTTTTGCCAGCCGGGTGACGGCCACCGCGAGAGCCATCGGTGCCACGCTCGTCCGCGTCCGCACGACGGAAGAGTTGCGGGCGAGCCTAGCCGGGCCCCCTCCGGCTGCGGTGTTCATCGACCTGCACACGCCCGGCTTCGACGTGACGCAGGCCCGGCAACTCGTATCGGGGTCACGGCTGATCGGCTACGGGTCGCACGTCGCCGCCGACGTGTTGAAGGCGGCCCGCGACGCAGGATTCGATCTGGTCCTGCCCCGGAGCGCGTTTGCCGAGCGGGTGGAATCGGAATTGGCCGACTGGCTCGTGCCGAAGTGACTACGCCAGCGGTACGCGCGACTCCATCTTCTCGCGCAAGCCGGCGAAGTATTCCATAACGTCGGCCTTCGACCCGGCCGAGCAGGTGGAGCAACCGCCGTCGGAGCAGTCGCGTTCGCCGCAATCGGGCCGGTCGCACTTGAAGTCTTCTTCGTGGTCCGGCGCGGGTCCCGGCGATTCGGGCTCCTGGGCGAGATCGTAGAGCCGGACGATCAGGCCGAATTCCGACGCAAGCTGATCGAGCAGCGGCCCGGCGTCAATGCTCCCGGCCAGCGCGTGCAGCACGGCGCCCCGGCCGTCGAGCATCACCTCGGCATCGAGCACGACAACCGGGCCGATGGCCGCCGCGCGCGCGGCGAGTCGCCGGGCCAGCGATTCCCGATTGGCATCGAGTTCCAGATCGTCGCCGGAAGCATGGCGAAGGAGTTCGCCTACGAACGGGTCGGGCAGACCGCAGCGGGCCGGGCCGAGCAACGTGCCGACCTCGACGCCGCGGGTGCTGCGGACGACGACGCGATCGCCGCGGGTACACGACAACTCGCCGGCGAACCGGCCAAGATGGCCGGCCCGCCCGAACGTGACGAGGTAGTCGTGGGTCATGGTGGCGTCAGTCGCCCGCCGGGGTTTCTTCGAATCCGAGGAATCGACGGAGTTGTTTGTCGTATTCCTGCTGGTGGGCTTCGAGGCTCAGATCGAGCCGCAGCTCATTAATCACCTTGATCGACATGTCCTTGAGCCACTCGTTCCAGCAGTCCATGCAGATTTCGGCGACGATCCGCTGGCCGATCTCGTCGGGGAGTGGCGGCGTGGTCAGGCCGACGGCGTCGTCGCCGTAGTAACACATCGGCCGCTTGCAACTGAATCCGCCGCCGGTGCCCTTGCGTTCCTTCTTCGGGCTTTCCGGGATCGCTTCGCCCAGCGACTTGAGCATCTCGCCCATGGCGTCGCGGGGCACGCGATCGCCGCGGGCGTCGGCCGTGCGGTAGCCCTCGAGGAGCGTTCGGACGGCGTCGTCGCGGCGGTCCTGCTTCAGTTCGCACTCGGCGAGTAACTGAAAGACCTTGGAGAATTGCGGGGCGATCATGAGCGTCTTGCGGAACGCACCGATCGCCTCGCCGTGCTGGTCGGCTTCCATGAGCAGTTGACCGAGCCGGAAATACGCGAGTTCGTTTTCCGGGTCGTCGATCGTCATCTGCCGGAACTGGGCGATGCGGTCGTCCAGTGTCATGGCCATGGTTATTTGCTCGATGGGTGAATGCGGAGGGGGAACTTGACCGTGGCGTTCTTGCCCGAAACCTTGTCGGCCGCCATCAGTTCGACAGTGAAACTGCCTTCCCGGTTCATCGGCAGCATGATCTGGAACGGCACGAACTGCTCGCCCGGGGCGAACTCGCGGGGCACCGGCACGACGATCGGCTGCGGGTTGACCGCCTGGCCCTTCTCGTCGAGGATGCGGAACTCCACCGCCGCGTTCGGCTTGCCGCTGGCGTCGCGACCGAATCCGACAAGACCGAAGTTTACAAACGAAGTCTGGCCGACGACGCCGGTCGGACCGCAGGCCAGCATGCCCTTGTCGTCTTTCGTCACGTACAATGCGACGATCCCGAAAGCCGGCGGCAATAACTCGAACTTCTGCCCGAACGAAATGCCCGACTTCGAAACTTCGTCGACAGTCGTCGCTCGACCGGAACTACTAGCTTTTGATGTTTCGTCGATAACAGTAACCCGGGCGGTGTACGCGCCGGCCGGCATGTCTGGGCCGAGCGTGACGTAAATGAACGCGGGCAGCTTGGCCGCCCCGAGCGGCAGGAGCATTTCCTGCTTGGCAGGCGGCGCGGTGAAGATCGCCTTGCCTGCCTTGTCAATGACCTCCATGCCCATGCTGTAGATTACCCGGCCGTCCGGGCCGGCCTTCAGGCCTTCGATGTCGAAAGACACGAAGACGAAGTCGCGGGGCAGATACCGCGTGTCGCTGCGCGACGAGCCGAGTTCGCCGTAGGTCTGGCGGACGTTGGATACGTTGAGTGCGCCGCCCTGCGCGGGCGCGATGGACATTGCGAGTGCGAGAGCAAGGGCCGAGGTCATCAGCGACTCCTTCCAGAAACCGGGCCTGGATCATCTTACGGCCGGGGCGCGGCCGAAGAAAGGCGGACCGTAAAACGACCGAACCCCGGTCGGCGACTCGGGAAGAGTCACCGGCCGGGGTCGGCCGTTGCGAGTCGCAATTCTTACAGCTTGACGTTCTCGGCAATGTTCCAGCCCATTTCGGGCTTGTCGCCGATGCCGCCGGTCGCGGTCTGTTCCTTGTAGGCGACCTTGACCTTGGCGAAGTTCAGGGTCACGTTTTCGGTCAGCCGGTCTTCACCACCCGAGCCGCCGGTCGAGACGCTGGTGACGATCAGGTCTTCAACGGTGATGATGAGGTACTCGAGCGGCTGTTCGCCGGCCTTGCGTACGGTGAGGACGGCCTTGTCGAAGTGCTTGCCATTGCAGCAGGCGAGCATCAGGTCCGGGCTGCTCTTGTCGATGTACTTGGTGAAGCTGATGTCCTGCACGTTGCACTTGCCCGCGCCGGCCCCGCCACCCGACTGGGCCGAGCCGCTGTTGCTGATGCCCCAGCTCCAGGCCAGGACGTCGATTTCGCCACCGTGGGCCTTGTCCCGCGATTCGCCCTTGAGCGCACCGATCTTGATGAACATGTCCATCGCCATAACCGTATCCTCCGAGGGTGCGGGGGCGAAGCCGCCCGCTGTACAATTGGCCGGGCCAGGTACCGGGCGACCGCCGCCCCGTGTTTCCCGCCCCGCCAGGGGTTGTTGTGTTCGACACCTAACCTACGGCCCCGTCCCGAACCCGGATTTCACCAAATCTCAAAAATTCCGCTTTCCGCTTTCCGCCCTCCGCTTTCCGCCAGAACCCCCTTTCGGCTATCTGCTTTCGGCTCTCGGCTACCGGCCAGAACATTCAAGGGCACCCTTACAGCGACTGCATCTGAAATTCTGCATTCTGCAATCTGACTTCTGCAATCTACTTCACCGTCTCTGCTACCCAAATAAACAAGGGCCGGGAAGACGCAAGTCTCCCGGCCCTCAAGTCTTTCAACTTTTCACTTTGAACTTCTAAATTTCAACTTCTACCTAGCCCTTTTTGGGCGGGATTTCCGCCACCAGCCGCATCGAGGCGTCGAGCCCTTCGAGCTGGAAGTGGGGCCGGAGGTACGCCACCGCTTTGTACCAGCCCGGTTTGGCCGGGTTGGATTCGACGCGGATCTCGGCCGCCCGCAGGGGCTTCTCGGCCTTGATCTTCTCGCCCACGTTCTCGGGGTTCGAGACGACGTAGTTGCTGATCCAGTCGTTCAACCAGCGCTCGCACTCGCTCGCCTCCATGATCGACCCGATCTTGTTGCGGGCCATCACCTTGAGGTAGTGCGAGAACCGGCTGACGCACATCAGGTAGTTGACCTTGGTCGACAGCTCGGCATTCGCGTTGGCAGCCGCGTCGAAATACGTCTGCGGCTTCTGGCAGCTCTGCGCGCCGAGGAACGCCGCGAAGTCGGTGTTCTTGCAGTGCAACAGCGGCAGGAAGCCGAGATTCGAGAGCTCATTTTCCCGGCGATCCGGAATGAGCGTCTCGGTGGGGCACTTCATTTCCTTGCCGCCACCCACCTGGAAAGTGTGCACCGGCAGGGCCTCGACCTTGCCGCCGCCTTCAACGCCGCGGGTCCGCATGAACCAGCCGTCTTTGGCGAAGGCGTCGGTGCAGCGGGCGGCATACGCCCACGCCGCGTTCATCCACAGGTACTTCGAGTGGTCCGTACCGTCGACGCTTTCTTCGTAGTTGAACTCTTCGACCGGCTTGGTGTCTTTGCCGTAAGGAAGACGAGCCAGTACCCGCGGCATCGTGAGCGCGACGTACCTGGAGTCGGCCGACTCGCGGAAGCTCCGCCAGCCGACGTAGTCCACGCCTTCGAAGATCTTCGCCAGGTCGCGGGGCTTGTTCAGTTCCTCGAAGCTGTCGAAGCCGAACATCTGCGGGGCAACGCCCGAGACGAACGGCGCGTGGGCCGCGGCCGCGACGCCCGAAACCTTCCGCAGCATTTCCACGTCTTCGGGGCTGCTGCTGAAGTGGTAATCGCCGACCATCATGCCGAACGGGTGGCCGCCCAGCGTACCGTACTCTTCCTCGTACACCTTCTTGAAGAGGGTGCTTTGGTCGAATTCGGCCGCCTTTTCAAGGTCTTTCAGCAACGTCTTCTTGGCGACGTTCATGACCTTGATCTTGAGGGTCGTACCGGTTTCCGACTGATCGATGAGGTACTTGAGCCCCCGCCAGGTACTTTCGAGCTGCTGAAACTTCTCGTTGTGCATGATCTCGTTGAGCTGCTGGCTGATCTTCCGGTCGATCTCAGCCTGCCAGCCCTTGATCGTGCGCTCCATGTCGCCCGAGACGACCTTCGCGCCGGCCATCGCGTACTTCAGCACTTCGCCGATGTACGAGGAATTGCGCGATTTCTCTTCGGCGCTCTTGTACTTGGTCTGCTTCAGGATGTTTTCGAGAAGGCCGTCGGCATCTTCGGTGACGGTTTGGGCCTGCCCGGCGGCTTGTGCTTGCTCTGACATCGACTCACTCCCCCTTCGGCGCATCGGCCGCATCGACGCCCATCTTCTTCGCCAGCTCCGACACCTTGTCGGTATTGGCCATGACCTGGCTGAGCAGGTCTTCCAGCTTCTGGTTGGATTCCATCTTGGCGAGGACTTCGTTGAGCCGCTCGCGCTCTTCGAGGAGCTTCTTTAGCGGCTCGACCTGCTTGGCCACGCCAGCCGGGGTGAAGTCGTCCATCGATTCGAATTTCAGCTTCACGCCGATCTGCGAGTCGTCGCCCGCCAGCGTGTTCTTCGCCCGGATGTTGAGTTCCGGTGCGACCGACTTCATCCGTTCGTTGATGTTGTCACGATCGAATTCGTCGAATTTCCGCTCCTTCATGGCCGGCAGGCTGGCCGCGTTGTCGCCGGAGAGGTCGGCGAGCACGCCCACCACGAACGGCATCTCGACTTTCTTGAGTGCGCCGCCGTCCTCCACGTCGTATGTGATCTGCACGCGCGGCCGCCGGACGCGGTCGAGCTTCTTCTGAATGCTTTCCGCCATGACTAAAGACTCCCGCGGGTCATTCGTCTCCCCACGCGCCCCAGCACGCGGGTAGACAGCTTTTTGACAGTCGGATTCCCCGGCCGGATCGGTCCGTGGATGCAATTCAAACTATCCGGGTTCCCATTCGGCCGCAAGGACGCGGCGACAAAAACACGCGGGACTCGTGCCCCTGTCGCTGACCCGGCCCGGCAGTTACAGTAATTAGCGTGCCCATACAACGCCCTTCCAAACACCCTCCCCGGGGTCCCATGCCGCGATTCAGTCTTCTCGCCACCCTGATCTGGATTTCTGCCATGACGACGGCGGCCGCCGACGAAGGAATGTGGCTCCTCAACGACCCGCCCCACGCAAAACTCCAGGAGCGGTACGGCTTCGACCTGACCGACCCGTTCCTCCAGCGGGCCATGCACGCCTCCGTCCGCTTCAACAACGGCGGCTCGGGCGGCTTCGTCTCGCCCGACGGCCTGATCGTGACCAACCACCACATCGGTGCGGACTCCCTGCAAAAGCTCACCCGCCCCGGCCGGGACCTGATCGCCGACGGCTACCTCGCAAAAACCCGGGCCGACGAGCTGAAGTGCCCGGACCTGGAACTGAACGTCCTGCAATCTATTGAGGACGTGACTGATCGCGTAAAAGCCGCCGTGAAACCCGGCCAGTCGGCCGCTGAGGCCGCCGCCGCCCGCCGGGCCGTGCTCTCCGCCATTGAAAAGGAATCCCTCGATTCGACGGGCCTCCGCAGCGACGTAGTCACGCTTTATCAGGGCGGCGTGTACCACCTCTACCGCTACCAGAAATACACCGACGTCCGCCTGGTCTTCGCCCCCGAGTCGGCCGCGGCCGCGTTCGGCGGGGACGTGGACAATTTCGAATACCCCCGGTTCGGCTTCGATGTCTGTTTCTTCCGTGCCTACCAGAACGATAAACCGGTGAATCCGAGCCACTACTTTCCGTGGTCGAAGACCGGCGTGGCCGAGGGCGACCTCGTCTTCGTTACCGGGCACCCCGGCACCACCAACCGCCTCGAAACCGTCGCCCGACTGAAGTACCGCCGCGACTTCGGCCATCCGTATCAGCTTGCCCGACTGCGGGCCATGGAGTCGGCACTGATCCAGTTCTCCGAGACCGGGCCCGACGCCCGGCGGGTCGCCGCCACCGACCTGCACCGCGTCGCCAATGCGCGTAAGGTCATCAGCGGGCAGTTCCAGGCGCTCCTCGACCCGGCCGTCATGGCCCGGAAGGAGCAGGAGGAAAACGCGCTGCGGTCTGCCGATCCGAAGCCGTGGGAGGCCATCGAGAAGACACAATCGCTGCTACGCAGCCGGGAGCGGCAAATGGCCCTGCTCGAACGCGGCGAAGCTTTCTCGTCCGAACTCTTCGCCGCCGCACGGCACCTCGTTCGCCTCGCGGCCGAACTGCCCAAGCCCAGCGGCGACCGGCTCCGCGAATACCGCACCTCCAACCTCGACTCGCTCAAGTTTCAACTCTTCTCGCCTGCGCCCATCGACCCGACACTCGAAGTTGCCAAGCTCTCGGCGTCTTTGACTTTCCTGGCGGAAGCCCTTGGCGACCGTGCGACCATCGAGATCGTGCTCGCGGGCAAGACTCCGCGGGTCCGCGCCGCGGAACTCGTGGCCGGCTGCAAACTCTTCGATGTGGCCGAGCGCAAGCGGATCTTCGATGCCGGCCCCGCGGCCATTGATCAAAGCGCGGACACGATGATTCAACTCGCCCGAACGATCGACCCGGCCGCCCGAGAAGTTCGCAAGTTCATCGAAGAGCAAGTCGATGAGCCGGAACGTCAGGCCTACTCGCGCATCGCGGAGATCCGCTTCGAGAAGTTCGGTCGGACTATCGCGCCGGATGCCACGTTCACGCTCCGACTCGCGTTCGGCCGGGTCTCTGGTTACGACGAAGACGGCGTGGCACGACCGTATCAGACAACCGTCGCCGGGCTGTTCCAGCGGGCCGGAAAGATGGGCGGCCGTGAGCCGTTCGTCCTCGCCGACCGCTGGAAGGCGGCTCAATCCAAGCTCGACCCGACGACGCCCATGAACTTCGTCAGCACGGCCGACACCATCGGCGGCAACTCCGGAAGCCCGGTCGTCAACCGCGACGGCGAACTCGTCGGTATCAACTTCGACCGCAACCGCCCCGGCCTCGTTCGCAACTTCGTGTATAGCGACGTGCAAGCCCGTCACATCGCCGTCCACGGAGGCGGCGTCGTCGCCGCCCTGAAAACCGTCTATGGAGCGAACGACCTGGCAAGGGAACTCGTCGGGCAATAGACGGATTCGCATTTTTGTAGCCGTATTCGCCAGAATACGGCCGACGGGTGCCCGCCCTCGCGGGCTCGTCGGCATTCTGGCGAATGCCGCTACGGCAACGACTTCTTCGTTCCCGCATTCGCGTCCTTGTAGCCGGATTCGCCAGAATCCGGCCACGCCTCGCCAGGCTTCTTTCACCTCGTCGGCTACGGGGATGATTACGGCATTCTGGCGAATGCCGCTACGGCAACGACTTCTTCGTTCCCGCATTCGCACCTATTCGTAGCCGGATTCGCCAGAATTCGGCCACGCCTCGCCAGGCTTCTTTCACCTCATCGGCATTCTGGCGAATGCCGCTACGGCAACGACTTCTTCGTTCCCGCATTCGCGTCCTCGTAGCCGGATTCGCCAGAATCCGGCCACGCCTCGCCAAGCTTCTTTCACCTCGTCGGCATTCTGGCGAATGCCGCTACGGCAACGACTTCTTCGTTCCCGCATTCGCGTCCTCGTAGCCGGATTCGCCAGAATCCGGCCACGCCTCGCCAAGCTTCTTTCACCTCGTCGGCATTCTGGCG
>JAIBBI010000156.1 GCA_019694755.1 Gemmataceae bacterium
CCGCGGCATGGGCGGCCCTGGCGGAGACAAGGGCGGTGGCGACAAGGGTGGCAAAGGCGGCGGTAAGGGCGGCGGAAAAGGCGGCGACAAGGGTGGCAAAGGCGGCGGCGACCGCCCGGAGCGCCCGCTGGTCGAGTAATTGGGTTCTGCCCGCCGGAGTGATTCGATGCGACAGTTTCTCGGATTATTCGGTGTCGTGGCCCTGCTGACCGCCGGCGGGGCCGATTGGCCGCGCTTCCGCGGGCCCGATGGCCTGGGCGTCGCGGTCGGTGCGACGCCTCCGACAAAATGGACCGCGACCGACGGCGTGAAGTGGAAAGCCGCGCTGCCCGGGCCCGGCTCCTCTTCGCCCGTGGTCTGGGGCGACCGCGTCTTCGTCACGTGCTATTCCGGCTACGGCATCGATGCCGCCTCGCCCGGGTCGATCGAGAAGCTGACCCGACATCTCGTTTGTGTCGACCGCAATTCGGGCAGGATCCTCTGGAAGAGCGATATCGCGGCGAGCAACGCGGAAGACCCGTACCGCGGCTACGTCACCGAGCACGGCTATGCGAGCAACTCGCCGGCCACCGACGGCGAAGCGGTGTACGCCTTCTTCAGCAAGTCCGGCGTCGTGGCCTACGACTTGGAAGGTAAGAAACTCTGGCAGACTGCCGTCGGTGTCGAGTCCGACGAGCGGCGCTGGGGTTCCTCCGCCAGCCCCGTCCTCTTCAAAGGCCTCGTCATCGTCAATGCGGCCAGCGAGGCCCGGGCCGTCATCGCACTCGACAAGAAGACCGGCAAGCAGGTGTGGAAGGCCGAGGGCAAGCGGCTCAACCTGTCGTTCAGCACGCCGGCGCTCGTGTCTTCGGGCGAACGCACCGACCTTGTTGTGGCCATGCCGACGGAAGTGTGGGGCCTGAACCCCGAAACCGGCAAACTTCTCTGGCACACCGCGATCAAGCCGAGCGGCAACGTCTGCGCCGGCGTGTTGCCGGGCGACGGCATCGCCTACGTCACCGGCGGGTTTCAGACGAAGGGCACGCTCGCGGTCAAAGTAGGCGGGTCGGGTGATGTGGCCGCGAAGAATCTGCTCTGGTCAGTGTCCAAGAGTTCCTACGTGCCCACGCCGGTGCTGCACGGCGGGCTGCTGATGAATGTGAACGAGGACGGTTTTGCCGTGTGCCAGAACGCGGAGACGGGCAAGACCGTGTACGACGAACGGCTCGCGGTGAAGGGCGTCGGCGGACGCGGCAGTCGGCCGTTCTATGCTTCGCCCGTGCTGGCCGACGGTCGGCTTTATGCCGTCAGCCGGCAGGCTGGCATGTTCGTACTCCGTGCCGGCGACAAGTTCGAACTGCTGCACCAGAACCCGCCACTCGACGACAGCGACTTCAATGCCACGCCGGCCGTCGTCGGCAAGCAACTCCTGCTCCGCTCCAACAAGTTCCTCTACTGTCTCGAAGGTCCGTAACATGCGTCGGTTCGCGGCCGTGATCGCGATTGTACTGCTGCTCGGCAGCCCGGCGTGGAGCCACCCCGGGCACGATCACGCTCCCCATCTCCGGACGTGGAAAGATGCCGACGGGCTTTTCGTGATCGAAGCCTCCTACGTACTGGCCCGCGATGACCGCGTGCAACTCCGCAAGCACGACGGCGAACTGGTGTGGGTGCCGCTCGCAAAGCTCAGCCCGGCCGACCGCGAGTGGATCGAGAAACGCCGGCAGGACATTCAATTGCTTAACGAGCCGGTCGGGCCGGAGAAAAGCTCCGACCCCACCGTGGCAGTGTTCGCATTCCTCACGGTCGTCGGGCTCATGGGCTTGGCGGTGCCACTCTGGAGGCGAGGCCGGGCCGCGCTGCTGGTCGTGTTCGCACTGGTGGCCGGGTCGGTGTCGGTCGGGCTGGCCGATGAAGGTAAGGACGTGCCCGCGGCGCGGAAGCACTTCGAGCCGTTTCAGGACAAGCTTCAACTCCGGACCGATGCCGACTATCTCTACGTGGGGTCCAACGGTCTGCCCGATCATCCGATGATGGTGGGCATCCGTTCCTGGCAGCAGCAGGTGCCGTTGCCGCAACCGTACACGGGGCAGAACGCCTGGCGGATCCCGCTGAAGCCGGTCCTGGCCGACAAACCGATCTCCGCGAAGACCGCGCTGTTCCGCGGGGCGATAGCCCTCGCCGTCAACGGCGTGCCGATCTTCAACGCGCTGAACAACCGCGGCGACGACACCTTCCTGGCCGGCGAACTCGACGAGTACGGCGGGCATTGCGGCCGGGGCGACGACTACCACTACCACATCGCTCCCGTCCATCTCCAGAAGAAAGCCGGCCCGGGCAACCCGATTGCCTACGCGCTCGACGGCTTCCCGCTGTATGGCTACACCGATGCCACGGGGAAAGAGCCGACCGATCTGGACGAGTTCAACGGCCGGATGGAGAACGGCAGCTACCGCTACTACTCGACGAAGAAGTACCCGTACATCAACGGCGGCATGCGCGGTAGGGTCACCGTGCGCGGCGACCAGATCGAGCCGCAGCCGAAAGACTCGCCGCTCCGGCCCGCGGGCCGACCGCTCCGCGGAGCGACGATCACCGCATTCACCCGCGACGAGAAGGCGAAGACCTCGACGCTGAAGTACGACGTGCAGGGCCGGACCCACACGCTCCGCTACACGGACAACAGCGATGGCACCTGGACCTTCACGACGAAAGACCCCTCGGGCAGGGAATCCACCGAGACCTTCCGCCGCCGCGACGAGCGCGGCCAGAAGAAGGGCGGCAAGGACAAGCCCGGCCCACGCGATGACGCCCCGGGGGATGACGACGATCCGCCGCCCGGCCCGCCGCCCATGCAGATTGGCCTACTGGCGGCCGGCGGTGCCACTTCGGTCGCCGGCCTGATCCACCTGTTCCGGACCCATGGTCACGGCTTGGGCCGGTCGGCGATCATTCTGGTTATTGGCGGCACCCTAATTGCCAGCGCCCTGTTGATTGCTGGGCCACCGGGTCCGTGACGGGTTCTGCTGTAAAACGGCTGATTCGACTTACGGTTCTCGAACTGAAGCCACCCCCGAGATCCTGATCACCCGGCCCGGTTTCGTTGCCTTGAAAATAGCTCCTCCTATTGAACCTATTTTCATCCGCGCAGGAGACCGACGCGTCATGAGGGTTTCATTTCATTTCATTTCACACACACCCGTTTCGTTTCACCAGGTTGGTGGGGTGTCGCTGACGGACGTAAGGCGTGGTTTGACAGATGGTTGAGGATGAAATCGGGGGTCGGGAGTCGCAAATCGGGAATTGGGCGGACTGCCAATCTGGCAGGGGAAATGGAGGTCAGAGGTCAGGGGTCGGAGGGGGGGCCGGAGTCAGACGAAAGCAGACAAATGGACTCGACCTGGCGGCGACCGGCCTTCGGAGCGGCATTCGCCAGACTGCCGAAGGACTCGCGCTGGCGTGGACGCGCCCGACGCGGTCGGCGCGAATCGCTTGCGCGTGGCGTAAAGCGGAGGCCGAATTCTGGCGAATACGGCTATGGGAATACGAATGCGGGAATGTGGATAAGCCGTCGGAAAAAACATACTCAATCGAGCCACTGTGGCGGCTCTCGCCCCGCCGGCCGGAGGGCGGTTCCGGTAGCGACACCGGGCGGGGCGCGAACTTTAGTTTTTTTCGGACTTTTTGCTTGTCAGTCGGAAAAAACCCTGTTAACGGTATACTATCTCGCAAAACCTACACCCCGGGTTCCTATGAAAACACGCAAGACTCGCAAATTGGATCGGTCCACCGTGGCCGTCCGACTCGGTGCCTGTGCCGCCGCCATCGGTGGCGCCGCGGCTATCACCCCGGAAGCACAGGCGGGCATCGTCACCTTCAACACGCCGATCGCCGTGCCCCAAACCTTCGCAGGCGTTTACGTCAACTTGCTGACCGGCGGGACGAGCACCGTCAGCGCTGGTTCGATCCCCGGTTGGGATTTCAATCCCTACTACACCGGATCTCAGATCGGGTTCTTCTGGAACAACTCTATCGCAGGGTCGAGCGGTGGCGTCGCGGCCACGACCACGACTTTGTATCAGGACCTCCCGAACGGCACCGTCATTGATGGCACCTCGACCTTCAGCAATACGATCCTCGCGACGAACGGTTCGGCCTATCTCACAACCGGTACCCACATCTTGGGTTTCCGCTTTTACAACGAAAACACCAGCACGGTCAACTACGGCTACCTGACGATGGATACCACAGGAACCAGCGGGTTCCCGGCCACCATCCAGGGTTGGAGCTTCGAGGACACGGGCGCACCGATCACCGTCGTCGCGGTTCCGGAGCCGTCGTCGCTGCTCCTGTCGTCGGCGGCTCTGGCCCTCGGCGCACGCGGCATGCGCAAGTGGCGCAGGAAGGGCGCGGCCGCCTGAATCGCGGCCCGGGCACTTCTCCATTGATACTTTCCCACGCTTGCACCAGACTGGTCTGGTGCAAGCGTTTTTTGTTGCCTCACTGGGTCCGACATGAGCCAGTTTCCCCCCGGCGTCGAACGCCATGGCTGAGCCGATTGCACGAAAGCTGCTCTTGGTCGGGTGGGACGCGGCCGACTGGCAGATGATCCACCCGCTGGTCGATGCCGGGCGGATGCCCTACCTGCAACGCCTGATCGAATCGGGCGTGATGGGCCATCTGCTGACCCTTCAGCCGGTCCTGTCCCCCATCCTCTGGACGTCGATCGCGACGGGCAAACGTGCGTACCAGCATGGCGTCCACGGGTTTGCCGAGCCGACGCCGGACGGCACGGCCCTGCGGCCCACGTCGAGCAGTACCCGCCGGTGCAAGGCGCTGTGGAACATCCTGGCGCAGTCGGGCAAACGGTGTCAGGCGATCGGATGGTACGCCAGCCACCCGGCCGAGGACATCAACGGCGTCTGCGTCTCGCACCAGTTCTGCGTCGCGCCCGCGTCGGCCACGGCCGCGCGCTGGCCGGCCCAGCCGAACAGCGTCTTCCCGCCGGACCTGGCCGAGCCGCTCGTCGGGTTGCGCCTGCACCCGACCGAAGTGACCGGGCCGATGCTTCAGCAGTTCATCCCGCAGGCCCCGCGACTGGACCAGCGGGATCCGGAGGTCCGCCGGCTGCTCAGCTCCTTCGCCAAGCGGCTGGCCGAGTGCGCGTCGCTGCACGCGGTGACGACCGCGCTGATGGAAGAGGAGCCGTGGGACTTCTGCGCCCCGTACTACGAGGCCATCGACCACGTCGGCCACGACTTCATGGCGTTTCATCCGCCGCGGATGGAGCACATCCGCCCGGACCTGTACGAGGTCTTCCAGGGTGTGATGAATGCGACCTACGAATTCCACGACCAGATGCTGGGGCGACTGATGGAGTTGGCCGGGCCGGAGGCCCATGTCATGATCGTCTCGGACCACGGATTCCACAGCGGCGTCACCCGCCCGAGGCAGGAAGTCGACCCGGCCCAGTGGCACCGCAACTTCGGCACGTTTGTGCTCGCGGGCCCGGGGATCAAGAAGGACGCCATGGTCCACGGCGCGACGCTGCTCGACATCGCTCCCACGGTGCTCGCGCTGTTCGGGCTGCCCGTGGGCCGCGACATGGAGGGGAAGGTCCTCGTCAATGCGTTCGAATCTGCGCCGGAGATCGAGCGGATCGATTCCTGGGAGGCGGTCGCGGACCCCGTGTTCGAGTCGCGCGCCCGCGATCAGGCCGACGACGACCCCGAGGCGGCCGCGGCGGCATTGCAGCAACTCGTTGAACTCGGTTACATCGAGGCGCCCGGCGAAGACGTGCAGCGCGACATCGCGACCGCGCGAGCCGAGCAGAAATTCAATCTGGCATGTACTTACATCGACGGCAAACAACCGGCACGGGCGCTGGTCCTCGCGGAAGAGCTGGCGCAACAGTTCCCCGATCAGGTCCGCTTCGTGATCCTCGCCGGCCAGGCGGCCGTCGCGGCCGGCGATGCCGCCGCGCTCGGTCGGGCGACTGACGCCCTCGCCGCTCTCGAACCCCAACACCCTCAGGTATCGCTCTTCCGCGCCTTCCACTGCTGGCTCGGCGACGACATCGCCGGCGCACTCCAGCACTTCGAGCAGGCCGCCGCCGCAGGACAGGAGAATTCCTGGTTGCTCTGTCGCATCGGCAGGGCGTACCTCCGCCTCCGTCGCTGGCCCGAGGCCGAGAGCGCGTTCCGCAAATCCCTCGCTCTCGATGAGGACCACGCCGAGTCCTTCTACGGCCTGAGCGTCGCCCTGCCGCGACAGGGAAAGCTCAAGGAGGGGATCGAGAACGGGCTGCAGGCGGTCGCACTCCTCCACGACTTTCCCCTCGCCCACTTTCAACTTGGGGCGGTGCTGTCGCGGCTCGGCTGGTACGATCGGGCGTTGCAGGCGTTCGACATCTGCCTGGCGATGCGGCCGAGTTTCGCTCTCGCTCACCGCTATGTATCGCTCATTTCCAATCGCCTGGGACAAACGGAAAAAGCCGACAAACACCGCGAACTGGCCCGGCGATACCTGGCCGAGGGCGTGCCCCAGCCGGCCGTGGATTGAGGACTGCCGATCGTGACTTCTGATTTCGTAACCGTCGTCAGCGGGTTGCCGCGCTCCGGCACTTCGCTGATGATGCAGATGCTCGTGGCCGGCGGATTGCCCGCGCTGACCGACAGCCAACGCTCGGCCGACGAAAGCAACCCGCGCGGCTATCTGGAATACGAGCCGGTCAAACAGTTGCGGACGGATCGCTCGTGGCTGCCGCAGGCGCGGGGCCATGCGGTGAAGATCATCCACCTGCTGCTGCGCGAGTTGCCGGTTGTCGCCGGTCTCGACTACCGGGTTGTTTTCATGCAGCGGCCGCTCGACGAAGTGCTGGCGAGTCAGACGGCGATGCTCCGGCGTGACGGCAAGGCGGCCGGCAATCCCGCGATCCTGCGCCCGGCGTTCGAGAAGCAACTGGCGCAGGTCGAGGCGTGGCTCGCCACCCGCGGTGATATGACCGTGTTGCCGGTGAGCTACCACCGCGTCGTCAGCGATCCGCTGGCGGTGGCCGGAGAGGTTCGCACGTTTCTCGGGATGTCGCTCGATATCGACGCGATGGCCCGGGCCGTGGATCCGAGTTTGTATCGGGAACGGAGCAATGAAGGACGATTTTAGATTGCAGATTGCAGAAGTAATAGTGCGGCGGCTTAGCCTCGACGCGGAGCGGAGCGCTATGGCGGGCGGTGAAGGTGCAGCCGTATTCTGGCGAATACGGCTACGGGCATTCGATCTGGATCGTTACTTCTCTACCTTGTTCCATGTCCCAGGCTGCCACGGCATCGGTTAACGGCGAGACGATCACGCACAAGACGCCCGGAAGGTTGTGGCGTTCTTTGTCCGTCTCGCTGGGTGCCGGCGGTGACGTCGGGTGGGAGTGGTAGACGGCCAGCAGTTCCAGGTTCAGCTCGCGCATCCGGCGGTAGGCCGCGAGCGTGCTCCGCGGCGACGACTCGAATTGCGTGCGCGGCATGTCCGCGGCGTTGTCGAGCGGGAGGAAGTGGGTGACGTGATCGCGGCCCGCAAGGAAGCCGCACGCCTCGTCCGGCATCGCCGCGCGGGCGTGGGCCAGCATCGCGTCGTAGGCCGGGCGGGTGATGATCACTTCCGGCTGAGTTCCCCGGCCGGCTTCAGGAGCTTGGCCGAGTCCGCCTCGCTGAGCACGACAACGGTTCCCGCGCCGGGCACGGCGGCATAGGCCCGCTTGCTTTCGCCCTCGAACCGGCCGAGGTGCAGCGTCGTCGGGTTGCCGGTGCGGGTCTTCACGATGATGACGCGCACCGGCGGCTCGAGCCCGTAGAGCTTGAGTTCCGGCTTCTGGTCGGCGACGTACCGCTCGGCCTTCAGGGCGGCGAAGGTGGCCAGCAGGTCGGTGATGGCTTCGATGTTGACGACGCGGTCCGCGTCGCCGGCGACCTGCCAGCCGGTATCGGTCTTGTTGAACACGGCCGGGGTGCCGCCCGCGCCGGCGTTCAGGATCAGTGTTTCCACCTGGGCCACGTCGAGGTTGGTCCACAGGGCCCGCTTGCGGAACTCGTTGAGCAGCCGGGTCGAGAGCGCGAGGTCAAGCCGGCCCACCATCGGGCTCTCGCCCACGCGGACGATGACCCGCCCCTCGGCATCCTTCGCGCTGACGGCGAACTTCTCGACTTCCTTGTCGCCGAGGAAGAACGTCACCGTGGCTTCGGGCTTCTCGAGGCCGAACGGCTTGAGGTCGCCCTTCGTGTCCGCGAGAAGTTCCTCGCAGCGCAGTTTGCTGGCGAGCAGCACGAGGTCTTCGAGGTCGAACGCCTCGGCGTCGGCAGCGACCGGTACGGTCATCTTCCAGAGCCCGTCGACCTTGGCGAAGGTGACTGTGCGCTCGCCGCGCTTGATGGTGATGCGGTCGGCGTCGTTGAAGCGGGCGAGCGTGCGGTCGCGGAACTTGAGCGGCGCGGCAGTGAGGCGGGCGGCGAGCGGGTCGCCGGCCGAGTCGGGGATCAGGTACACCGTTGCGATGTTTCCGATGCGGGCGGGCCGGCCCTGCGGCGGCAGGTTGCCGAGCGCGAGCGTGAGCTCGCGCGGCGCCGCGCCCAGCTCCGTCACCGTGAAGCGGAAGCTGGCGGCCGGGGGCTCGAGGCCGTATTGCCTAAAGTCCTTGACGCCGAGCGCGGCGACCTTGACCGCCCGCAACGCGCCGACGCGCTCGGCGAGTTCGGCGAGGGCTGGCTCGTCGGCGGGGACCGCGGCGGGCTTGATGATCTGCCACGCGCCGTCTTTGCGCTCGATGCGCAGCTCGTCGGGGCCGATCGTGCGGGTGATCGCGGTGAGATCGCGGCCCGTGAAGTTGAAGAGCACGCGGTCGGCGAGTTCGAGCGGGGAGACGCCGAGCTCCATCGACAGCAGTGGATTCAGTTGCGCGATGGCCGGCCCGTCGTCGACGCGGGCGAACCGCGCCTGCGGGTTGCCGGGCACGGGCACCCCGAGGGCGATGACGTGCTTCGTCGGCTTGTCGCCGGTGCCGAGCGTGATCTCGAACGTGTTAGTCGGCTTGTCGAGGCCGAACGTGGCGAGGTCGGCGGTCCCGTAGGCGGCGAACTGCGAAGCGCGGATGTCGGCGAGCACGCCGGCGAGGCGCTCGAGGGTGGCGCGGTCGCCGGGCACGGGCGGGTTGAAGCTGTCGAGCGTCCAGCTGGCGCCGTCGCGCTTCGCGCTCCAGGTGCCGGTGGGGCCGACGCCGCCGAGGCGGATGATCTGGCGGGTGTCGATCTGGAGCATCCTGCGGTCGAGGAGGTCGAGGGCGGTCTTGTCGACGACGTCGCCGGCGGGGAGGACGAACACGCCGGGCAGCCCGTCGAGCCGGGCGTAGCGCGGGGCCTGGCCGTCGGTGACGTTCTTGCCGAAGATCAGCGTGCGGGTACCGGCCGGATCTTCGGGCCGCTCGGGCGTGAGCGTGACGGTCAGCGTGCCGGCCGGCTTGTCGAGGCCGTAGGTCGCGAGGTCGGCATCCGTGTGGGCGACGAACTTCTCGGCCCGCGGCGCGCTGGCCACTTCCAGGATCGACTGTACGGAGGGCAGGAACGCGTTGGCGGCGAACGGCCCGCCGATCTTCCAGATCGCGCCGTCGCGGGTCAGGTCGTACTTCTTCGAATCGCGGTCGATGCCGATTCGCGACACGATCGCGCCGGGGGCGGCCCAGAGCTGCAGCGGGCGGAATGCCAGTGAGGGCTGATTGACCGCGTCCTTCACGCCGGAGCGCAGGGCGAACACCTCGCCGGCGTCGGCGAGCTTGGCGTAGATCTCGGGCTTGCCCTCGCGCGGCTTGCCGAACAGGACCGTCTTGCTGCCCTCGCCGGCGACGGTGACTTTCAGCGTCGGCGCGTCGAGGCCGTAGTTCTTCAGGTCTTCGGGCGTGGGGTTGAAGTTCACGAAATCCGCGGCCTCGAGGCGGGCGAGGTCGGCGGCCAGCGAATTGGCTTTGCCGGTGTCGGCCTTCGTGGCGACCGGCACCGCCAGCGACCAAATGCTGTCGGATTGCGTGAGTGCGTAGCTGTCGGCCGGGCGGTCGACGGTGATACGGGTGACTGTGCGGGCGGGCATGTCGAGCACGCGGCGGCTGCGGTAGGCGAGCGCGGGCCGCTCGACCATCTTGCGCAGGTCGTCGGGCACGGCATTGACCCGCGGCCGACCTGCGACTTGCACATAGATCCGCGACTTGGCCGGGTCGTCTTTGCCCAGGCGGTACACGAGCGGCTTCGCGTCGTCGCCGAAGCCGAGTGTGACGGTGGTGGTCGCGTCGTCGTCGGCGAAGCCGAACGGCTTGCGGTCGGCGGGGTCGCTGACATCCGGGCCGCGGGCCTGCAGGTTGTCGAGTTTGTCGAGCATCTCGATGCTCTTCGACCCCTCGGCGGGCGCGGCCGATGGCTCGATCATCTTCCAGCGCTCGTCGCCGCCGGCGTCCTTCTCCTTGGCGAACTTCAGCTTCAGGTCTTTGGCCGCGATCGCCACGCTCTTCACGT
>JAIBBI010000023.1 GCA_019694755.1 Gemmataceae bacterium
AAGTCGCTGACCACGTGCAGCACGCGGCGGGCACGCGGATCGCGGGAGGAGGCCCGCTTGGCCGCCTCGACCGCGGGCGCGACGTCGGCATGGAGGGTGGTGACTTCGACGTTGGCCAGCCAGGCCTTGAGTTCATCGACGCCGGCGGAGCTGTCGAGCCGATCGACGCGGAACGATTCATCGGGGGTGCTGAGGCGGATCACTTCCAGGGTCTGGGGCGTGCCGGCTTCCGCCGCTCCGGTCGCGATGTCGTCGACGAGGGCGGCTTTGGCACGGGCGAAGGCGGTGGTGGTCGCGCCTTCTTCGCGGTGCTGGTCGCCCTGGCTGGCGGTGTCGTCGAGCAGCACGACGTGAAGCGTGCCGCGTGGCGTGCCGAACCCGAGCGCGGAGCCGATGTAGCGGGCGCGCAGCAGGCCGACGAGCAACACCAGCAGGCAGCGCATCAGGAGGAGGAGCAACTGCTTGAGGATCAGCTTCCGGCGGTTCTTCTTGAGCGACTTGAGAAGGAACTCCATCGCCGCCCACGGCACCTTGCGGTAGCGCAGCCGGTTGATGAGGTGGATGATGATCGGCGCGAGCACGAAGCCCGCGCCGGCCAGCATGGTGAACGGGTTCAGAAACAATGTCAGCATGGTGCGTCGCCCGGCCGGGGGTGCCGGCGGGGCTTCAGGTTCCTGCGGGGGCCCGCCCGCCGTTCTTCTGCACGGCGTTACGGAAGTTCAGGTATCGCGACAGGGCGGCCTCGAGGCAGGCCTGCGTGCGGATCAGCGTGTAGTCGATGCCGCGCTTGCTGCAGCCGCGGCGCAACTCTGTCAGGTACTCTTCGAGTTCGGCGAGGTAGCCGTCGCGGAGCGCACGCGGGTCGCAGAGCAACTCGGGCATCTCCTCCATCCCCTCGAACCGCGTGGTGCCGGCGAAGGGGAAATCCAGCTCGTCGTCGTCGAGCACGTGGAAGACGAGGATGTCGTGCCGGCGGTGGCGGAGCATCTCCAGCCCGCGGAAGAGCGGGCCGCGGTCGCACAGCAGGTCCGAGATCAGCACGACCATGCCGCGCGACGGCACGACCTCGGCGACGCGCCGGCAAATTTGCTCGAGGTCGGTCTTCTCCTTCGGCTTGCTCACGTTGAGCGCGCTGACGAGGCTGTCGACGTGGGTCATGCTGCTGCGGGCGGGTACGACCTGCCGCACGGCCGAGTCGAAGCTCACGAGCCCCGCCGCGTCGTGCTGTCGGAGGGCGAGGTAGGCCAGGCAGGCCGCGATCGTGCTGGCCGAGTCGTACTTCGTCCACGGTGCTTTGCCGTAGCGCATCGACTCGCTGACGTCGACGACGAAGGTGACGCGGAGGTTGGTCTCGGACTCGTACTGTTTGATGTAGAAGCGGTCGGTCTTGCTCCAGACCTTCCAGTCGAGGTGGCGGAGGTCGTCGCCGCGGACGTATTCGCGGTGCTGGGCGAACTCGACGGAGTGGCCGAAAAAGTGGCTGGTGTGCTGCCCGGTGATGAACCCCTCGACGGCCTGCTTGGCGCGGAGGTCCAGCCGGCCGATGCGTGCCAGCACGGCAGGGTCGAGAAAGCGTCGGGGGTCGGCGGGGTCCGTCACGGGCTGTCCTGAAGGTCGAGAACAAACCACTGCTCGTCCGTGGTGTTCTGTGAGTTGAACTGCCAGCACGCGGTGGGGGGCCGATGGCTCACGATACCGCGCCCGGCGAAGACATCGGCGCGCGTCGAATCATTGTCGGCAGCCCGGACCGCGAGGTTCGCACAAATGGAACGAAGCAGGCTGCCGGCGCGGGCGTCGACGAGGTCCGCAGTCGTGCCGTTCGACAATTCGAGGCGGATCGCTCCGCCTCCGTCGGCGAGTGAGCCGCGGGCCGAGTAACGGGACGTTGCGAGGCAACCGAGCACGCGCGTCACGAACTCCGGCACGCGCGTCGGTCGGGCGACCACGCATTCCTGGAAAGCTTGTTCGATCTCTTTTGCCGTCAGGGCAGCACGATCAAGCGTTTCGGTAGCTGAGGCCATAGTTGTGCCAGTTCCTCGAATTCAAATCCCGGTGCAAACCGCACTTCCCCGCCCCAGTCGCATTGCCGGGCGAGTTCGTCCGGGACATCAAACTCGACGATAGCCGGCCCTCCTTCCGCCATGAACTTTGCGGCTTTTCCTCTCGCTATTGTAACCGGATCGCCCGACAGATGAGGCCCCCCCGGCGGAGCGGCCGAGAAGCCGTCGGCCGGGTCGACGGAGCCGGGCTCGACAAACCGGGCATCCGGGCCGCTGGCGAGAATCGCCTCGGCCCGTCGGCGAGTGGTACCGTGCCAGAGGATCATGCCTCACGCCGCGAAGATCTTCTTGAACCGCTCGTCTTTTTGCAGTTCTCCTTCGCGGCTGGGCGTCTCGGCGACGATCTTCTCGATCACCGTGTCGGGCGTGACCCCTTCGCTCGCCGCGGTGAAGTTGGTCAGGATGCGGTGTCGCAGTACCGGCAGCGCGAGCGCCTGGATGTCTTCGGTCTGCACGTGCGTCCGCCCGTACAGCAGGGCCCGGGCTTTCGCGCCGAGCACGAGGTATTGCACGGCCCGCGGACCCGCGCCCCACTGCAGCCAGTCGCGGACGTGCTTCGGTACGCCCGGCTCGCCCACCCGCGTCTGACGCACCAGCGCGAGGGCGTATTGCAGCACATGGTCGGTCACTGGCACCCGCCGAACGAGCCTTTGCAGGTCCAGTATCTGGTTACCCGACAGGATCATGGCCGGTTCGTTCATCACCAGGGCGGTCGTCCGCCGGGCGATCTCCAGCTCTTCGGTGAAGCTCGGGTAACGTACGAACACCTTGAACATGAACCGGTCCTGCTGCGCTTCGGGCAGCGGATAGGTCCCCTCCTGTTCGATCGGGTTCTGCGTGGCCAGTACGAAGAACGGGTCGCCGAGCCGGTGCCGAGTGCGCCCGACCGTGACCTGCCGCTCCTGCATTGCTTCCAGCAGCGCGGCCTGCGTCTTCGGCGGGGTCCGGTTGATTTCGTCGGCGAGGATTACATTGGCGAACAGCGGCCCGGCAATGAACTTCAGCTCCCGCGCGCCGCTACTCCGGTTTTCTTCCAGCACTTCGGTGCCGGTGATGTCGGCCGGCATCAGGTCGGGGGTGAACTGGATCCGGCTGAAGTCGAGTGACAGGCACCGGGCCAGCGTCGAGATCATCAGCGTTTTGGCCAGCCCAGGCACACCTTCGAGGATGACGTGTCCCCGGCTGAACAGCGCGATCAGCAGTTCTTCAATCACCGCGTCCTGCCCGACGATCACGCGCCCGAGTTGGGTCTTGATATCGGCGAAGGCGTCGCGGAGTTTCTTCACCGCGACCAGATCGTCGGATTGCAGTGGTGCAGTTGATGGGTCGGTGGTCATGGATAACCGGAGGTCAGAGGTCAGAGGCCGGAGATCAGAGATCAGAGATCAGAGATCAGAGATCAGACTACTGGCTGGATCGGTGCTAATGGAGGGCTCTAGCCGGACGCTATAGAGGTCAGTGCCGGTTTTTTCCGACCTCTACCTCTGGTAGATGGGCAGCAATCCCTTGTCCAGTTGGAGGATGGTGAGGTAAACGGCCGTTGTGAGTTGGGGGCCTATGTAGCCGCCGGACCATGAGCCGTCGCGGTTTTGCGACGTGATGAGTTGCTCGAACATCGCGACACGGTATTTGTGCCAGCTCAAGCCGGTATCCTTGGCGGCTTTCGGGAAGAGCTTGGCCCAGCCGTCTTCGCCGAGGACGTAGTTGGCCTGGGCGTAATAGTAGTGCAGGTATTCGTCGTGGCCCATTCGCCCCCGGCCGAGCGTGATGTTGGTGGCACAGAACTCGAGCCACTTCTTCGCCAGGTCGGAGTTGTACTCGCCGGCCGAGAAGGCACAGGCGACGGCCGCGGCGGTAAGCGGGGCACGCTCGCCGCCCATGGCCGCCCCGCCGTGGGCGAGGCTGTAGATCACGCCGCCACGGGGCGTCGTGGAATCCTTCAGATACTTCACCGCTTTGTCGATGATCGATTTCGGCACGGCGATCCCGGCATTGCGGGCGGCGCGGATCGCCTGGAGCTGGGTGATTGTGACCGAGCCCTCATCAAAGTCGGACCCGTCGGCCGCGCTGACATAGCCCCAGCCACCCCGGTTGGTCTGGGCCTTGCCGGTGAACTCGACGGCCTTGGTGAGGAGTTTCTCGAGCTTCTTTCTGCGGTCGCCGTCTTCCTCTTCGCCGTAGACGCTGGCGAGGAACAGCATTCCGAACCCGTGGCCGTACATGTACCGCTGCTGTTCGGCGGCGTTGGCCGGGTTGCCGATCAGGCCGTTGGGCTGGCTGCGGTCCATGAGCCAGTCGACGGCCCGGCGCAGGTTGTCGGAGTATTTGCCTTCCTTGATGGTCGAGCCTTCCATCAGCAGCGCCATACCGCACAGAGCGGTCATGGAGGCGGGGTACTGCCCGCCGTTGGCCTCCCAGTGGCCGTCGCGGTGTTGCGTGTCGGCGATCCACTTCAGGCCCGCCTCGGTGGCGGCTTCGACCTTCTTTTTGAACTCGCGTTCCTTCTCGGTGCCGGTGGGCAGTTCGTCGGCGCGGGCGGGCACGCAGACAAGGGCGAGTAACATCGCAACGAGACCCAGACGAATCATGTCTATCCTCCCGGGGCCGGGGGTATGGGTACGGGAATCCGGACCGGATTGGCCCGCAGATTGATCGCCCGGTTGGGCGCGGGCGGGCCAGCCGGCTCGGGCAGGGCCGCCCCTTCGGGCGTGGCCAGCACTACCTTCACGTCATTGCGAATGAGTTCCACCCGCCCGGCCGAGGGGTTGGCCGTGAGTGCGTGAAATTGGCCCTGGCGGAGCAGACGATCGTCGTCGAACACCAGTTTTCCGGTCGACTTGTTCACCGCGGTCACTCGAACACCCTGGCGCTCGATCGTACCATTGGCGGCAGACTTGTTGAACTCGGACGCGAACACGAGAACGGGCAGGTCTGCCCACTGCTCAGTCAGTAACGTCTGGTGGGGAAGGAAGTCGCACGCCCATTCGAGCTTGCCGGTCCGGCGATTCAGGGCGTAGAGCGGTCCGTTGACGCGGACGCTGCGCAGGCCGAACGACGCGGCACAGTTCCAGCTCACGCCGCGCTCGGCAGACTTACTGACCGCAAGGTAATAACGGTCACGGTCAGCCAGCAGTTGCGCCTCCTGCAATCCCTCGATTCCGGCAGGCCCGAGCGGGCTGGTGAGCATCACCGCACCGGTCCGGCTGTCGAGCAGCGTGAACAAGCCGCCCGGCTCGATGGCCCCGGCCAGCTTCGGGTCGTCGCACTTCACCACGACGCTCTTCTGGGCGAAGTCGCGTCGCCAGAGTTCCGCTCCTGTCAGAGCGTCGATCAACCGGAGGGCCTTTCCCTGCGGCTCGGCGACAAGAATCCGACCGCCCAGCGTGGCGATCTTCTTCTGGTAAAACTCGGCGAAGTTGTGACATTTCACCGGCGCGCCGTCGGAAGCCCGCAACGCCTGGAATTTCGGCCGGCCGGTGGGGGCATCGGGATCAAACAGGAACACGTGCTTGTCGTCGCCAAAAGCGCGGGCTCGGGCCGACACGTCGGACTTCTGCCAGAGGATGCTCGGGCCGGGCCGGGTGGGGTCGATGGCGACGAACCCCTGCCGGGTCAGCAGGCCGATGTAGGCCGCCTCGACGATCGCGACCCGCCCGAGGTAGATGTTCTTCTCTTCTTCCTGCTGGGTGATGAACACGCCGCCCTGCGGGTCGTAGGCATAGTTCTGCATCTGGTTGGCGAGGAAACCGTCCTTGCCGAGTAGGTTGTAGCTCCAGAGTTCCTTCCGCTCCATCAGGTCGTAGGCGATGACCCGCTGGTTGAGGTGCAGGATGAGCTGATGCCCGCGGGCAAAGGCGAAGGGCTGGTTGGCCTGGCCGCTGTAAAGGTAGTTGGCCGCGGGCAGGCCGGTGATCCGCCAGCGCTCGTCGCCGGTGGCGCGGTCGAGGACGCGGAGCGACCATGGGCTCTGGCCGCCGTCGAGCCGCATGTCGAGCACGAGGCGGTGGCGGTCGTAGAACGGCGACAGGTCGCCGGCCGGGACCACGGTCACCGACATGTCGCGGTTCTGAAATGCGCCCTGCACCCGCTTGCCCGTCAGCACGCCGGTCCACACCACGGCAGGCGTGTCGAGGTACGGCACGTAACGTTTGTCGTATTGCAACTCGTCGAACAACTGCCGGCCAGTCTTCCCGTCGCGGATCACGCGGTCGGGGAACTCATCAGCCAGTTGCCGGTAGAAGCCGATTGCGTTCTCATACTGTCCGCGCCGCAGACACAGGGCGATCATGAGGTCCGATGCGCGGATGGCGGAGGCCGGGTCGTCGCGGCGCTGGGCGGCCGAGAAGACCAGACTGGCCAGGATGCGCTCGGCCTCGGCGAGTTCGTCGGGCTCGCCGGACTTCATGAGCCGCTCGGCGAGTTCGATCCGGGCGGCCTGCCCCGCGGTGGAGATCGGCCCGTACAGGCTTACGAATTTCCGCAGGTCGTCGAGCTTGCCCGCACTGCGGACCTTCTCCCACCGGCCGTTGATCTCGGACTCGATCCGCCCGCGGTCGGTGGCGTTGGCAGCGGCGAGCAGCGCCTGAATTCGGCCGCGTGACCAGATGTCGGGCCGGGCGCGGACGTGCGGCTCTTCCAGCGATTCGACCAGTTCCTTGTGTCCGGCCAGCGCGCCGTACTGCTCGTAAGCGGTAAATGCTTCGACGGCCCGGCCCTGCTTCTCCCGCCCCCGGCCGAGCAGCTCCCAGTAGGTCGCCTGCCGGCGGACCTGCCTGGTGATCAGCTCCTGCTTCTTTGCCGGATCCGACGATTCGGGAATGTCGACCCGACTCAGGGCGGCGTATTCCGGAAGATACTGCTCCGCGTTGCTGAAGTCCTTCTGCAATAGAGTTGTCAGCGCCTCGTGCAGGCGGTCCTGAGCCTTGTCTTTCACCGGGGCGGGCGGCCGGCCGGCCAGGGCGCGACGCAGGTCGGCGACGGCTTCCTTCACCGCGCCGTTGTACAGGAACAACTCGCCGCGCTCGGTCAGGCCGCCCGGATCGTCGGGGTTCTTCGCCAGCGCGAGGTCGATTTCCTTCTGCTTGATCTTGAGTTGCGGGAACACCGCGACTGTCCGGGCCGACTGCGAGACCAGTTCACCCTCGAGGAACACGAGGTTGCCCGGCGGCTCCTTGCGGGCCTTCGACCGGCCGACGATCGCCCCGGTCTTGATATCGAGGGCGCAGATCTCGGGTCCCTTGTCGGACGAACGCGGGTCCGCGCTGCTGGCCAGCGGCAGGTAGTAGACGCCGTCCGACGCCGTGCCCTGACCGGAGGGGACTCCCGTGGCCGACTCGCGCCAGACTTCCTTGCCGGTGTCGAGGGCGAGCGCGCGGACGTGGTTGCGGGCGACGATCAGCACGCGGTCGCCGAACACGCCGGCGAGGTAAAGATCGTTCGCCTCGTCGCGCTTGACGCTCCAGAGTGATTGGCCCGTCCGCAGGCTCACACAGTGGACTTCGGAACCAACGCCGTCGGGTGCAGTGAACACGACCCGGCCGCCGACGATGCACGGGGCCGAGGGCCGCCAGCGTTCGCCAGTGGCGAGTGCGGAGGTCGGGTTGAACCGTCGGCGGAAAGGCACTTCGTCGCTGTTCTGCTGGACCACCTTGCGGTACGAGAACGACCAGACGAGGCTGTGGGAAAGCAGGTCGATGCCCAGTACCGCGCCGGCATTGGTCGGGCAGACGAGGATGCCGTCGCCGTACGCGAGGTGGGCGACGTGCGTGCGGCGCAGACCGTCGGCCTTGATCTTGGTGTTGGCGGTGCCGAGCGCCTGCACCCACACGAGTTCGGGACAGCGGTCAACGGGGTTGAGGGCCGACGGCACCAGCCGGCTGGGGTCGAGGCAGATCAGTCGGAGTTCCGTGTTCTTCTCCGTCAGGCAGTACAGCTTTCCGCCGAGCGGCAGCGGCGGCCCGAGGAAGAACGTGTCGAGCAGTTCGGACGCGGCATTCAACTCCCGTTTGCCGTCCTTCGCCTCGACCGGGGGGCCCGACTGCCGGCCACCAAGTACCCACTGAAGCGTGCCTGTTTCGATGTTCGTGGCCAGAAGCTGGTTGTGTTCGGCCTCGTGAGTGAACGGTGCGAGGCTCACCGTTCCGCCACCGCCGAACTGGGCCGACATCATCATCGTCGGGTGCGGCGGGATCGCGAGATCGTTGATGAAGTACACTCGCTGGCCGTCATGGCTGAGCGCTCCGAGCACTGAGTGCTCGAAGGCGATGCCCATCGGGCCGATATTCGACTGGCGGTAGTACGTGTTGTACCAGTTGTCGAAGGCCATCCGGCCGCCGCTGGCGTCGTCGCGGACGACGGCGTACAGGCTATGCTTCGCGTCCTGCCGCCAGATCAGATCGCCAGGCTTTTGCGAACCGTCGTCGCTCGATTTCAGGGTGTAGGCCGCGACGCCGTCGTAAGCACGGACGAACACTTTGCCGTTGGAGGCGATCGGGAAAAATGCCGGGAGCACCGGCTTGTCACGCATCGCGTCGATCGCGATCTTGAGGTGTTGCTCGACCCAGTCGACGGCCGCCTTGTCGCTGGGGTGGACCGTCTCATCGCGTTGTGTCAGCTTCGCGGTCCAGCGCGGCTCGAGATACGCGCTGCCGCCGATCCCCTGAGCCGAGCGCTGCGGGTTGCCGCGAAAGACGGGCCAGTCGAAGAGTCCGGCCACGCTGTCGGTGCCGACTTCCCGGACGAACTCGGTGCGGAGCGTGTCGACGGCGGGCTTCGCCTTACCGAATGCAACTTCACCCTTGCGGGCCGCCTCGGCGAACTTCGCAAACAGCGGGTCGGCCTGGGCCGTCATCCCCGCCCGTCGATAGGCCAGCGCGGCCTTGAACAAGACTTTCGGGGGCAGCTTGTCGGCATCGGACCGCGCGAGCAGCCGCTCGTAGCACAGGGCGGCCATCAGATACTGGCCGCGATCGAGGTGATAGGTGCCGAGCAGGTCGGTCGCCTTCAGCCCGGCATCGGTGTGCTGATACCGCTGCGACACCTCGGCGAGGATCGCGGGGTCGGCTGTCTGCAGGGCTTCCTTCAGCCGATCCTCGGCCGTGGGACCGTACTGAAGCCGGTACGATTCCAGCCCGTCGGTCGGCAGGTCGCCGATGATGCGATTGGCCTCGGTCCGGACGCTGATCTTGAGCTTGGATTCCTGACCGGCCTCGTTGCGGCGGGTGACCTCGATGAAGGAGTCTTCCGGGGAATCGAGAAGTGACTGCAGGCATTCGCCGGCGATCCGCCATTCCTTTTTCTTGACGTAGTCCTGCGCCGCCTGGATGAGCCGGCGCGATTCGGGGTTGCGCGGCAAAGTCACCGCGTCGGTGAATTGCGGTTCTTCGGTCTTGGACTCGACGGCAGGTTTGAGGCGGGGTTGGCCGCGGCTGGCAGGCGGGTCGGCGCAGGTCGCCACGAATCCGGCGAGCAGCGTCGCGGCCAGGATTCGGACGGTCGGTCGACGCATGACCCAATCCTCCGGGGTGGCAACCCCTTGATCGTCGGTGGATTGTGACACAGCCCCCGGGCTATCTCAAGGTCGAAACTGCCCATCTTGCCGGGCCGGGCGCGAACTCGACCCGCGGGCCGCGGACATCCTGTCTGAATGATACCGATTCGGGACAGGCGGAAGTGTAACGGGGGGCGGATGAAACGAAAACGGGCGGGGCCAAAGCCCCGCCCGCGGAGTTGATCGGTAGTGCTTGCCGGTCTAGTGAACGCCGACCTCGCTGTCGGTAGGCCGGCGGTGGCCCGCGTCGGTCCGGTAGGTCTGGCCGGCGTGGCCCCGGTATTCATCAAAGTCGACGTCGTCGTACGTGCAGATATAGCCGGGCAGCTTCGCCTTTTCCTGTTCGAGGTGGTAGGCGGAGATGACGGCCGACTGGATCATTTCCCGGCACGCGCTGTTGATCGGGTGCGCGATGTCGGCATGCAGCTTGGCCCGCCCGTCGACGCTGTGCCGGAGCGCCCGATGCTCGTCGAGCTTCAGGCCGCAGCAGCCGCAGAATCGCGAGCGGAGGTGATTCTTGCCGCCGCAGCCGGGGCACCTGTCGGTGAGCTTCCGGCTGGGCATGGCGACGAAATAGCCCTTCGTGCCCTCGATGATCTTGAGGTCGCGGACGACGAAGGCGTTGTCGAACGTGACGGAACAGAAGGCGTGCAACCGCTCGTTGTTGTCCTTTTCCTCGACGAGCTTGATGCGAACTTCGGTGATGACCACGGCGGATCTCCTTTGCCAGTGGCGGCCCGGACGGTTGTGGCGTCGGGCCGGTCAGGTGCGCTCCGGGATGAGACTGCGGACGACGAACACACGGACACGGGGCTCGGCCGACAGGTCGGCCCGCAGCCGACCGGCCAGCCCGACGGCCGACCGGTGGTCGCGACACAGAGCGAAAAGCGTCGATCCGCTGCCGCTCATCAGACTGGCCGGCGCGAGCCGCGCCAGCCGCTCCCGCAACTCCCCGACCCGCGGACAGATCCGCTCGGCCGGTTCCTGCAGGCGGTTGAACAGTTCCTTCCCGATCGCATCGATGTCGCCCGATGCGAAGGCGGCGCGGACCGCGTCGCCGGACCGCGGGGCCGCCGGTACGGCACACTGGCGGTAGACCTCGGCCGTGGAAATTCCCTCGGCCGGGCAGACGAGGACGAAATGCAGCCGGCCGCCCGGCTTCGCCGGCTCGACCATCTCGCCCCGACCCGTACACCACGCGGCCGGGGGTTCCAAAAAAAACGCCACGTCGCTGCCGACCGTCGCGGCGATGTCGCGCAGGCGGTCGCGGGACAGCCCGAGATTCCAGAGCCGATCGAGCGCGACGAGCGTAGCGGCCGCGTCGCTGGAGCCGCCGGCCAGACCGGCCGCCGCGGGGATGCGCTTCTCCAGATGAAGCCGGGCCCGGGGTTCAACCCCGGCCGACCGTGCCAGCGCGGTCGCGGCGCGGACGACAAGATTGTCCGCCCCAGTGGGCAGCGTCGGGTCGTCGCAAGTCAGCATCAGCTCGTCGGCGGGCATCGCGGTGATTCTGTCGGCCAGACTGACGGCCACCATCAAGGTTTCGAGGGTGTGAAAGCCGTCCGGCCGGCGGGCCAGCAGTTCGAGAAACAGGTTTACCTTGGCCGGGGCAATCGCAACGATCGCCCCGTCCGCGCGGTCAGCGGTTCGGGGCATGGCGACCTGGGGAAATATGTGCGGGGGTGATCCCGTCCCTGGGTCGGAGCGAAGTGCCATTCATACCCGATGCCATCCTGGTCGCTCGGGCGGGGCAGCCGAAGCCGCCCCCGTCCAAGGTGCCTGATCTCAGTAAGCACTGGGGATACTAACCCGCGTAATATCCGCAGTCAATACGGAGCGGAAAAAGGGTTCTAGTAGGAGGTTTCGGCTCGGCAGGGCCGCCCGCTCTCTCTAGTCGCGAACATCTCCCTCACCCCGCGTCCGTACAATTCACTCTTTGATTCCGGGATCCCCTGCGCGATGGTCAGTCTGCTGCAAATCACCAATGCCTCGAAACATTATGGCGATCAAGTCCTGCTCGACGGTGCCGACGCGACAATCACCGACAACGTAAAGGTCGGCTTCGTCGGTCGGAACGGGGCCGGGAAGAGTACGCTCCTCCGCATCTTCCTGGGCGAGGAGGAACTCGACGGCGGCGAAGTCGTCCGTCATCCGAGTCTCCGACTCGGCTACCTCCGGCAGCACGATCCGTTCCTGCCCGACGAGTCGGCCATGGACTTCCTGATGCGCGACAGCGGGCAGCCCAACTGGAAGTGCGGGGAAGTGGCGGGGGAGTTTGAACTCAAAGGCACCTACCTCCACGGCCCGATCAGCAAGCTCTCGGGCGGCTGGCAGACCCGCGTCAAGCTCGCCGCCCTGCTACTACACGAGCCGAATCTGCTCCTGCTCGACGAGCCGACAAACTTCCTCGACCTGCGCACGCAGATCCTGCTCGAGCATTTCCTGAAGCATTACGACGCCGGCTGCCTGATCGTGTCGCACGACCGGGCGTTCCTCAATGCCACGTGCGATCACACGCTGGGCCTGTCGCGCGGCAAACTGACCTCGTTTCCGGGCAAGATCGACGCCTACCTGCAGTTCATGCAGGAACGCCGCGAGCACGGCGAGCGGTCGAACGAGGCCATCATGGCCAAGCGCCGGCACCTCGAAGACTTCATCGCCCGCAACCGGGCCCGGGCCGCGACCGCCAAGCTGGCCCAGTCGAAGAGCAAGATGCTCGAAAAGCTGGAGACGCAGGAGATCCTCGGCGACGAACCGCGGGTCCGTATCCGCCCGCCGCAGATCGAGCCGCGTAAGGGGATCGCCCTGCGGTGCAAGGACCTGGCCATCGGCTACCCGGACCGCCAGATCGCGTCGGACATCCAACTGGAGCTCGAGCACGGCTCCCGGGCGGCCGTCGTCGGCGACAACGGCCAGGGCAAGACGACCTTTCTGAGGACACTCGTCGACTCGCTAATGCCGCTCGAAGGTGAAGTCCGCTGGGGGTTCGGCTGCCAGGTCGGCGTCTACGCCCAGCACGTCTACACGAGCCTGCCCGAAGACCGCACCGTCATCGACTACCTCCGTTCCGAAGCCGCGTTCGGGAAGAAGGAGCAGGAGATCCTCGACGTGGCCGGCTCGTTCCTGTTCCGCGGTTCTCACGTCAAGAAGCGGATTGGCATCCTGTCCGGCGGCGAGCGGGCCCGCCTGTGCCTCGCCGCCCTCCTGTTGAGCAAACACAACATTCTGATCCTGGACGAACCGGGCAACCACCTCGACGTGGACACGGTTGACGCGCTGATCGAGGCTCTGCAGGAGTACGAGGGTACGGTGATCTTCACCAGCCACGACCGGCACTTCACCGGTCAGGTAGCGACGTGCATCGTCGAAGTCCGCGACGGCCGGGTGGTCAACTACAGTGGCAAGTACTCCTCCTATCTGGAGAAGGTCAACGAGGAGATCGAGGCCGGCGAACGCGAACTGGCCAACGAGCGGAAGAAACTCCCGCCCGAAGTCCTGAAGCCGGCGAAAGCCGCCCCGAAAGCCGCACGGCGGAACGAGAAGACCGTCCGCAAGGAACTCAAGGCCATCGAGCGGACCATCGCCCAACTCGACGAGCGGAAGAAGGCTCTGAATACGGACTACATGGCCGCGAGCGACTCAGCGGAATCGCTCCGCCTGCACGACGAACTCGCGGCCGTGACCGCAGAACTCAGCGGAGCCGAAGACACCTGGGCTGCCCTGCAGGAAGAACTCGGGGAGTAATCAAAACGCGGGCCCGGCCTCTCGCGGGAGAACAGTCTCCGGAGTGCGCCCGTAGTTACTCTGAGGAATCCTCGCCCCGGATGGTGCATCCTACCTTCTGTCCGGTGATACGCCTGCACCCCTGATGCCTTGGCGCTGACGCAAGTGGCATTCTTGTATGAACTTGTGCATGAAGGGATGATCGACGACCGGAGTCTGCCCTTTCGCGCCGCAGGATCCTCACGGATTCCCCGCCTTCACCGAATATTTTAGGCTTGACCAAATCGCGCTCAACGGCACAATGTGAGGTGAGTTTGTCTCGCCCGGGAATTCTCCTCCGGAAAGGATGATCGATGTTCCGGTCCTTCGGAATCGGTCTGGCGGCCCTGATATCAGGGCTCATGTTCGCGGCCGGCAGTCCTGCCGCGACGACCCACGCAATCATCGTTGGCGTCACGCAGACGGCCGACCCTGGCATTCAGCCGCGGGTCAATGCGGAGGCTGACGCGCAGGCGCTCCACGACCTGCTCATGAAGCCCGAGTATCGCGGCGTGCCGGCCGAGAACATGCACCTGTTCCTCGGCAAGGAAGATGTCGCCCGCAAGGCCCAGCCGGCCACCAAGGAGAAGATCCTCGCGGGGGTCAAGGAAGTCGTCGCCAAGGCGGCCAAGGACGACCTCGTCATCATTGCCTTCTTCGGGCGCGGGGCGATCTCCGCCGACCGCACCTGCTTCTTCACCAGTGATTCCACCGTGAAGGACCGGGCCCAGAACGCCCTGGCGACGGCCGACCTCGAGCAGGAATTCCAGGCATTCAAAGGCGACAAGCTCGTCGCCTTCATCGACGTGAACTACAAGGGCATCGACCCGGGCAAGGAAAAGCTCCTCGAGCCGAACCCGCTCGACTTCATCCGCGTGTTCGTGGGTAGCGAAGACAAGGAAGAACACACTCTGCCGCAGGGCCGGGTGGTCTACATCGCCAACGCCAACATCAGCCCGGCCGTCGAGGTCGAAGGGCACGGTCTATTCGCCCACGCACTGCTCGCCGGTTTGAAGGGTGCGGCCGATGTCGAAGGCTACGAGCCCGACGGCCTCGTCACCGTTGATGAGATGGACACCTATCTCGACAAGACGCTGCCCGAACTGGCCCGCAAGTACGGCAAGACCAACGACGAAAAGATCATCGCTCCGTTCGACTGGGGCGGAAAGCTGAATCACTTCGCGATCACCGAGAACCCGGCCGTCATGCCCAAGGTGAAGGCCCGGCTCGCGAAGCTCCGCGAAACTACGCTGCCCGACGAGCAGAAGGCCGAGGGCGAGCGACTTCTCTCGAAGATGACTCACCTGAAGGCCGACCAGGAACTGCGCAAGCTGTACCAGAAGCTGGCCGACGGTGATGTCACCGTGGCCACATTTCAGAGCGCTCGCGACGACAATTTCGCCGGCCGAAAGCTGCCCGCCGAGGACGCTCAGACCTTCGCCAAGAAGACGATGGACGGCATTCTGATCGTGAAGAGCGGCTACGTGAAAGACGTGGAACTCGGCGACCTGACCGCGTCGGCGATCAAGGGCATGTACAAGAAACTCGAAGAGAAGATGCCCGCCGAGGTGAAGGAGAAGCTCGAAAACGTCAAGGAACTCAAGCGCCAGGGCGCGGAAGCCCTGCTGGCCGATGTGCGCTCGCGGCTCGGCAAGCGCGAAGACCTCGAAGGCAACAAGGACGTCGACACCGCGCTCGGCATGATGATGCTGACGCTCGACTACCCCTACACGATCTACATCGACGAAGAAGCCAAGAAGAAGTCGGAAATCGATTTCCGGGGCCGGTTCATCGGCATCGGGATCCAAATCCGCCGCGACCTGGTCCGCGACGGCCTGCTGGTCGTTTCACCGATCAAGGGCAGCCCGGCCTACAAGGCGGGACTGAAGGCCGGCGACCTCATCACCGAGATCGTCACCGACATGGACGCCAAGGGCAAGCCGCTCGGCCACACCGAGGCCGTGTCCACGAAGGGCATGAAGACCGAGGACGCGATCAAGCGCATCCTCGGCCGACCGAATACCCCGATCACGGTCAAGGTCGAGCGCGAGGGCGTGGCCCAGCCGTTCACCGTCGAGATCAAACGGAACCAGGTCAACGTCGAGACCGTCCTCGGCGCGCGGCGAAATGCCGACGATTCGTGGGACTTCATGCTCGATCCGAAGGAGAAGATCGGCTACATCCGCCTGACCCAGTTCACGGACAAGTCGTCGGGCGACATGGAGGCGGCGGTCAAGGCGCTGGCGGCGCAGGGCGTCCGCGGTGTCGTGCTCGACCTGCGGTTCAACCCGGGCGGTCTGCTCGACGCGGCCGTCGAGATCACCGACCTGTTCATCGACGACGGCAAGATCGTCGGCATCAAGCCGCGGTCCGGCCGGGAACGTGAGTTCGGCGGCCAGCACGAGGGCAGCTACCTCGGCTTCCCCCTCGTGTGTCTGGTCAACGGCGAGAGTGCGAGCGGCAGCGAGATCGTCTCGGCCGCCCTGCAGGACCACAAGCGGGCGATCATCATCGGCGAGCGCAGCTTCGGAAAGGGGAGCGTGCAGACGATCCACCAGTTCCGCCCGGCCGACGCCGAGATCAAGATGACGACGGCCACCTTCTGGCGGCCCAACGGCAAGAACCTGAACAAGCCGAGCACCTCGGGCTCGCCGAACGAGGACTGGGGCGTCCGCCCCGATGAAGGATTCGAGTTGAAGCTCGAGCGGCCGGAAAAGATCACCCTGATCGAGCGGATGCGCGACCAGGAAATCATCCCGAACCGCGACCTGCCGGCAAAGGAAAAGACCGAGTTCAAGGACCGGCAACTGGAGATGGGGCTCGAGTATCTCAAGTCGCAGATCCGCACGGCGGTGAAGCCGGGGCTCAAGAAAGCCGGCTGAGCCCGCAACGTCTCGCTGACCGTCAAACTTTCCTCAGACCCGCCGGCCCCAACCGGCGGGTTGTATTTTTTTCAATTCGGATTTGTCCGGCTCAAGTTCCGCGGGAAGACTTCATCACGGCACCTAGGGCGCGCCGTGAGGGGGACGTGATGCGGTACTCGCGGTGGGCGGTGGTGGCGGTGCTGGCGGCGGGATGCCAGTCGAACCCGTACAAGCCGACGATGTTTCAGAAGTATCAGAACGGCCCGCCGGCCGGGCCCGCGCTGGGCACGCCGATGAACGAGGGGCCGTACCTCGGCGGTGAGTTGCCGGCCGGGAGCTACCCGGGGCCGGGCGTGCAGACCTACCCGGGCAACATGCCACCCCCGGGCGGCACGCCGATGTACCCGGGAGCCATGCCGCCGGGGACGCTCGGCCCGCAAGGCCCGACCGCCCCGCCGGTACAGGGGTTCCCGCCACCGCCGACCGGCCCCGCGCCGTCCACGCCACAGGGACCGCCGCCGCGCACGACCAGCGGAAACCCCGGCTGAGCCTGTCACCTCCGCCCGGGCCTATCATCCAATGAAGAGTGATCGGCCCGGAACTGTGGGGATGACATGCGAGAACTGGCAACATTGGGCGGCGGCTGCTTCTGGTGCCTCGAAGCGGTATTCGAGCAACTCCGCGGGGTAGATTCGGTGACGAGCGGGTATGCCGGCGGCGCGACGCCGAACCCGGATTACAAATCGGTCTGCACCGGTGCCACCGGGCACGCGGAAGTCGTGCAAATCCAGTTCGACCCCGCGCAGATTTCATTCCGCGAATTGCTCGACGTCTTCTTTGCCACCCACGACCCGACGACGCTGAACCGCCAGGGTGCCGACACGGGCACGCAGTACCGCTCGGTGATCTACTTTCACTCGCCGGAGCAAAAGGCCACGGCCGAGCAGGCGATCAAAGAGTGGAATGAGAATGGGGCCTGGGGCAAGCCGATCGTCACGGAATTGACTGCCTATCCGGAATTCCACCGGGCCGAGGAATACCACCAGGGCTACTTCCGAAGCAACCCGGCCGCGGGCTACTGCATGGCGGTCATCAATCCGAAGGTGAGCAAGTTCCGCAAGCTCTTCGCGGACCGGCTGAAGACATCAGGCCGGGGAGATTGACCACTCGACATTGGGGGCAAGAAGAAAATCCACGAATCACTCGCTCGCCTTGCCGGCGCCGATGACGCGGACGATTTCGTCGGCCGACATGCCGCGGTCGAGCATCTGCTGCTTCAAGACCGCCAGCCGTTCACTTTCGCGGTTGCCCTTCCAGGCATTGCAAATCATGCTCACGATTCCGGCGATCAAGGCCCCGCCGAAAATCAGGCCTATGCTCATGATCGCCGGGAGTTGTTCCCAGAACTGAGACATGTTTTGTTCGGACATGATTCGCCTCCGATGGACGTTATTCGCCGGCCAGGGCCGGATCTTGCACTGCAAACCGCAAATCGCCGTCCCGGCGGGTGACGTGCAACCGATCGAGGTATTCGCAGATCGGCACCGCGTACTTCCGCGAGGTTCCCAACAGGTCACGAATATTAGCCAGAGTGAGCCCGCCCGGGGTGCCACGCAGGGCAGCATCGATTCGTCGGCGGAGTTCCTTCGCGGCCGACGCGTGCAGGAACAGATCGTCGGCCACCTTGACCAACCTGCCCGAAACGACGCCCACTGCCGCGATCTCGCGCAGCGTTCCGGCATTGCCACCGACGAGGTTCAGGTAAGTCCCGAGTGAGGGCGGCGAGAACGGCGTCGCTTCGCACGCCGCTACGATCGTGTCGAGGACGCGCTGGTGGGCGGCCGTGAGCTTCGGCAGGTAGTCGGCCCGCGATACCTGCACCCCCGACACGTTCACGAGTCCGCGGAAGATCAGCCTGTCGAGCCCGGCGGCCACGGCCGGGTCGGCCCCAAGATAGTCGAGTCGGGCCAGCACCTTGGCCCGGTCATGCTGGGCCACTTCCGGATGCTCCGCATGCAGCTTGCCGAGGGTGACCAGCAGCCGCTCTTCCAGGTCGGCCACGGCGGCCGGCGAGACCAGGCGGTCGCCCAGGCGGATGAGCTTCCCTGACTTCTCGAATTCCTTCAGGAGTTGGACAGGCGCTGCGACGCCGGCCTCGCGCACGGCGTCGGCCGCGGTGAATCCTGCCAGCCCGCGAAACTCTGCGGCCGCAAGGATCCTGTCTTCCGTGTCCGCCTCCAGCGCTGCCAGTCGGGCACGGGCCGTGGCGTCGATCGGCCGGATCTTCCGGGCTCGCGGCTGCAGCACGCTCCCGCCGCCGAGCGTCGTCGTCGCGGCCGAGTCGCGCAACACGAACGGCTGGCCCCAGACCACGGCGGCGGGCGTGTCGAGGAACAACTGGCCGAGCGCGGAGTCGCCCGGCAACAACACCTGTTGATCGAGCAGCGCAAGCGTCGCCATGTGCTCGGCCGTGCCGATGTGCAGTCGGACCGGCAGGCGGTGCTTGAGTGGCCGGGGCGAGTCGGCCGAGCAGCGGACGCGCACCGAGATCGACCGCGACGGGACGAGATAGCCCGGTGCGGCTAACTCTTGGCCGCGGGCGCAATCCGCCAGCTCCACGCCCGCCAGGTTCAACGCGGCCCGCTGGCCCTGATGCACCTCGTCGACGCTTCTGTCGTGGTTGTGCAGCGACCGCACGCGGACAATCCGGCCCGAGGGCCACCACTCGACGTCGTCGCCCACTTTGAGCCGGCCCGAGGCGACAGAACCCGTGACCACAGTGCCGTGCCCGGGCCGGGTGAATGCCCGGTCGATCGACATACGGAAGGGCAGCGGCTCGCCGGGCCCGGCGATCGCTTCGCACAACCGGCATTGCTCTTCGATTCGGCCGCGCAGCTCGTCGATCCCTTCGCCGGACCGGGCCGAAGTGAACACGAGCGGTATCCCGGCCAGCGTCGTGTCCGCGAGCAGGCTGCGGACTTCCTCGGCGACTTCCTCGCGCCGGCCGGCGTCGGCCAGATCGGATTTGGTGATCGCCACGACGCCCTGGCGGATGCCGAGCAAACGGACGATTTCCAAGTGTTCGCGGGTCTGCGGCATGACGCCGTCGTCGGCGGCGACAACGAGCAGGACGAGGTCGATCCCGGCCGCCCCGGCCAACATGTTGCGGATGAACCGCTCGTGGCCGGGCACGTCAACCACGCCCAATCGTCGGCCGGGAAGAGCGAGCGAAGCGAACCCCAGGTCGATGGTGATGCCCCGGGCCTTTTCCTCGGGGAGCCTGTCGCAGTCGACGCCGGTGAGGGTTTTAACGAGCGCGGTCTTGCCGTGATCGATGTGTCCCGCCGTGCCGAGGATGAGATCGCGGACCATAATAACTAATCTAGCAGTTGGAACGGGGGATGTTGATGTTCGCAAACGACCTCGCGCTATTTCGGGCCATGTGCGGCTATGCCCGCAAGCTGGTCGCGGACCTGGGCGAATCGGAGCTGGACCGTCAACCCGCCCCCGGCATGAACACGCCGCGCTGGATCCTCGCCCACCTGGCGATCTGCAACGACTACACGGCTTCATTTTTCGGGGACGACTCGAAGCTGTGCCCGGAGGCATGGCATGCCGCGTTCGGCCCGCGCTCGCAGCCGGGCGACCCGGCCGCCCCGAAGCCGCTGCTGTCGGAACTGATGGCGCAGATTGACGCCGGCGAAGAGCGGGTGGTCCGACTCGGGGCAGCCGGCATGACCGCGGAGGCGGCGGATCGGCCGAATCCGTACGAGTCGCTGCGGGCGGCATTCCCGACGGTCGGCGTGTTCGTGGCGCACCTGCTGACCACGCACCCGGCCGTGCATCTGGGGCAGTTTTCGGCCTGGCGCCGGGTGCTGGGCAAACCCCCGGTTTGAGATTCCCAGCGTTGCCGAAGTTTGCTATCTTCCGGCGGCCCGCGTCAAGGAAGAACGGCATGCTCGGAGTGACACTCTCGGCCCGCGACTATCTCGCACGGGCCGCCACGGAACTGGCCAGGGTCGATGCGAAGGAACTCGAGGGCGTGGCCAACGCCATCGAGGGCGCGTACCGCGAGCGGCGGTTCGTGTTCGTGATCGGCAACGGCGGCAGCGGGGCCAACGCCTCGCACCTGTGTGAAGACCTCGGCAAGTGCACGCTGCGGCGCGAGGATTTCGACAACGACGCCATGCCGCGTCTGAAGATCCTCAGCCTTACGGACAACACGAGTTACATCACGGCCTGGGCCAACGACGAGGGCTACGACCGCGTATTCGTCGAGCAACTGAAGAACCTCGCCTCGCCCGGCGACGTTCTGATCGCCATCAGCGGTTCGGGGAACAGCCCGAACATCCTGCGGGCGGTCGAATGGGCGAACAAGCACGGATTGCTGACGGTGGGCTGCACCGGCTATTCGGGCGGGAAACTGCGGACGCTGGCGAAGCGCGGCCTGCACGTCCCGCTCGACGACATGGGGATGGTCGAATCGATCCACCTGACGGCGTTCCATTGGATTATCGGGACGATGCACCGTCGCATGAACCACCGCGAGTGACGCCGATGAGTTTCACCCTGACCTGCCCCGAGTGCCGGGCCCTGCTCAAGTTCAAAAAGCCGGTCATCGACAGCACGAAGGTGAAGTGCTCGGCGTGCAAGGCGAAGTTCTACGCCGGCAAGTCGAAGAAGCCCATGGCCGCCGTCGCGGGCGGGGTCGCCGAGTCCGACCCGGCCGCCGCCCCGCTCGTGGAACCCGCGCCCCTCGTCGAAGCCGAGCCCGCGCCGGCCGCCCGCCCAAAACGCATCCGTATCAAGAAAGTCGAACAGAAGCCGCTGCCGAAATGGGTGATTCCGGTCGCCGTTGCAGGCCTCGTCGGCATCACGCTGGCCGGCATCTACTTCGGGCAGAAGAACCCCCCCCCGCCGGAAATCGCACCCGTCTCCCTCGCCGAACTCCAGGCCCAGCGGCCCGCCGGTAACAGCAAGGCGTTTTTGCGGCCGACTCGCCCGGCCGTCGGGACCGACGCCTTCCTCGTCGACGTGTCGCAGGCCCGCCGGCCGGACGAGTTGGTGGGCACGTGGGAGGTTCTGGACGGCAAACCCTGTACGTTACAACTGGAGAAAGACGGGCTCGTCCGCGTCCGGGGAGAATTCCTCGATACCGGTCCCGCGCTCGATTTCAGCACGACCTGGTTTCTGATGAAGACCGACGGGGTGAGCTACGATCTGGAGTTTGGCCCCGAGCCGTTGCGTGCCAGCAATCACCGGGTCAGCTTCCGGCTCGAATCCAATGGGCAACTCCGACTCCTGAAATACGCCCACGGCACCAACCTTTCCGTGGCGCCCCGGGTGCTCAAGAAGCAGGCACCGCCTCAGTGATCTTTCGCCAGTAAATGATCACGGATTATTGGCAGCGTTCCGAAGAGGTAATTCCTGCGGTCGCCAGAGCCGCGCGCTTCACCGCGCGGCCTGCTTGACCAGGGCAATAAGTCCCCACCCCGAGAGCATGCCCAGCAAATAAGTGCTCAGGATCAGGAGAACTTTGGGTACGCTCATGGACCAGAGCAGGAATGTGACATCGACGGCTTCCCGGTTCTGAAACGAGAAGACCCCGACGACCGCCAGCAACACGACGGCGAGAATGCCGGTCGCGTAGTTCATGGGGCAAATCCTCCGTTGACGACATTACACAACATCGGCGGCCGAATCGGCTGCGCGATCCTGCATCATGCGGTAGCGCCAATAGGGCGTCGCGGACAAAAGGAGCTTTCCGCTTCCCTTGTAAACGTGGGCCGTCCGTTCGCCGGAAAGGAAGAACCCGAGAATTCCGCGACTCGGACGTCGGATCGAAAAACTCAACCCGTGGGTCCGGGCCAGCACGTGTGACCCGTCTACTACAAAAGTCTCATCCTTGAGCGTGACTTCTTCCACGGGTCCCGGGGCCGCAATCACTGCGGTACCTTCGCCGGAGGCTCGCGTCTTGTACCAGATAAGTCCTTCGCCGGCCCAGAACGCCGTGATCATCCACTCCCGGTATACGGATAAGCTGATGGAATCATCGGCGCACCAGAAGGCGTTCTGGTCGAGAATCCAGTCCTCTCCCGATTTCAACTTCAAAACGTGGTAGCCGCCGAGCGACGATTCGAGGTTGAGTTGTCCGGTCCCCCGGAATCGAGGTCGAAAAAACGACTCGTTGGAAAGGAGGGAAACCCAAACGCCGCGGAGTGACGGCAATGGGACGTCCAGTGTGATCGCGCCCTGCATGTAGCTGAGGGCCCCGCGCCGGGTGCGCACCGCGTCATGGTCCAATGTTACATGGACCCAGCGCATCCCTTCCGACTGCTCGATTCTGAACTTCGCCATCGGGTGCCCACCGCCTATTGTTTGGGCCCGCTCGCGGCGGGTTCGGTATTCATGATCTGCTCGGAAACAAGCCGGTAGGCGTCCGTCGAGATGCAGACTTCGCCACGAAACGGGTTGTCCATGGCGGCCACCACGGCCACGAGCGTGGCGAGGAAGAAGGCCGATACGGCACCCAGGAACAAGTGTGCGACAATTCGCAAATTAAGCAGCCACACGAACATCATGTTGAAGACAGCGCCGATGAAGACCACAAACCAGAGGATGGGCGGGATCGCGGAATTGACCGCGTTCAGTCGCAGTCGTCGCGCTTCAATCATCGAATTGAACTGTCGAAAAGTCTCGGCATGAAGGATTTCCTGGCCCTTGGTAACCGGCTCGAATTGGGTCAGGCGCTCCTGGAATCTCGTCATTCGCTGAGTACCACCCTTGGGAACCATCCCCTTCTGCTGCTGCGGCCAAGCCTCTTCGATCACGAAGCGGGTGTATTCGCGCAGGTGTGCCTGCAATTCGCCGCGGGCCGGCTCGGGATAAGACGACACGTCGCGGTAAAGTGCCCCCAGGCGGGCTGCCTCGAGTGCGACGATCCCGTCGGCCTGCGTGTAATTCTGGTACGCTGCCAAGGCGAGGAGGCCGAGCAGAATCCCGTAAAAAGCCGCGTGCGCGCCGAACAAGTAGCCGACAGCGTCATTGACTTCCGGCCGTCGACCGACAAATATCCGAATGAACGGCCTGACAAAGAGTGTTCCCGTCCACGAAAAGGCAATAAACACGGAGGCGATCAGCACCACCAGTTGCCACGTGGGAAGGTCATAGATCCAGTAGAACATGCAGCGCTCGCTGAGATTCAACCCGGTTCCGATTCATCGATCGAGGGCTTCGCCCTGCTCCCATCGCGCCCCCGGCACACCCATACTTCGGGTTCCAGCGACGCGCCGAGCAGTAACGGTAGTGGCTCCCGCCGTTGGGTCGAGAAATCCCGCGGCACGTACTCGTTGGCTAGCGGCGCGGCCGGCAACAGGCCCATCCGCTGATACGCCTCGGCCACCAGTTCGCTGCAGAAGTAACTCGACGAGTCTTCGGTCAGATTCTCAGTGGCCCGCTTGCCGTCCCAGACGGCGCGAAGCAACTCCAATCGGTTGCGCGAATACGGCCGACCACGCGCTTCATTATAGAAATTGAGCAACGCCGAGCGCATTTCATCGGTCCGCTCGACATTCAACCTGCGTATGGCCGTCTCGCCGGCATAGTGCCGCAGCCAATGCTCCAGGTCATAGAGATTGACCCCGGGCGAGACCTCCTGCGTCACGACATCCGGGAGGTCGGTATCCAGAGTCGCCTCCCACAGTAGCAGAGGTGACCCCGGCCTCGCCCGCGCCACCAGCGCGGCATGCGACCAGTGACTGTTTGTCACTAGCCGAATCGCCAGGCTGAACCGGCTCACCCCGGCAAACAGCAGGACATCTCCGCAATCCAACGAGGGCGCAATCTCGTGATACTCAGGCAGCAATACGTCATTGTCCATGGCCACTCCTGAGGCAGGTTCCGGGTGTCAGGTGTCAGAGGTCAGAGGTCAGAGGTCAGGAGTAACTCATTATGGCTGGCATGAGGTATTCTTCTGGCCGAAGGCCGATCGCTGGTCGCTGATGGCCGTCCTCACACTGCTTGAAGGAATCGTAGGCGGAATTGAAGGAAGTCGGCCGAATCAACCGTGCCGTTGCCGTCGCCGTCGAAGACGGGGTTGGTGCCGAGGAAGGCGACGCGGAATTGGAGAAAGTCGGTCGAGGTCACGGTCCCGTCGCCGTCGGCATCTCCGAAAAGGCGGAACAGGCCGTTGCCGGGCGTGCCGGTCAGCGTGAAGTCGTCACCGGGGGTGCCGTCGCCGTTGCCGTCGAGGCCGCCGAGGTTTACGGCCGGGCTGCTGACGACCAGCGTGTACCGACCGTCGGCGAGGCTGCCGGCTTCGAGCGGGCCGCCGGTGAAGCTCAATGATACCGCATTTCCAAGTAGTGTCGCGTTCAATGCGACGGCGGCGTTGTCCGACTGTCGGCGGAGGCTGAATGCGGAGCCCGCGAGCGCGGGCGGAGAGTCGAAGGTCACGGTCATCCCGGTGACGCGCGAACGCTGTACCGACCCATCATTGACTTGAACCCCGAGAACTTTGATCTGCTGGGCCTCGGCCGACCCGATGTCGACGGCCGGGCCGGAGGTTCGCGGCAGGCCGCGCTGGTCGAGCGTAACGGTGGTCGCTCCGCCGGCGTTGACCAGCGGACTGCCGGGCAGTGGCAGGTGGGTCTGCGTCGTGCCGCCGTTGCCGGCGAGCGGCCCGAGTAACGCGTTGAGAGGGCTGGCGATGGTGCCGGTCTGATTGCCCGCTCCCGAAAGCACGATGGACGCCGGGCCGATGATACCGATGAATGCGTTGCCGCCTGTGGCGTTCGCGGGGCCGTAGATGTCGGGCGACGTGTTATCGGATTGCGAGTTGCCCGAGATGACGGAGTTCTGAATGACGACGGGTTGCGTCGAAGCGCGGGTGAGGAACACACCGCCGCCGGCATAGCCGTTGGCCGTGTTGTTGGTGATCGTCGATTGGCGGAGGGTGAATGCCGCGTCGGCCGAGTCGAAATTGAGGAAAGCGATACCCGCGCCGTAATTTCCGGTCCGGTTGCCGGACACGGTGCTGTTATCAATCGTCAGGGCGGTTCGCCCTTGCACGAGCAGACCGGCGCCGCGGAAAGCAGTATTGTTGATCAGGGCCGACGAATCGATGCGGACCGTCGATGCCGGGTTGGCGAACGCGCCAAGCGTAAAGAGGCCTGCGCCGTCGCTCGCGCTGTTGGCGGTCAGGGTCGAGCGGGTGATGGTTACGTCGGCCACGCCGACGAAATAGATCGCTCCGCCGATCGACGCGCTGTTGCCCGAAAGCACGCTGTCGATGATGTTCAGTTTGGCGGGCGTGGAGGCGAAGCCGTTATTCAGGCTGATCGCGCCGCCGGCGACAGGGGCGGTGTTGCCTTGGAAGGTGCAGTTGACCAGATTCAGTACGCCGTTCGCGCCGCCGAGGTGCCCCACCGCGCCGCCGTTGGTGTTGGTCGTGTTTCCGATGAAATTGCAGCGAGTCAGATTGAGCGTGGTATCTGTCGGGGCGTTGATCGCGCCGCCCTGATCGGCGTTGGTGTTGGCGGTCGGTTTGCCGTTCGCGAATGTCACGTCGAAGATCGAGACGGTGGACCCGCCCGGCGCGGAGACGCGGAATATCTGGCCGAGTTGACCCGCATCGAGCGTGACCCCGGCGGCCGGGCCACGGATTTCCAGCGACTCGGTCGTGATCGGGCCATTGGTGGCCAGCGTGATCGTTTTGGCAGTAGCAAAGACAGTCGGGTCAAAAGTGATCGTGTCGACGCCCGGGGTGAAGTTGGCGTTGATGACCGCCTGACGGAACGAGCCGGGGCCGGCATCGTTGGTGTTTGTCACCTTCGTGTCGCCGGGCGTAAACGTGGCGATGGTGAAGTCGGCATCGGAGACGTCGAAGAAGATGTTGGCGGTCGGCTGGATGCGGATCCGGCAAGTACTTGAACTGACGGCCGGGAGCGAGACAGTCTGGGTACCGTCGTTGGGTGTGCTGGCGATCAGCGTGTGCGGAAAAGTCTGGCCGCCGTCTGTCGATAGTAGGATCTTGACGCTCGTCGCATTGATGCCATTGGCTGTGGTTCCGGCTACGTCCCAGGTAATCGTTTGGGGTGTGGTTTGAGACAGAACCGCAGAACTGTTGGGCGAAGTGATCTTGAATGCCGCACCGGTATTGACCACGCTGAGCTTGATATCATCCGTGGTAAGTCCGCCGCCGCCCGCCCGATTGTCGCGGGCCGAGAACCGGAAATTGAGCGACCGTGTTGTCGTCGGCATGACTTCCGTGTTACGGACCGTGTTTTTGAGAATGTCAGAATAACTGCGAAGTGTCCGCGTCTTGCTGGTCGACGGTGAGAATGAGCGAAACAAGGGGCTCGATCCGTTGTCAGCCGAGCCGAGCAGTAGGGCCGCCCCGAGGTCTACTTGATCCCAGGTAAAGGTCACTACATCGCCGTTGGTATCCGTCGAGGTACCCGTCAACTCGAAGAACGTGTTGGCCGGTATCGTTCGGTCGACGCCGGCGTTTGCGGACGGCAGGGCGTTTCCTGTCGCGGTCGAACTGCCGACCGAAGGAATGGTGCCGAGGAACGAGATGATCTGGGCCAGAGTGCCGCCGTGAAAGTAAGTGTCGCTGAGTCCGACAAAGCCGTTGCCCTCGCCGACGTGGCCGTAGGCCATGATCGTGCTGCCTGAGCCGGGCTCCCACGCGGAGGCCGACATGCGGTTGGGCGTGAGTGAGGTGCTGACGCCGTTGAAGGTGTGGCCGGCGTTGAACTGGTGGCCCATTTCGTGGGCGACGACGATGGTCATCCAGGCATTGGTGGTGCTGCCGGAGCCGTCGGTGGTGGACACGCCGCGGGCCTTCGAGCCCGCCGCCCCGACCACGCCGAGGTTGGCCACGCCGCCGAGGTTGCCGCCGCCGAACACGTGACCGATGTCGTAATTGGCTGATCCGATCACCGAATCGAGGTTGGTCTGGTTTTCGCCGAGCATCGTGCCCGCGTTGTTGCCGGTGTAGGGGTCCGTTGCGGCATTCGTGTAGATGATGAGGTTGTTGTTGGCGACGAGCGTGAAGCGCACGGCGAGGTCGCGCTCGTAGATCGCGCTGACGGAATTGACGACGGTGGTGATCGCCGACAGGCCGGCCGCCACGCTGCCGCCCGCCTGCGCTGTGAACTCCCCGTTAGCGGCCGCGGCCAGGCGGAATGTCCGCCGGTTGACGCCGTTGGTGATGTCGGCAAAGTCGTTCGGTGTCGTGCCCGGGGTGGTCGTCGGCGCACCGATGGCCGCGGAAAGGCAGTCCGGGCAGGTGCAACCGCCACCGTGCGGCGAGGCATAGTCGGAGTTGAAGTAAGAGAAGTAGTGGCCGTTCGAGATCGCTTGGGTCGGCTCGATGACGTAGCTGCCCCGCGCGGCAAACACCTGCGCGTGGAAGCCCTGGTAGGTGAAGTCGGCCGCGAGCACGGCCGTCGGGTCGTCGAGGCCCTGCCCCCGGTACGTGCGGATGACCGGGTAACTTTCGGAAAGCTCTTCGGGGAGAATATCGACGGACCAGATGCCGAACCGCTCGAAGTTGCCGTCGGGCCGGGGCAGGGCGATCTCGAGCGGCTGCATTCCCTCGGAAAGACCCTTTTCCGAAGGGGCGGCCGCCAATGTCGACTGGCTGAATGCCTCCAGCAGCGTCAGCGGCAGGTAACGCTGTGCCCCAGTGTCGCTGGACGATGTCGCGATTGCGTTCGCGCCCGGGTGCCAGGCGGTGGCGGCAGTCGCATTGGCCCATGCAAGCTCCGCCGGTGCAATCGGTTGCCAAACGCTCCATTGAGCGGGGGTAATCCGCCGTTCCAGCTCCAGAAATCCGAGGGAAAACCGACGCCGACGCGGGAAATCGCGAGCCATGAACCAGACCTTTCACCGGGGAACCACACCGCCGCGGCGCGTGCCGCGCAGACACTGCTCATGATAGCTGGATCGGGGCCCCGAATCCGTCGTGAAATCCGGAGAAACCCCGAAAAACGGGGGCCCGGAGGCCGCGCCGGGCGCGAACCCGGCAAGTCGCCGGGGTGCTCCAGAGGGTGGAATGGCATAATGTCCGGATGACCGACGTGGTGATCGGCGGCGGGTTTTTCGGGCTGTTTCTCGCGGAACAGCTCGCCCGGCGCGGCACGACCGTCGTCCTGTGCGAGCGTGGGCCGGCCCTGATGGCCCGGGCGTCGTTCCACAATCAGGCCCGGGTCCACAACGGCTGCCACTATCCCCGGAGCCTGCTCACCGCGGCCCGGTCGCGGGTCAACGCGCCGCGGTTCCGGGCGGAGTTCGCCGACGCCATAGACGCTTCCTTCACGGCGGTCTACGCCATCGCCCGCCGGGAGTCGAAGGTCTCGGCCGAGCAGTTTGCCGGGTGCCTGCGCCGGGTCGGTGTCGCGCTCAAACTCGCACCCCCGGCCGTCGCCCGACTGTTCGCCCCCGCTTACATCGAGGCGGCGTTCGTCACCGACGAGGCGGCTTTCAATGCCGACATCCTCCGCGAGATCATGGTCGCCCGGGTGGCCGCCGCCGGCGTCGATGTCCGACTCAATACCGAAGTGACGCAGGTCGCCGCGGAGTCCGGCGGCATCGCCGTCGAGACCACCGGTGGCACGCTCCACGCCCGGCAGGTGTTCTGCTGCGGCTACGCGGCCGTCAATGGGCCGGGGGTCGCCAGTGGCCTCCCGGCCGTTCCGCTCAAACACGAACTCACCGAACTCGCTCTGGTGGATGTGCCCGAAGACCTGCGCCACGTCGGCATCACGGTGATGGACGGGCCGTTCTTCTCGTGCATGCCGTTCCCGGCCCGCGGCTGCCACTCGCTGAGCCACGTGCGCTACACACCGCACGGATGCTGGAGCGACGGCCCGGCCGGCTACCGCCCGGCCGACGACGTGCTGGCCGCCGCCGACCGCGCGACCGCCTACCCGTACATGATTCGCGACGCGGCGCGGTACGTGCCTGCACTGGCGGGGGCCAGCTATCGCGAGTCGCTCTGGGAGGTGAAAACGCTGTTGCCCCGCAGCGAAACGGACGACTCCCGGCCCATCCTGTTCGCACCCAATCACGGGTTGCAGGGCTACCATCTCGTCTTGGGCGGCAAGATCGACAACGTGTATGATGCATGGGACGTGATCGAACAAATGCTGGAAAGGGGCGGGCCATCGTGAGCCGGGCGGAAGTGCTCGTCTCGGCGGTCGCGGTCGTCCGCGATCAGGCGGCCCTGCTCCCCGAGTTTCTCGGCGAGTTGTCGAAGCTGCTCGCGGCCCAATTCACCCATTCCGAAATCGTCCTCATCGACAACGGCTCGACCGACGCCACCGAGTCGGCCGTGCGCGAGACCCTCCGCCGGATACCCGGCATCCGCTACCTGCGCCTCACCCGCCCCACCGATGAAGAGACCGCGCTGGTCGCGGGCCTCGACGCGGCGATCGGCGACTACGTCGTGTGCCTGAATCCGGACTTCGACCCGCCGTCGGTCATCCCCGGGATGATCGACGTGTGCCGGTCGGGTGCGGACCTCGTCGTTGGCGTCGACCGCGGCTCGACTCCGCCGGGCGGGGCGTACCGGTTTCTCCGCCAGCGGTTTCTCGGTCTCGTGCGCCGATTCCTCGACGTGGACCTGCCGACGGGCACGACCGGTTGCCGGGCGTTGAGCCGGCACGCAGTCAACGCGCTCGTGCAAGTCCGGCAGCGCCGGCGGTACTTCCTGCTCGTGGCTGCCGATGTCGGCCTCGTCGCGAAGCAGTATCCGTACGAGCGGATCTCGCGATCCGGCGCAAAGCCGCACACCAGCCTGCTCCGCGGGTTGCGGATCGGCCTGTCGCTGCTCGTCCACAACTCGCTGGTGCCGCTACGGCTCATCAGCGTGCTGGGCCTCGCCGGCAGCTTCCTCAGCTTCCTGTACACGCTGTACGTGATCGGCATCTACCTGTTCAAGAAGGACGTGCTACCGGGCTGGACCACGCTGAGCCTGCAGGTCAACGGCCTGTTCACGCTCGCCTTCCTGATGCTCGCGCTGCTCGGCGAATACATGGGCCGGCTGGTCGAAGAGACAACAGTCCGCCCGCTCTACCACACCCGGCCGGAAGTATCGAGCGCGGTGGACCTGTCGGACCCCGAGCGCCGCAACGTCCTCGGAAAGTCGGACGACGGGGCATGACGCCGGCCCGCGAAGTGCCGGCCTACTCCGCGGACGAGTACCGCCCGCGCTCGGCCGACTACTGTGTCTGCGTCTTCGTCATCAACGAGAACGGCAAACTCCACAAACAGCTCGACGCCATGCGCGGACCGGCTGCCGGGCTGGATGTCGTGGTAGCCGACGGCGGCAGCAGCGACGGCTCGACCGCCCGCGAACAGTTGGAGCCCCGCGGCGTGAACACGCTGCTGACCAAGACCGGCCCCGGCAAACTCGGGGCCCAGATGCGCATGGCGTTCGCTTGGGCGCTCGACCGCGGCTATCGCGGCGTCGTGTGTATCGACGGCAACGGCAAGGACGGCGTCGAAGCCCTGCCACGCTTCACGGCCGCCCTCGACGAGGGGTACGATCACGTGCAGGGCTCGCGGTTCATCCCCGGCGGCGTGTCGGAGAACCTGCCCCGCTCGCGCCACTGGGGCCTGAAGCTGCTCCATGTACCGATGATGCGCTTGGCCTCGCGGTTTCCATACACCGACACGACCAACGGCTTCCGCGCCTACAGCGCGAAGTTTCTCGCCGACTCACGCGTCGCGACGTTCCGCGACGTGTTCGTCGGCTACGAGTTGCACTATTACCTTGCGATCCGCGCCGCCCGACTCGGCTTTCGCGTGACGGAGATTCCCGTCGCCCGGCGATACCCGGCGACCGGCCCGGTGCCGACCAAGATCAGCCCGGTCCGCGGCAACCTGCGGGTGATCCGCTGCCTGTTCGCGGCGTGCTTCGGCCGATACAACCCCTCTCCCGCATGACCCACCCGCCCGACCAGTCGCGACCCGATGTGCCCCGGTGGTTCACCGTCCTGATCGTGGTGGCGGGCCTCGCCGCGTCGTTTCACAACGTGCCGTTCTCGGTGATGATCTCGGCCGACGTCTGGTCGAACTACGAACTGTCGAACACCGTCGGTCGGGACTTCTACCGCCAGAACACCGCGCGGTCGTTCGAGACCGATCACCCCTACAGCCTTGCGTTCCCGCCGCTCTGGCCCGTGTCGCTGTGGGCCGGGCGGCAGATCGTCGACCTCGGCGTCGTCACCGGCGTCGTGCTTGCGGGGATCGCTACGCTGCTACTCGCCTTCGCACTCGCCCGGCTGGCGCGTCGGCTCGGCTTGCCAACGTGGGTGGGCACGGCGACGTTTCTCACACTCCTGTCCGCCACCGTGTTCAACGACGAGTTGCAGGCGGGCCGATCGATTCCTCTCTCGGTCGCGCTGTTCGTCGCGACGCTGGCGACGCTGGCGCACAACGGCCGGTGGGTGGTGCCGACCGCGGGGCTGCTCATGGGCCTGGCCTCGCTCAACCGCTTCGACGCGATGCCGGTCGCGGCCGCGGTCGGCCTCGGCGTCATCATCCTCACGTGGCGGCGCACGCGGAGTGTCGGCTCGACGTTCGGAGCCGCCCTGTTGTACGGTGCGTTTGTCCTCGTCGCGCTGAGCCCGTGGATGGTCTACTGCCAGGCGCGGTTCGGCAAGCCGCTGGCTAGCGACAACACCCGGCAACTGTGCCGGGCCCAGGGCGGCCACGTGACGGAGTTTTTCGACGTGCCGCCCGCCAACGATCTGCGCGACAACTTCCCGCACTGGCTCGCGGGACTGGTCCGCGTGAAGGGCCCGAAGATCGTGCTGGCCTCGATCGGCGGGATCAAGAACTCGTCGATGCCGCTGATCTTCGCCGCGCTGGCCGTGATCGCCTGTGCCCGCGGCAAGCCCGCACTGCCCGCGGGACTGAAGCGGTTCCTCGTGTACGGCCCGCCACTGGCGGTGATGACCGTCGCGGGCTGCCTGCTCGTCGGCTACGGCGAAGGGCGGTACTTTAGCCTGGCGTATGCCGTGCTCGCCCTGATCCTCAACGGCCTGCTCTGCGCATGGGCACCCGGGTGGACGACGGGCCGGGCGTGCATGTACCTCGTCGTGCTGCTGCTACTTCCGGTCTACCGCCTGGCTGACCAGCGCTACACGGAATGGCGCGAGCGCATCCGGCCGACGCCCGTGAAGATTCTGTACGAGCCGTCTGCCGAGATGCGGGCCGTGTCGGCCGCGGTGGAGAAGGACTCGGCCGGTCGGCCGCACAGGTTGCTAATCACGCCGGCCGCGCTGGCCACCGCCTACGGCGCGCTCACTGGCGAACCGACGACGCTGCTGCCCAACCTCGATCACGGCACGCTCAGCAACTTCACCCGGCTCTGGAAGGTCACGCACGTCTACGACGAGGCCGGCCTGCTGAGCACGGTCGACACGAAAAGGCTGAGACTGGTCGCCCTCGACGTGCCCTACCTTTACCGCATCGAGTACGAGCCATGAACTCGGCCGTCGTCGGACATACCGGCTTGGTCGGCGGCACGCTCGCCCGCGCCTGGCCCGAGGCGGTCGGGTTCAACTCGTCGAACATCGAGGCGATTGCCGGGCGGGAGTTCGACTTGCTGCTCGTCGCCGGCATGCCCGGCACGAAGTGGCTCGCCAACAAGGATCCTGCGACAGACCACGCGGCCATCGAGCGGCTGGCACGCAACCTGGAGCAATGCCGGGCGGACCGCGTCGTCCTGTTCAGCACGATCGACGTTTACCCTGTGGCACGGAGTGTCGATGAGGACACGCCGATCGACCCCGCCGCCCAGCAACCGTACGGCCGGCATCGGCTCGCGCTCGAGCGGCAACTGGCGGACAGGTTCCCCGGCCTCGTGGTCTTGCGCCTGCCCGGCCTCTTCGGCCGGGGGCTGAAGAAGAATGCGATCTTCGACCTGCTGAATAACCACGAGACGGACAAGATCCAGAGCCGGAGCGTGCTCCAGTGGTACGCCCTGACCCGCCTCGCGGATGATGTGAAGACAGCGCTCGGCACGGGCCTGCCGCTGATCAACCTCGCAACTGAACCCCTCAGCGTGGCCGAGGTCGCGCGGGAGGGGTTGGGCATGCCGTTCGAGAACGACCCCGGCGCGCCCCCAGCCGACTACGACATGCAGAGCAAGAATGCGGGGCTATTCGGCGTTGCGGGTCGTTACATGTACTCGCGCGAGCAGGTATTCGCCGACCTGCGCGATTTCGCCCGGGCCTACCGCGCGGGGGAGCGATGAAACTCGCCGTCTCGACGATCGCCTGGCCCGAGGGGCGCGATGCCGACGCGGCCGACACGCTGGCCCGGCTTGGAGTCCGCGCAATCGAGGTTGCACCGCGGAAGATCTGGCCCGACCCGTCGAATGTCGATGATGCCGCGATTGATGAGCACCGCCGGTGGTGGGCCGACCGCGGCTTCGCCATCGTAGCCGCCCAGGCGCTGCTCTTCGGCCGGCCGGACCTCACGCTTTTTCAGGATGCCGGCGTCCGCGCGCGCACGCTCGACTATCTGAAAGGTGTGATCCGCACGTGCGGCCGACTGGGCGCGAAGTCACTCGTCTTCGGTTCGCCGAAGAACCGCATCATCGCCCCGCGCTCGGCCGACGAAGTGGAAGCGGAGTCGGTCGACTTCTTCGGCCAACTCGCATCCTGTGCGGTCGAGCACGGCACGACGGTTGTCGTCGAGGCCAACCCGCCGCGCTACGGGGCTGATTACCTGACCAATGCCGAGTCGGCCGCGGGTCTGGTCCGGCGGGTGAATCATCCCGGCCTGCGCTGGCACCTCGACACCGCGTGCATGGCCATTGCCGGCGACCCGGTGGCGGAGACGATCCGGACGAATGCCGACATTCTCGGGCACGTCCACCTGAGCGAACCGGACCTCGCGCCGCTGGGCTCGGGCGGCATCGACCACCCGGCTTTCGCGGCGGAATTGCGGGCGGTCGGCTATGCGGGTTGGCTGTCAATCGAGATGCGGGCGGTCGATCCGTTCGACGTGGCGACTCTGGTGTCGGCCGTCGCAGTGGCCCGCGCCGCGTACGCGGCGGTTGGAAACACCGTGGCCGCGCCGTAGCACAATTCACTGCATGCAGAAGACACCGCTGCCCCCGATCAAGACCTTCGGCGACACCGCCTGCTGGCAGAACCCGATCGGCATGCTGGCCTATCGGCTCTCGCTCGGCGCGCTCGTGCCGCCGCTCGGCATCATCCTCGGCCCGTGCGCGTTCGTCTGTGGCATCGTCGCCCTGCGCCGCTACCGGGCCAACCGCAAAGTCGGCGGCTTCGGCCAATCCCGCGTCGCGATGACACTCGGCGTCGCCACCTTCCTCTCCCACCTCGTCGGCGTATTGTGCATCGCGTACGGGCAGGGGTGGATCGGGTGATTTGCGGGACGGTGGGGGAGGCACCAATGGCCGATTCACCTTTGCTGCTTGTGTTTATCCCCGCCTTGGCACCGTTACTTGTTCGAGCCGAGGATCTCAAGGGTCTCCCGCTGAACGAAGCCGAAGTGATGTCGATTCGGGACAATGCCGTCTGTGTGGCTTTGCCACCGGATGCGGCCTCTGCGGTCGAAGCAAAGCGGGGCTATCGTGATATCAATCCCGACGATTGCTGGGCAAAGTGGACGAAGTTACGAATAGAGTTGGGCCGCGGCGAACCGACTGTACAAGACGATCGCCAAGTTCACGCACCCTGAGTTGCGCTCGCCCGCAGGGTGATGGTCGGCAAACGGCGATGGTCCGTGGCATTGCAACCTTCGTCTCCCACCTCGTCGGCGTACTCTGCATCGCGTACGGACAGGGGTGGATGGTGTGATTTGGGGGCTAGGAGGTATCCCGAGTGGAGACACTACTCGAAGGCCGTTGCGAGATGCCGTACTTCACCGATCTGAGGCTCGTGTTTCGGGCCATCGGCGAACGACAGCGGGAGTTCGACTGGCTCATAACCGATTTCAGGTTCAATTACTTGGGAGTTCCGGGCGATCGGCCGCCGCCATTCACCGGCACGGGGCCGCATTGGCGGACGGGCGAGGAGTTGTCTCGCCTCGTGGCCGATTACAACATGCAGGTCATGTGGGCCGTGCTGTCCGGGTTTCCCCCAGGCACTTTGCTTGACCTGGACCGGCTGGAGGTCGTACCTTACGCCGACGGCAATACGGGTTTTTGGATCGACACTCCTCGCATCCAACACCCAGCCGCCGAGATCGAAATCGTGTGCTGGGATTCGACGAGTACGCTACTGTTGTGCCGGGATCGATCCATTGGAGAGAGCTTTCGGAGATACTCCCCGGAAGCGGTCGATCTCCCAACATACAATGCGGCTTCGAAGCGATTTCAATCACCCATATCCCAAACCGTGAATCCATGTTAGCGCTCGCCCGCAGGGTGATGGTCGGCGGGCGGCGATAGTCCGCGGCGTTGCAACCTTCGTCTCCCACCTCGTCGGCGTACACTGCATTGCGTACGGACAGGGGTTGATGGTGTGATTTGCTCGGGTCGGTGGGGGAGGCCATGGCACGAACGACGCAGTCGACCCGAGATGTAGCGATTGCGCTCGCGAAGTACATCGGAGTTCCGGTCGTACTCTTGGCCCTGTTCGTCGGCATCGGCCATTACATGTGGACCGACTGGGTACCCAAGCGCATCATCGACCAGTTGCCCGGCGCGACGAGGGATCAGGTCCGAGAGTTACTCGGGGAGCCGACATCGACAAACGACGATCGGGACGGTGGAGGCAAGTGGATCTACCGCCCGCCAAGTCGGCTGGCTGAATTCCAATTGTGGTTCGGGCCGGACGGGACAGTGCAGGAGTGGTACTACGATCGGTGAGTGAGATGCGTGAGTGGCCACTTGGTAGGCAAATCGCTTGCGCGCCGGAAGAACTGATGGGAGTTTAAGTCATTTGGAAAGACCCGATCGTTGCCGAGGGTCATCGTATTCGGGGAGAATTCGCGGCAAACCGACTGTTGACGACGGTCGCCAAGACCACGCTCACCAAGCTGCGGCAGTACTCCGGTTCAAGATACGAGCCGTTCCTCGCCTGACAGCGTGTCGGACCGGCAGAACGCCGAGTTGTAGTTCCAGCGAACAACTGCCACAATGACTGGCACCGCGAGCGATCCCCACGTCTTATGGCTTGACACAAGTGGATTCTCTCGGCAGGCGTGGAACGTGTGCAATGACGCGGCGAGCAGGCATTTGGCTGGTCGCCATCCCGTGGATGTTGTTCATCATCAGCGCCATCGGCGTGGTCGTACTTTCGGTCGAGCTTGCATTCATGAAGCTCCACGTCGCTTACGCGGGCGACCAGGTGGAGGAATTCGAGGAATTGCGTTTCAGGTCCGAGAAAGCGACCGAACCCACAACTATCGCTGACTGCCTTGGGTATGCCGTGTCGTATTATCCCAGCGGGACCAAGCAGACGACTGGCTCGACGCTAGACCGTGTCGTCGAAGGCTACCGGGCAACAGTGACACGGGAGATGATTAAGCGATTGAGGGTGATTACCGGGAACGACTTCGGTAACGATCCACAGGTGTGGATCGACAAGTATGCACGGAAGTAAAGGTGTCGGGCGAACTGGTCTTCGGCCCCGGTAGCCGAGATATCGCACGCTGAGTTGCGACGGGATTGCGGTTCCTCCACGAATCGGATCGGTGCATGCCGCACATGTAGCATGGGTAAGGCGAGGGAGGTCGTTCCATGTCGCTCTGGGTACGAGCCATTGAATTCGCGTTTTACTGGTTGCTGTTCGGCGGCGCACTGTTGGGCGTCTGCAAACTCATGTCCCGAACTTCGCGATCATCCAATGCGGGGTTTCTGGCGCGGATTGGCGGGAGCCTGTTGCTAGGCCCTCTCGGGCTGTTCGTCGGCTTGTATCATGTCGTGACGCTCGGCGTGATCCTCGCCAACAACTACCAGTTACTACTGCCGTCATTCGGCTGGTGTATTTGGGCCTCGGGTGCCGCCGCGGCAGCGGTCCCGTGGTTGATCCGCGGCCCGGAGCATCGACCGCCGGAGACTTCAGACTCCTCAGCGCCGTAGCGGTAAGTCGACGGGTATGTGGCACACGACTCCCCAGCCCCATCCGGGGCGGATTACATTTGTTGGTCCGAAACCCGGGATTTGCCGCTTCGGCGAACTCCGGGTATCCGTTGCATTTCTTGACTGCGTCCCGGAGGGACTGCGGGGACGTACAATCATACCCGCCGGCCGTACGTCAGCACTCGCCAGATCCACTCCATCGGGCCGAAGCGGAAGAAGTGGAGCCAGATCGGCGACCAGATCAACTCGGCGGCCCACACGCCGACCACGATTCCCAACTGCCCCACGCGCTCGACCTGGCCGAACCAGCCGAGCCCGTGGCCGTAAAAGATCGTCGTGCAGATCACCGACTGCATGAGGTAATTCGTCAGCGCCATCTGCCCCACCGCAGCCCACGGGCGGGCACACCTCAACAGCGCCGGCACTTTGCAGATCAGCATGACCACGGCACAATACGCCAGGCTCACGGGAACGCTTCCCCAGTAGTTGAAGTCGGATCCGGTGAAGATCAGGTAGACCGGCTCCCAGTCCCGCCCGTCGTTCGCCCGGATTCCCGCGAGAATGATCGGGAAGCCGACCACCGCGCCGACGATCACCACGCCCAGATACCGCCTCGCGGACCACGCCGCGGAGAAGAACCCGCTGCGGAACAGCACCATGCCGAAGAGCATGAGGCCGAGCGCGCGCCAGAAGAAAAACGTCCCGAGCATCAGCGTCTGCATGACGATCGCGGTCTGGGCGCGGAACGGCAACTGATCGAGCCAACCGGCGCGGAGGTGGGCGATCTCCTTCTGGATGTCGGCCGGCGACGGCGTCATGCCGCGGATGAAATTCGCCCGGGCATCGTCCGGCCAATACGGAAACGTCGCGGAGAACAGATGATTGATGGCCGGGTGAACGCACAGCGCGAGCGAGCCGAGCAAGATGAGCTTGATCGGACCGGACTTCCGAAACGGGAATGCGATCATCCCCGCCAGCGCGTACGTCACAAGGATGTCGCCGAACCAGAGCAGGTAGGCGTGGGCCAGACCGAAAACGAGCAGCACGCTCATGCGCCGGTAATGCACGCGGGCCGCGTCGCCCGATTGTGCCTCGCGCCGGCCGGTCATGAGCACGATGCCCGCGCCGAAGAGCATCGAAAAGATCGTCATGAACTTCTGGTCGGCGAAGACGTGGGAGAACCACCAGACGCGGTAATTCGCCCCGGTCATGTCGCCGAAGGAATACGGGTTCACGTACGCCATGCCGATCATGGCGAACGATTGGATGTTCATCAGCAGGATGCCACACAGGGCGAAGCCCCGGAGCACGTCGATCGCGGCAATGCGGCCGGATTGTGGGACGGGATCGCCGGGCGTGGAATTGGGCGGGGCGTCCACGGCTTGCACCTCTCACGCCACAGAACGAGGGCCTTCCGGGCCGAACAGGGCTTTTGGTTTCCGGTCCGGGCTGGTGCGGTCGATGTTCACGAAAACGACCTCGGCCTCGGTGACGGCGATGTTTTCGATGCCGCGCTCGGCCTCGATGACGACCTTCACCGTGACCGATGTCCGCCCGAACTTGCACAGGCTGACCAGGCAGCGGACCACATCGCCCACGAACACGGGGTGCTTGAATTCGACACGGTTCACGGCCACGGTGACGAGCATCGGCGGTTCGCCGCCGGCCTGGATGACGTGGTGCTTTGCGCCGGTGTGCGCCCCCATGTCGATGATCGACAGGATCACGCCGCCGAAGATCGTGCCCTGCGGGTTGGAATCCCGGGGCATCATCACCACTTGCTGGGCGAGGTACGGTACAGACACGGAATGGGACTCCAGTAATGTCGCAATTCAGGTGGCCGACGGGCCGGCCGGCTTCGTTGTCGCCGCGGCCGCCTTCGGCTTCGCTTCGCTCTCTTCCTTTGACAGGAGCACGAGAAACGCCCCGGCCCCGACCAGCACGATGCCGGCGAGCAGCTTCCACCCGGGCATCTCCTTCAAGCCGAAGTGCAGGGCCGAGCCTTTTTCCGGATGCCAGAACGTGCTGACCAGCACGTTGATGACGGGCGCGAGCCCGAAGATGAGCGGCGCGATGTAGACCTTGTACGTGGTGGGCGGAAGCTTATCCGCGACCGCCGAGGCGACGGCCGACTGCGTGGCGAACACCACGCACAATGCGCCGACCGCACCCGCCACGCCGGCGAGCGCAGAGAAGACGAGCCCCGTGTTCGTCACGTCCGGCCGTTTGTCGGCCGGGGTGTTGAAGAGCAGAAACCCCGGGATCACAATGGCGAGGACGAAATAGGCCACGCCGACGCAAAGGATGGCGAGCAGTCGGCTCGCGGGTTTGCCGCCGAGTTCGCTGCCGCCGTAAAAGATGATGGGGACGTAAGTGCCCCAGCTCAGGCCGGCGAGCAGAACGTACCATAACCACGTATCGATCTTCATGGGATCCCTCCGGAAAGATCAGCCTAGGGCGCGTGTCGCTGCAACGTCAATCAAAGCTGCCCGAGGGTCGGCCGCTCCCGCGGGAAAGGACTGCAATGAAACGGATCGCGATTGCACTGTTTCTCCTGGCCGGAGGAATGGGATTCGCCCAGCCGCCGGGCGACCCGCGCAGCCGCTCGGCCGCCGGGGCGCAGATCCAGGCCGGGCAGGTAATTGCCGAAGTCCGGATGGTGGACAACCAGGCCCGCCGGCTGCCCGCGCCGTCGCAGGCCGAGATCCGCCGGCAGTGCGACGTCTGCATCGTCAAGGCGACGCGGCTCCAGCAATCCATCGCGGCGTTTCAGCCGCTGCCGGCCCTCGTCGCCCAGTATCAGGATCTCGACCGCGAAGTGGATCAACTCGTCGCGAAGACGCGGGCCTTCGCCGCCAACGACGCACTGGTGCTCGCGGCCGCGGGCAAGGCCGACTTCGCATGCGCCCGGCTCGGCGCGGCACTGAACTTCGGTGGCGGTCCGCCGATCCCCCCGGGCGGCGGACTGAACGACCCGCAGCGCGACGCCCTCCGCCGACTGGCGCGTTCACTCAATCAGCAGACCGACGCGCTTCTGGTCATCGCCCGGCAGACGCTGCCGCCGGACCGCTTCGGCCGGCAACTGGAGCAGGACATCCGGCAATTCGCCCGCTCGGCCGACCGCATCGTCGACCTGCTCAACGGCCCCGCCCGCATCGAACAGATCCAGGCCGAGTTTCCGCCCGTCCAGGTCCGCTGGGTCGCGCTCGCGCAGTCGCTCGGCGGTGCGGGCATCGCGCCGTACCCGCAGTTGCGACTCCAGGCCGCGCAGGTCGATCAGTCGTACCGCGTGCTGGCCGCGGCGCTGGGCATGCCCGTCGGCGGCGGCCCCGTCGTGCCGCCCGGCCCGGGCATTCCGCCGCCGGTGGTCGATCCCGGCTTCCCGATCTGCAATCACCGCGATCAGGGCATCATCGCGCTCGGCGCGGGCGAGGGCGGCGTGCCTGTCGTCCGCCTGTTGCTCGATCGCCGGGGCCAGGCTCAGCAGGATTTCATGGCGTACGACGCCGGTTTTCAGGGCGGCGTCCGCGTCGCCGTGGCGGATGTCAACGGCGACGGCATCGTGGACGTCATCACCGCGCCGGGGCCGGGCGGGCCGCCGCTGGTGCGGGTCTTCAACGGGCGCGACCTGTCGCTGATCAACCAGTTTCACGCCTACGATCCGCTGATGCTGAGCGGCGTGTGGGTGGCGGCCGGGGACTTCAGCGGCACCGGGCGGGCCGACATTGTCACTGGCGCGGGCGACGGCGGCGGGCCGCACGTCCGCGTGTTCGACGGGATGACGCTCCAGGTGAAAGCCGAGTTCTTCGCCTACGACCAGCGATTGACCTGCGGCGCGCGGGTGGCCGTCGCCGATGTCGATGGCGACCGCATCCCCGACGTGATTACCGCGCCGGGGCCCGGCGGCGAACCGCTCGTGAAAGTGTTCAGCGGGCGGAACGCCCAGCCGATCGCCGGCTTCTACGCCTACGAGCGGGCGTTTCTCGGCGGCGTGTTCGTGGCGGCGGCCGACGTAACGGGGAACGGTCGCGCGGAGATTGTGACCGGGCCGGGCGCGAACGGCGGCCCGCACGTCCGCATGTTTGACCCGATGACCGGGGCGGCGATCGGCGAAGTCTGGCCGTACGACCGCAACTTCCTGGGCGGAGTCCGCGTCGCGATGTTCGATGCCGACCGCACCCGGCAGCCCTCGCTCCTGGTCGCGCCCGGACCGGGCGTACCGCCGGTCGTGCGCATCATCGGCGCCCGCAACGGGCAGGTCGTCAGCGAGTTCTCCGCCTTCGATCCGAACTTCCGCGGCGGAGCCTGGGTCGCGGGGAACTAGCGCTTGCCCGCGGGGGGCAACTCGCGGATGGCCGGGAGCTCGAGCAGGTACTTGCGTCGCCCCTCGGCAAACGCCCGCAGGCTCAACTCGTTGCCCGGCCGGCGGCGCGGCTGCCCCTCACCGGCCGGCGGCGGCGGAGCGACCGTGTCGGCCGTCGCTTTCTGGAAGGCCGCGTACGATTCCAACTTCCGCGTATCGGCTTCGACTTCCTTCTCGATGAGTTTGCGGTAATCCGCGATCACCGGCCCGAGTTTCTCCCAGTCGAGCGACTCCTTCGCAATCGTGCGCACGTGCTCGAGGTAGCGCGTTCGGAGTTCCGGCACGGCAAGGAGTTTGCTGCGGAGCGGCATCCGCGCGCTGTCGAGGCCCGTCAGCGGGTCGAGTTCCAACCCGTTGCGACCGCCCAGGCCTCCGCCCGGCCGGCCCATCGGCCCGCGGCCTTTATCATCACCCTTGTCCTTTTCGCGGTCGCGCGGCGGGCCGTCACCCTTTTCACGCTCGCGCGGTGGCCCGTCGAACTTGTCCTTTTCGCGGTCGCGCGGCGGTCCGTCGAATTTGTCCTTGTCCTTGTCCTGGCCTGGGCCGCCGAACGGACGGAACATGCCGCCTCCCGGCGGGCCGAACCCGGGACCGCCCATCGCCCCGTGAAACGCCTCATTCATGTCGTGGGGGACTACATGGAAGATTCCCTTTTCGTCCTGAAAAAGGCTGTAATCGCTGGCCCGCACCCAGTAGCCGTCGTTGTTGATGAGTGCAATGTCGAGGGCGAGAAACCAGAGCACGCCCTCGATATCGAGCATCGGCTTAAGCGCTTCGACGAGCTGATCCGGCGGCGTCGTGTTCAGGGTCTTGCAGAGTTTGATGAGGTCCTGCCATGCCTTGGCGTTATCTTCCGACTTCATTTCGAATCGTCGCTTGTAGTCGGCGACGTTGTCGCCGGTGTATTCGAGGCCGCTCCGAGCCCCGGGGTTGCCGCGGACTTTCCAGCGGTGGCCCTTCTTCGTCTTGAAGTTCTCCTCGATGAAGTGCTTGTCGAACTGCTCGACGCTGGCGTACACGCCCCACGACTCACCGTTGACGACGACTTTCACGAAGTTCGCCTGCGGGCACGGAATGTACTGCCGGGCGATGTGCGAGAACAGCACGGTGCTCATCATCGAGGCGTCGTCGTGCCCGTTGAGCAGGTTCAGCGTCTTCGACCCGTACAGCCGCTGGCGCTTGTCCGCGAGGTCCATGGAGACGTTGAACGACCGCTTGGACCCGGTCGGCACCATCATGTACGACGACGCGCCGCGGAAATGCACGCCGACGTTCTTGTACGTCTTGCCGTCGACGGTCATCGTCGCGGGCACTTCGACGTCGGTGCCGTGGAAGTCTTCGAGTTCCTTTTCCCAGTCGCTGCTTGTGAATTCGAGGAAGATCGTCCGTAGGATCTTGCCGTCATAGAGCGGCTTGCCGGGATACTTCGGGGCGTCGGCGACGGCGACTTTGGGGCCGGGCCGGGGCTTCTCGGCCTCCCCGCCGCCCTTCATTTTGAACCCGCCGGGCGGCCCCTTGCCGAATCCGCCGCGCCCGCCGGCGTTCTTCTTCACGAACTCGCGGGCTTCCTTGCGTTCTTCGTCGTCGAGCCAGCCGTCGCCATTCTTGTCGAACTGTTTCAGGATCGGTCGTTTCGCCCCCATGCCCGGCGGGCCGAACCCACCCTTGAACACGTCGCCCTTCGGGTCGCCGTCGCGCGGCGGGCCCGGCGGCTGCGCCACGAGTGCGACCGCGCCCAGACTTATGACACCCGCGAATACAAGCAGTGATCGGCGCAGCATGAAATGTCCCCCGTGGCATCAGGATTATCACGAGCAACATGAAGATGAGATGAAGGGGCCCGCGCTACGACGGATTAGGCGTTGGCTTTGGTTTCCAGGAACTTTCGGAGTCTCTTGAGCGATGCAAAGTAATACGATGCGAGATCGCCGCCGTTGGCTGCGTTGTTCGCGGTGGTGTCCTGCGGCAATGGCCCGATCGGGTCGGAAATCACCGCGCCGTTGAGGCGTGCGGTCAGCGGAGTAACACCGCTCCCGACTCGGGAGTACCGCACGGTGTAGTTGCCTGGCTTGAGCAGCACAGCACGCGCACTGGCCGCCGACCCGGACTTCACCGTCACGTCGTACACGATCGACCCGTTCGACTCGATCGTCATGCGGATCGCGTCGTCGGACGCGCCGGACACGGACAGCAGGAAGTGAAACACCTGGCTCTGCAACACGACCAGGGTATCGACGGTCTGCGTCGAGACCGAGACGGTCTCGAACTCGGTCGGGGTGACGGCCGGCGCGCTGGTGTAGGCCGTCACCGTGTAGTTGCCAATCTGCCCCGCCGTCATGCCGGTCACGCGGACGTAGTACGCGCCGGTCGGGCTGAGGTTGGTCGCTTGAATCGTGAACCGCCCGTCGCCGTTGGCGAGCACCATAGCGGCGATCACCTGACCAGCCCCGTTGACGAGTTCTGCCTTCGGCACGATGCCGTTGACCGACGTGGCACGTGTCGTGATCGTCAGGGTGAGCGGGGTGGTCTGGTTCGGCGTCTTGATGCGGTAAATATCGATGTCGCTGGCCGACTGGAGCGTACCGGTCGTCGAATACACGCCGCGGGCCGTGGTCGACCGCAGTGGGTCGGCATCGGCGATGGTGTCGTTGGTGCCGTTATCCGGGAAGAAGCAGTGATCCCCGGAGTGGGTCAGGATCGTATTGATCTCGCACGAGTCGAGCCCGTCGAACGGCCCGGTCATGACCATGGGCAGGCCGGCGAGCATTGCCGGACTGACGGCGGCGTCATAGGTAACGGCCGCGGAATAGCGGCCGATCCCGAATACGTCGGGGGTCGCGCCTTCAATCTTGAGGTAGTATCGGGAACCGGAAAAGACTCGCGGGATCTTGATCTCAACGTACCCGCCGCCCAGTTGGGTCGACGTCTGCTGGCTCACCAGCGTCCCGGCCGTGTTGTAGACCGAGACCTTCGGGTTCATCAGGCTGATACCGCGGGTCTGCACACGGTAGGTCGCGCTGCCATTGTAGCCCAGCGGCACATCGAGCCTGTAGAAGTCGACGTCGCTGTTGGTGGTGACATCGCCGAAGAAGACGACCGGGGCCGACTTCGACTGGGTGTTCTGCCCGCGGCCGTGCCCGCCCGGTGGCGACACCGAGATGATCCGCGTCGCGGTCCAGATCGTGTTGTTGGCCGCATCGGCGTCGTACATGTCGGGCTGGCGGACGCCGTACATGTCCTGAATGGTCGCGACATCCACAGCACCCAGCTTCGTGACGGCCGAGGCGGGCGCGTTGTACATGGCCGAGCCCGGCGTGTCGATCTCGTCGACACCGAACGCGTGGCCGAACTCGTGCAGGAACACCGAATAAAGTGTGTGGTGATCGGGATCCAGTTCATTGTTGCTGTTGTAAATCACCTCGCCGGACCACGAGTCTGCGAAGTACGGGTCGGGCGGCAGGCCGATCGCGAGCACGTTGGCCGCGAGGTCAGTTGCGCCGATGCGGATGTCTCCGGCGACCCGGCCCGCGCTGCCGATCGCGTTCGACCCGAACGCCAGGCCGGCATCGCTGACCAGCCCGACATCGATATTGGTGACCGACGCCCACGACTGAAGCGCACGCAGGATGTCGCGTTGCCAGACGCTGGTGCCGGCTTGGGAATTCAAGGTCTGAAACAGATTGCTCGTCGAGCCCGAGATGGCCGTCTGGTCGGGTGCGAAACTCACGGTGAGGTGACGGGCGTCGGCCCACGGAATGCCGAACGTGGCCGGGACAAGCCGGGATTCCAGCGACAGTAAATCGAGCCGGATGCGGCGTTTCATGAATTGCCCGCCCACAACGTCTGACAAGATAATACCATTTTCGCCGTCCCGATCAACCACCCGCTTGCCGGCGGGGGCTGTTTTGCTTCGCGCCGGCCACCAGTCGCCGGACCTCCGGAAGGGCCCGGAGCGAGGCCAGTTCCGGGTCGGAATCGATCAGGTCCAAGCCGTAGCCGAGGTGAACGGCCTGGCTGAGCAGGAACAAAGCCCGGTCGCGGTCGGCCGGGCGGTCCTGGGCGGTGAGGGCGTAAATCCCCGCAACTGCATATATGACGCTCGGCCGGCTTTCTAGTTCCATGGCCCGCGCGGCATCCTCCCGGGCCTCGGCGAACCGCTTCGCCCGGGCCCGCAAGACGCCCCGCGTCGCCCGGGTGATCGCCGCCGCCGGATCGACCCGCACCGCTTCGTCGAGCGCGGCCAAGGCCTCGGCCGGTCGCTTCAGAATGGCATCCTCGATGTATGCACGATTCTCATAGGCCAGGCGCGAGGCCGGGTATTCGACCAGGCATTGCTCCAGATCTTTCAGCGCGGCCTGCGGATCGCCCGGGAGTCGGGCGAGGGCCCGCGCCTGCCAGTCGGCCTCGGTCTGCGGGGCGGACCCGAAACCGGTGGCGCGATCCTCAGCCGCACCGGATTTGTTTCCGCGATTGTCGCGGATCCGGGCCCGCAGGAAGTGCAGCCGGGTCTCGGGGTAGCCGCCCTCGATGGCGGCCGTGATGTCCGCCTCGGCCCCGGCCAGGTCGCCCTTCGCCATCTTGATCAGCCCGCGGTCGAGCCGCGCGGCCATGACATCGGGGGCCAAAGCCACAGCCCGGTCGAGATCGGGCAGCGCGTCGTCGTCCCGGCCCATTGCGTGCAGGACGTTGCCGCGGGCACGCCAGACATCGGACCGCTTCGGGCTGAGCGCGATACATGCCGAGAAGCTGGAAAGTGCGTCGTCGAGCCGCCCGGCCGACTGCGCCGCCATGCCACGGGTGTACCACGCCAGCACCGAGGTCGGATCGGACTGCGTGGCCCGGGCCAGAGCGGCTGCGGCCTCGCGGGGTCGATTCCGCCCGAGCAGGATCTGCCCGCTGAGGAAGGCGTCGGCCGAGTCCGGCGTCCCGGCCGCCAGGGCGACCTCGTCGAGCGTCTTCGGGTCGGCGAGCCAGCGACTCTGATCGCGGACCACTGCGCCGAGCGGGCCGGAGTTGAGTAGCCGGCCGGCATGTTCATTCCAGTGTCGGGCAGCGTCGAGGTGTTGCTGCCGGACCGCGGGGTCGCCGGTCCGCCCGGCGGCCTGCCACTCGGACCGCGCGAGCAGGTATGCCAGTCGGCCGCGCTCTTCGGGCAATTCCGGGCTTGCGTCCGGGAATCGTTCCCACGCCCGGCGCGCTGCCGCGGTGCCGAGTTTCCACTGTTCCGGGTCGGGCGACGGATGCGCGAGGGCGATCTGCGCCGCGCGGACATCGTCTTCGAAGACCCGATAATTGTCACGCTGGGCCAGCAGTTGCCGGTCCTGATGAATCCGTAAGCCGGCCAACGTTGCGGCGAACAACAGCACGGCCGACACGGTCGCGACCGTGGCCCCAGAGGTCGCCGACGGGTGCCGGCGGACCCACTTGCCCGCCCGCTCGCGCCACGACGGCTCGCGCTGGTGGCGCAGCGGCTCGTGGCGTCGCTGGGCCGCGAGGTCTTCGGCCAGTTCGCGGGCCGACGGATACCGCTGCTCCGGGTCGGGCGTCAGGCACTTGGCCACGATCGCCGCGAGCGCGGGCGACACATCGGGATTCCACCGGCGAGCGCTGTCGGGCGCGTGGCTCCGCGCTTTGGAAAGCTCGGCCAATGCTGCGTCGACCGATCCACCGGGCCAGGTCACCGTCGGCCGGCCCGTGAGCAACTCGTACAGGATCAGGCCGACGGCGTATACATCGGCCCGGGCATCGGATTGCGGGCCCTTGCCGGCGTAGTAGCGGATCTGCTCGGGGGCCATGTAGGGTAGTGTGCCGCCGACATAGGCCGACTCCACCTTGCCCGCCATGCCCTTTCCGTCGGCCAGGTTGAAGTCGAGCAACAGCGGTTCGCCGTCGTCGGCCAGGAGGATGTTCGCGGGCTTCAGGTCGCGGTGGAGGATGCCGCGGGCGTGGGCGTGGGCCAGGCCCTCGGCTAGCCGCCAGGCG
>JAIBBI010000024.1 GCA_019694755.1 Gemmataceae bacterium
TTGTCGTCGTATTCACCCAATGCCAGGGTCAATGAATAGCGCGCGGTTGGCGTACGCTGCCACTCCTCGAAGACGCTTTGCGGATCGACGCGCAATTGTGCGAGGGCCTTCGTCAGGCGAGTGCGGGCGTCGAGATCGACCACCCCGGCGGAAAGCATCGGGATCGCGGGGCCGGGGTCGCCGAATTTCCAAAGGAGAGCGGCCGCATGCGCACGCTTCTTCGAATTGCCCGGCGTGACCGCTGCCTTGCGCAACAGCGCGATCAACTCGTCCGACTTTCGGGACATGAGGTCGGGCAACCGGATGAGTGCAGCCGGGGCCACAGTCAGAAGTGGTTCCTCGGCTGTCCAAAAGGACGGCTCGTCGGCGAGCAGCTGCAGTGCTGCTGAGTGATAGGCCGCCTTGGTCGGATCGCTGAGATAACCGACCAAACTGGCGCGATCCGCTGAAATGAACTTGAAGTTGGCCCGAAATTCGGGGGGGATATCGGTGCGGGCGAGCAGCGTTGCTGCCTTCGGACCGTATTGCCGCAACTCCCGGACGATCGGCCCCAGCAGCCCCGGGTCTGCAGCGAGTGCTTGTTTGAAGAGAGCCTCCGCGCGAGCTTGATCGAGTTGCTCTCGCGTCGATTGGATTTGGTGAATCTGATAGACACTATACGCGCTAACGAACAGCATGATCGCAACCCCGGTCACGTACCGTAGACCCGCCGTTCGCATCATCGCCCGCTGACCGGCGGTCCAGTCGCGCGATCGCGTCAACAGGCGGATGCGGGCCCATTCCAGGAGACTCGGCAGGTTGCGTTGCATTGGCTTCGCGGTCCACAATTGTGCCCGTTCGTCGAGCAATAGCCGGGCACGGCCGCTTTTCGATGCTCGGTCGCGGCGGTCGAGCCAGGACCGCACGGCCGGCACCAGATAGTCGTGTGTCATCTGGTAGCCGACCGGGCCGTCGGCGCTGGTGGCCGGGGTGATCAGTCGTAGCTCCGTGTCGAGCAATCGGATGACATCCTGCCAAGTCGCCGGGTCGGCAGCCACGACTTTCTGAAGTTCGTCGGCCGAGCGCGGCGTGCCCCGGATCGGCGCGCCGGCCGGGGGAAGCAAGGCGGCAAGCACTTTCGCGGCCGGTGAGGTAAGCGATCGGCGGCTGGCCGGCGCGGCCGTTCCAAGCGACTCCTCCAGAAACGCCACGCCCACGCCGCCAGCCCCGCCGAGTTCCTTCAGTGTGGCCGAGGTCCACGGTTTGCTTTTGACCATTGCGGCGAACAGGCCGAGTCGCACGGCAACTACCCGTCCCCGCTCTGCCAGTTGCTCGACGGCGTCGCTGATGAACCGTTCCTGCTCGGACGTGAGCCGGTCTCCGACGGCGGAGTACGCCCCGCCGAAAGCGGCCAGCACCCTTCGCGCGTGCGGCGGGTCGAACAGATCAACCATCGCCGCATTGACGCCCTCGCGGAGCGGGACTTCGAGGGACTTGAGCAGGCGCGTGGCCGGCGTGATGAAATCATCGCGGACCAGCAGCACGGCCTGCACCCGCCCGCCATCGCACTGCCGCAGTGCGGCCGTGAGCGGTTCGCGATCCACGTCCGTGCGGGCAAACAGCCATTGCTCAAATTGGTCGAAGACGAGGACCACCTTGGGTCCGGCCGGTCTGCGACGGAGGAACGCCACGGCCGAGGGCGGGTCGGCAATCTCCGCGTGGTCGAAGACTTGCTTGCGGATGGCCCGCAGTAAACGGGCCTCGGTGTTGTCCGAACTTGCCTCGACGTAGATGGCCTGGACGCCGCGGTCGAGGCGGGGGATCACGCCGGCCCTCACGAGTGACGACTTGCCGCAACCCGAGGGGCCGTACATCACACCCACCGGAAACGTCTCGTCGGAGTCCGTCTCCTCGAGCTTGGACTTCCAGAAGCGGACGGCCGGGGGCAGGCCCTCGCGGTCGCGGGGGCCCGGCAGAAGCTCCAGATAGAAGTCGGCGTCTTTGGCGTCGTATGCCGCCAGCCCCTTCGGTACCACAAGCACCGGTCGGGGGTCGCTTCCGCGGGTGATCACCGGTGTCGGTGTCGGATTAGTACCGGCAGTTCCACTCGTTCCGGGTAGAAACTCGGCGGCGGCCGACGCGGAACCCGATCGTCCCTGCCACCGGCGGATGTCGTCGGCCAGGTCGGCAGCCGTGCTGTACCGCTCACTCGCCCGCTTCGCCAATGCCTTCAGACAGATCCGCTCCAGTTCGGGAGCGATGCCATCGGCGAGTTGTCTCGGTGGCGGCGTTTCGCGCGAATCGATCTGATCGAGAAGAGACTTCAGGTCTTTTGCCGGAAATGGGACCTGCCCGGTGAGCATCTCGTAAAACACTACGCCGAGCGAGTAGATGTCGCTGCGGCCATCGACCCGGTGCCCCTCACCGCGGGCCTGCTCGGGGCTCATGTATCGGGGTGTGCCGGCGAAGCCGGAGCCCCGGCCAAAGTCCTGCTCCCGCAGCGCCAGCCCGAAGTCGGCGAGAAATGCCCGGCCGCGTTTGTCGATCAAAACGTTTGACGGCTTGACGTCACGGTGAACCACCCGCTTCTGGTGGGCGAATGCCAGCGCCTCGGCAATCGTCGCGGCGATCTCGGCGGCGTAATCGGGTGTCGGCCGATTGCGGGCAATGACCGCGGCCAGGTCCGAGCCTTCAATGAGCGGCGAGACGACGTACGGAACGCCGTCCGGCGTACGCCCGCAGAAAAACACCTTAACGATGGCCGGGTGATCGAGCGACGCGACCAACCGGGCTTCTGTGAGGTACGCCTCGACGCGATCTGGTGTGGTGACCCGGTCGGCCCGGGGGAGCTTAATAGCCAATGGCCGCTGCAACTCGTCGTCGTAGCCAAGGTAAACGGTGCCGTAGCCGCCCTCGCCAAGTATTCCGTTGATGCGGAAGGGGCCAATCGAATCGGGGACCCCTGTGGTCTTCGGCACACCGCCGGGGACGGCGGGCACCGGGTTGTCCGTCGTGAAATCGTCGGGCGGTGCCAGCCGCTTCCTCCGCTGGATACGGGCGATGAACTCCGACTGCAGGTCTGGATCGTCTTTGCAGAAATCGGCAAGGGACACGTCTCGCCCGGAATTGCAGGCATCATCCCACCTCGCGAGCAACTCGATCAGACGCTGGTGTCGTCGGCTTTCATTCATTGCCACGGGCTCGGAGCTGGGTGAGTCGAGGTCGAGTCACGAGTCATTAAACGACAATCGTGAATCGATAGCCATCGTTCGGAGCGGCCGTGGAAAAGTTCCGCCCGGCGATGGGAGTTCGTCGGGCGGGAGGTTGGTACGGGATCATTGACAGGATCGTCGCTCAATCAGGCGACGCGGCCTGACCTCCCCGCGCTGGTGACGGAGGAGATGGAGCGTACCCCTCGCGGTCCGATAACCAGTGACCAATCGATTCGCCGGCCAGTTTGCCGAGATCGGCCAAACCGATGACGACCATTGCACCGCCTGCAACGGCAATCGTGGCCGGGACTGTGACGGGCGCGGTTGCTATCGCTCCTGCTAATGCAAAACCGCCCAAAGCCGCCGCACCAACTCCCGCCAACGTCCCGGTGCTGGCCACGACAACGCCGCGCGGGTCGTTTCGGTCGTAGCCCGCCTTGACAGCGCCTCCCCAGTTGAAGAGATCCAGCGGCGTGCCAATTCGACCGACGACCTTTCCGATCGTCCCGAGAGTTGAACCCAAGGAAGCGAGTCTGGTACCCGGCGCGCCCGGCAAGTCGAGCGCTGACTCGATCTTCCGAACGACGTCTGCCACGCCCCCGCGTGCGTTGTCGATTCGCGCGGTAGCTTCTTGCATTTGAAGAAGGGCACGTTCTTGCGCTAGCGCCTTTTCCGGGCCGTCGGGGAGTCTCATCGCGGCATGGTAGGCGTTGCGACCGGCCTCGAGATCGGCCATGCCTTTGACTGCTTCGTCGTTGATTTTTCCGGCGCTAGCCATGGCGTCATTGATGGCCACCTGGGCGGCATCGACCTGTTTGCCTACCGAGGCCGCACCCGCTTTCACACCGCCATCGATCCCGCCGACCACTCCCTTGTCGTCGATCAAGGGCGAACCCGGCATTCTCGCCACCTCATGCGGGCCGGCCGGATTCGGGACAGCGGGAACAACGCCCGGCGTTCCATTGTCGCCCGGGCCGCCGCGCGCCGGGACCGCATTATTGGCAACACTCTCACCGCCGCCGCCCGACGGACCACGGGCGTATTGCGGGTTCACGATGTTCTCCACCCCCGCGCGCACAGCGGGTTGGATCGAGTATCTCCACATAGCCTGCAAACCGAGTAGGATGCCGATCGTCACACCGATCAGCAGCACGGCTTGCAGTGCCTCCAGGCCGCGCTCGCGGCGAACAGCGAACCATGTCATGAATGCTCCTCCTAGTGCGTCAGGGGTTTGACAGTCGTTATGTGGCGGGATCGCGGCTCGATAAGAGCGACTCGATCAGCACCTGTAGTTGACCGGCGTTGTTTTGCTGGCCCTTGCAGCTCGAAAGCTAGATGATTCGGACCGGATCATCTCGCCGGGAAACGTACGAGGGCGAGGTTGGCCGTTGATCAGGTTGTCGCCAGGGGAGGGGCCGGAGTTTCCGCGGGAGACACGGGCACGCCCCGATGTATTGGCATGCACGCACACGGGAGACGGTTCGAGTCCTTCTTTTTGGACTGAAGTTCCCAGTGTGAACGCAAGAAAAGTGCCGCGAATACTATGCAGGTCAGCGACAGCAGGTAGTAACGGCCGACGGACAATTGGGATCTACGAGAGTCATTCATTTGGCACCTCAGGGAAAGTGATTCGTCAGGCCGGTAGGGTCCGGGCTGACTCTTCGAACACGTCTCTTGTTTCGCGCACCCGGTGGGCATGCTCGGAGGCGAGGATTTCGCGAGCAAACCGGGAGCGTTTCCCGGTCGGTTGTAGCCCCGCGGCGGATGAATGCTCGAAGATCGGGCGAATGCGATACCGCTCACCCTTGCCCAAGCCCGCCACCTCGCTGATTGCAATCACCCGCCGGGAGCCGTCGCTCAGGCGGCTCACTTGCGCTACGACGTGAATCGCCGAGGCGACTTGCGTCCGCGCGACGTACACCGGCAGAGCGACATCGTTGATCAGGCTTAATGTCTCGAGGCGCACGAGCGCGAGCAGTGGCGAACTGGCGTGCACCGTGCTCAGCGCGCCGTCGTGTCCGCTGAGCATCGACTGGATCAGATCCAGCGCCTCGCCGCGCCGCACTTCGCCTACGAGGATGCGGTCCGGCCGCATGCGCAACGAATCCACGAACAAGTCGCGGATGGTTACGCCGCCTTTCCCATCGGCGTCGGCCGGCTTGGCCTCCAGGTACACCGTGTGTGGCTGCTGCAGTCGCAACTCCGAGGAGTCTTCGATCACCACCACCCGCTCGTTATCGGGGATCTCGCCCGAGAGTGCGTTGAGCAGCGAGGTCTTGCCCGATCCGGTCCCGCCGGAGACGATCAGGTTGCGATGCGTCTTGACCATTAGCGCCAAGTACTCGGCCGCGACCGGCGTCGACGAGCCGATCGATTGCAGCCAGTCGAGCGTAACCGTCGACTTGCGGAACTTCCGGATGGACACGCACACGCCGACTCGGCTCGTCGGGGGCAGGATCACATGCACGCGGAACTGCTCCGGCTCCGGTAGCCGGGCGTCCATGCTGTGGCGATCGTCGAAGTCCCGCCCCACATACTCGGCGAGGTTCCGCACGGCCGCCATCAGCACCTGCTCATCCGCGAACCGCCGATCGACTGGCTCCAGTTTGCCGCGGCGCTCGCAATACACCTGGTTGGCCCCATTGATCAACACCTCGGTCACCGACTCGTCGTCGTAGAGCAGGTCCGCGACCGGGGCGAAGAAATACCGCAGGGTAGAGCGATAAACATCGGCGCGGGTCATGGTCGGGCCTCCGCACGGGCAGGTCGTACCGGCTCGCCTTGTTCAGCACTGGGCCAGCATAAGGCGATAGTCACGGTGATTGCAGCCGCGATCCAGGTCGCTCGATGCGCCACCGGAATCTGCTTCCACCGGCCAAACATCCCGGTGCCTGCGCGAGGAGTCGCGTCAAGCCGCATCGGAGCGAACGGCACGTCGATCGGCGGCGCAGATTTCACGTCGACGAGTGGTCGGAATGGTAATTCGACGGGCGAGGGTGGTGGTGCCGGAGGAGGCAACGACTCGACAGGAACCGGATCGCCCGACGGCACGACCCGCGGCAGCCGCGTGGCCAGGAGCGATACCGCGATCTCGCCGCCGCATTCCGGGCACGCCGTTTCGATGGCGAGCCGAAACGCCAGTTCGGAGACCACCGATTCCGGCAGTCGGACCCGGCGGTGGCAGCGTTTGCAGTTCACGCGAGCCGTGATCGGCTTGACCATGAGTTCGTCCCCGGTGGGCGGTGCTCCCATCCCAGCCGAGCCGACGCGGGCTTCGGACGAGATTTCTTTCGTCCGGACTCGTCTCATGCTCGGCTGGGGTTCGAGGAGGTATGCATGATCGTCGCCGCGCCACTTCGCGACTTGCTGATCCGGCTCGACGCCGTTTCGCCCGCACAATGGGACTCGGCTGCCGAATTGGCGGGCGACGACCACACGGCCACGCTGCGGATCATCGCGGCCCGGCGGGCCTGGTGGGCACCCGATGGCGTCGACTTCCCTGGCCTCACCGCCTGGCAACTGCAGCAACTCGACAAACCCGATGCGGAACGCCGACTCCGCTGGGGTTCGTTGCTGGTGCTCGATCGCATCGGCGAAGGCGGCATGGGAGTCGTCTACCGCGGCTGGGATCTCGCCGAGCGCAGATGGGTCGCCATCAAGCGTCTGCGCAGCGACAGTAAAGAGAAGCGGGTTCGTTTCCGTCGCGAGGCCGACTTGCTCAGCCGCCTCGATCATCCGTCCATCGCCCGCTGCTTCGGACTTGTCCGCGTCGACGGGTTCGACGCGATTGTCATGGAGTACGTCCCGGGGCAGACGCTCTATTCGAAAGTCATGCGGTTGAAGAAAGCCGGGAAAGGCCTCGGTTGGCGACAGGTGGCCCGATGGGCCCTTGACGCCGTCGACGCTCTTGAACACCTGCATTCCCGCGAGATCGTTCACCGCGACGTCAAACCCGGCAACATCATGATTCGCCCTGACGGCCGGCTCAAGTTACTTGATCTCGGCCTCGCCAAGCTCACCCGGATCGACGACCCGATGGCACGCGGGGTCACGGTCCAGGGCCAGGTGCTGGGCACCTGCGACTACATGCCGCTCGAGCAATGGGACGATGGCCGGGCCGTCACGGCCGCGGCCGACCTCTACGCCCTCGGGGCGACGCTGCATTTCGCGTTCACCGGCGAGCCGCCCCACCGCGCCGTGACTGGATACCAGCTTCTGCAATCGCTGGGCCGCGGCGACACACCCACAGTCCGAGACCGCCGGCCCGACGTTTCCGCCGCATTCGACGAGCTATTGCAAACGCTCCTTGCCCGCGAGCCTTCTGAGCGCGGAACGGCCCGCGATCTGAAATGGCGGATCGGGCGTTTGCTCAACGAATCTTCGATATCGATCACGGCGAAGGGCGATGCACCGACGGCCACACTGGCGGCGAAGCCGACGCAGTGCGACCAGAGTCCGCGGTGGATTGATCGGCTGGCCGACGGGCTGAGGCGGGCGGGGCGGGCATGGGACGATTGGCTGAGCCCCGCCAGCCCCGCAACTCGTGTCGCCCGCCGCGAGCGTTTCATCGTGCGCTGTCGACGGGGTGCGGATCACGTTCGCCGGTTGCCCTGGCGCGATGTCGGCCGGTGGCTCACAACCGGCGCGGCCCTTACGGCCGCCACCGTGGCCTGCCTGACTCGACTTTAGTCTCTCAGGGATTCGAGGACGTCATGGACAACGCGAACCGGTACCGCCACGATCGCCTGCTCCTGATGCTGTCCTGGTGGCAGGCCTGGTATGACCTCGGCGACGACATCCGAGTCGAGGAGCTATACTTCGACCCGACCGATCAGGAGTTGGCTCATGAGTTGGATCGCTGTGTCGCCCGACGCCGCCGACTCGCCCTGCTTCTGGTCACTTCTCGAGCGGCTCGATCGTGTCGTTGAACTTCTCCAGGGCGGAGTTCCACAACCGGCTGATGGGTTTGGGCTCCTTGCCGAGCATCTCGGCAATCTCGGCGTTGGTGTGGCCGCCGTAGAACCGCAACTCGAACACTTGATACTCTTCGGGCGTGAGCAACTGCTCCACCTTCTCGTGAAACTCGGTCCAACTCAACAACTGGGCGGGCGACATCGTCCTGGCGACGGCCAACTCTTCGAGGATGACGCTGTCGCCGTTGTCCTCGACACCGCGGAGCTTGTCGCGGCGTGCCCGTCCGGCCAAGTCCCGCAGCATCATCCGAGTCTTGAAGGCGACGAAGCCGAAGAAGTCCTTCGGCGTGGTGGGGCGGACGCCACTGTTCCACGCTACCAGCAGCTTTTCGTAGAGTCGGTTCGCGATACTGGTCACGCCGTGACGGTTTTTCAGGCTGGGAAAGTCGTAGCCGAGGATCTTGGAGATGCGGTCGCGAATGGCGTCGTATGCCAGTGCGAAGACCTGATCCCAAGCCTCCCGGTCGCCCTGCCGGGCTTTCGCGAGCAATGCGGTGAGTTCGAAATTTTGCGAAATCGAAGTCGGCGGGGCGGGCTTCGGCATGACAGCTCTCCCGAATTGCCCGGTCCGAACAGCGGGAACGGCGGGCTGAGACTATGGGTCATTCGCCATTGTACTGCCGGAGGTCATCATGTCCGATTCACGGAATTCCGTTGCGGAATCTGCCATTCCTGCGCTGCCGGTGGTCCTGATCGGGGCGGCCATTTGCCTGATCGTATTCAAGTCGATTGATCTGGGGATCGCGGGCCCGCCGGTCCGACCGGCCGAGCCGGCACGGCAGACGGGCCAAGCGCCCGACGTTACTACGGCTACAGCCTCTTCGAGGCTAGCAGAAAATGGGCGCTCGACCTCGGCTGCGCCAACCACGACTCCCCAGTTTGAGACCAAACCGACAACGCCACGCGGGTCTTCCGGCGCTAGGGATCCAGGTCCGCCGAAGTTGGGCGAATCGAGTGGGAGCCCGACGCCAACGGAGAATGGCGGGAGTTTCGGCGATGGGCCAGCGCCGAAGGTCGAAGGGACCTCTGAATCATCGAAGTCGAAGGGCAATACAGTGCCGGAGACCAAGGTGGACAGTGCAATCTCCGGATCTTCTTCCGAATCGGCAGGATCATCTACGCTGAACGGTCAACTACCGCCGCCCGGAAGGTCTGGTGGCGAATCGGATGAGAAAAAGGAACCGGTTCTTGTGACCATGCCCAGTCGGTGTTGGGTGCCAGTGCCCGGGGAGTCTTTGCAGGTTTGGACGGATCGCGGTCTGTACGGCAATTTCCGCCTCGTTTCGGTGTCGCCCGCCGAACTGGCCGGCACATGCGACGCCGGCGTCGAGAAGTTGCTGCGACTTCCGATCAGCCAGGTTTGGGGCGTGGCATCGCGAGGTAGACTCTTCGTGCCACGCGGCGATTCGTTCGTGGACGCGGTGACGGTGTACAAGTTCGACACGGGACGCCGGAAGTTTGAGCGGGCGGACCGAGCGCCCGAGGCCGGCCGGCCGGCCGTTTTCGAGAGTGGTTTCTCCCGACTGCCCGGTCGGGTCGTTTACGATCCAAAGTCGAAGGACCTATGGATAGTCGTCTTGCTGCGAGACATACCCCAGCAGATCGACCCCGAAGACGTCGGCACGATACGCACGGCTCACCTGACTTTCACTTACGATCATGTCGCTGGGCAGTATGGCGCCGAGTCAGAGCAGCAACGGGCGGATCGCCGGCACAAAGTGCAGTCGGAGTTCCGATCTCGGCAGTATTTCGAGCAGCTCTACCGCCAGGGCCGAAATGTGCCCTTCGATCTGTTCCTGCCTTCCGGTGTTCAGCCGCCTGCGCCGAAGGCGAACAAGGCGAACTGAGTCAGGTCGATGGCGTGTAACAATCCAACCCTGGGCGGATCGACCATCGGTCCACCCAGGGTTGGGTTGTTGTTTGGGGAACAGGCGACGCCTTTTTTGGTCCGAACGCCGGAACCGCGCGGCTGGTCAAGGTAGTTCGCGACGAAGACTGACAGCCGCGAAACGAGACACCCCCGTCAGTCACACACGGTTCCGCAAGGGAGATCGAAACATGACCACGACCATCCGCAAGTTCGCCCGCCGCAGCAAGGGCCTCGAAGCCCTCCAGGCCGTCCTCCTCGTCGGCGTCGCGTTCCTCATCTGCACCGGCTTGACCGCCGTGTGGAACAAGAGCAAGGCTGACGTCCAAAAGGGAGTCGACGATCTCCTTAAGAATGGTGCGGCCACGTCCCCCGCTCAGTGACCGTCGTTCGGAGGAATGAGACGCCTCGTCGCAATGATCGGCGGGGCGTCCCTTTCGACTTCACTGCTCTGGGAGACATCGCCATGAACATACTCGACGCTGACACGCTCCGCGGTATGTATCGCCGGATGCTGGCCGTCCCCGCGAGTCGTCGCTGGGCGTTCGGACTGCTGATGCCGGGCTTTGCCGTCGCCATCGCCCTGCTTTGTGACGCCGACGACTCCCTGACGATGCGGTGCGTGTTGCTGCCGATGCTGACGATCGTCACGCTGACCGATCTCGCCTGGCGGCGGATTCCCAACTGGATCGTGGTGCCGTCAATGGCGTGGTCGGTCGGCATCGCAGCGGTTGCCGGGGTGCTGCCATCCGCACTTACCGGCGGCGCGATCTGCTTTGCCGCCATGCTCGGGTTGCACCTGCTCTTCCGCGGCGGCGAGGGCGACGTGAAGCTCTTTGCCGTTATCGGAGCCGCGCTCGGCGGCTCGGCCGGGCTCGAAGCGATGCTCGCGGGCTACCTGCTGGCGGCGGCCTTCGCTGTCCTCCTGATCGCCGGCCGGCTAACGCGCCGTTCCACCGGCCCCGTGCTCGCGGGCCATTTGCCGATGGCGCCGTTCTTCAGCCTGGCAGTGCTGCTTACTGCGAGCGGAAACTGAGGGAGTCATACCAATGAACCGCCGACCTGTTCGTCGCGCTCATGCGTCGTTCGACATGGTGCTCTGCACCGCGGCCCTGCTGCCGATCGCCGCCGGACTGTACGCCATCGTGAAGTCATGCCTGGCCGGCTACTTTCAGATCCTTGGCGCCACCATCGGTTGGCCGCTGATGTGACTTACCGGAGGTATCCCATGCGCCGCTATTTTCACTGGTCTGCCGAGCGAGGCGTTTCCTACTCGCTGCCGTTCGCGATGATCATTCCGTTCTACCTCACCTTCATGGCGATGACGGTGGAGATCGCGTTTCTACTGCAGGCGAAGCTCGGGGCGATGGCGGCGGCGCAGTCGGCCGTGCGGGCCGCTAAGGTCTGGCAGTCGGCGCAGCCGGCCACGCTCGCCGAGGCGCGGATTCGCCAGGCCGCATTCACGACACTTGCGGCGTTCGTCGGCGGGCGGCAGAGCGAAATCAACGCCGCCGGGCCCATTCCTTCCGACGCCGAGGCGGGGGCAGACGACTACGCCGCCGCCAGCAACCTCGCGCTGCAATCCCGCGCGGTGGACGCGGAGTTTCTCCGCCGCAAGTACCGCCACGGCGCGGCGCGGACGGAGCTGCAACTGGAAATGCCGAAGTCCGACCCGCGCGGAATGATCACAGTCACAATCAAGTTCCGCGCACCGCTGTACGTACCCCTGGCGTCGCGGTTTCTGGATCCCGACAGGCGGGCGCCCTTCGAGTATCCGCTGACGGCGTCGGCCACGCTGCCCGCCGACGGTCCGGTGAGCCGGGATGGCAAGCTGGGAATTGACTACGGATCCGACTTACTAGAGCGCTCACGGGAGACCTCGCCATGATCCTTCAATCACCTCGACGATCGGGCAACATTCTGCTGATCTCGATCTTTCCATTTTTGGCGCTGCTCATGCTGATCGCGTTGCAGGTCAACACGGCTCGCCTGGTTACCAGCCGGGTCATGGCGCAACACGCGGCCGACGCCGCCGCCCATGCAGCCGCACTGGAGATGGCCCGGGCCATGAACGCCATCACGGCGTTGCAGCACTTAATTGGCCAGCTCAATGCCCTGGGCGCGTTGGTCATGAGCTTCGGCGGGGTAGAGCTGGAAGAAGGCAAGATCTTCCCTCTCAACAACGGCTCCCTTCGACGTGCCTACGCCGACGCGCTCAGGTATGGCACGACCGTCCACCCGGTTGTCGGCTACGAGCTCCTCAGAGAATCGAAAAGCGCGTCCGGCGCATCGATCGGCCGGTCGCGGCGCCGACTGCAAGAGGTCATGACCTGGGCCTACCGGGTCCACGCGGCCGGGGGCGTGCTCGCGACCGAGCCCGTGCTTTACAAGTTCCGCGGAGTCGGGATCCGCCTGGTCAATGCCGCCGTCACCATAGAGAAAAACGTCGTCTTCGAGTGGAAGGTGCTCGCGACGATGGAACAATTGGCCAAGCACGTGTTCCTGCCCCTCAAGCACATCAGCAACCCGACGATCATACCGTACCTGCACGACTACTCGATCCGATGGGCGGAGGACGCGCCGGTACGGGCGGCGGCCGCCGCCCGCGAAGTCGCTCGGACGTACGGTGATATCGACAGCACCCTTTTCCCGGCGGTCGACGGTCGGCCCGCGCTGCGGTTGCCGATCGAACACGAGCCGCAGCTTTTTCACAACAGCCCCTACCTGGAGCAGTCGCAGATGGTCCGGGCGACGACGCCCTGGGTGCAATACTATCGACCGCCCATCCTCAGCTTCAGTCGCCAGATTCTGCCGCTCTCGCGGTTTGCCCGGTTCTATCACGAGGAATCAAACGGGTTCACGCTGAAGATGGCCGTCTGGAAGTCGAAGGAACTGAACCTCAAAAATGTGATCCCCGGCGGCAGGCCGACCCGGTTGTTCCGACTGATCGGCACCGACCCCGGAGTCGCCGACAAGGGCAGGGAGATATGGAACGTCCAGGCCGGCTCGGCCCGGGCCGACGAACTGTTCTGCATCCTTGGCTTCGCCCGGCACGCGCCGGTCAGCGTGATGGGGTATCCGGCCTTCCCGCAGACACAACCGGACGGCATCGCCGGCTCGGCTCAGGCCATGATCTACAACGCCAATCCGCAAAATGGCGCGACACGGAGCCGCTGGCAGCCCGTCGCGGGCTGGGACACGCTCAACTGGGAAAATGAGGTCCCGGAATTCCAATGGGGCAAGGACTACGGCAAGAACGAGAACGTGCCGCAGCCGCGAGTCTTCCTCAACTGGCAGGTGAAACTCGTGCCGATGACCCGACTGAAGGACGCGGCCGGTACGCAGAGCAGTCAGCTCAACCGCATCCTGGGGCGGACGATCGCCGACCGCGGCATTGCCAACCTGCACTGATAACGGAGGCCCTTCCATGTTAATACGACAGCAACCACCGCGCCGGGCCGCCGCCGCCCTCGAGTTTGTTCTCGTGTTCCCACTACTGATGACCTTGACCGTCACCGGATGGTGGGCCGCGCATCTCGGCTTCGTAAAACTCGGCACACTCATCGACGCGCAATCCCAGGCGTGGACAAACCGAGTGCAGGCGGAGCCCGGAACGCCCTTCGACATCCGACAGCCGTCGCTCGACAGCCAGGTGAAAGTCGAGATCCGCAGGGAATCAACCATTGCCCCGCCGTTCAAGCTCGTGGGGCCGATGGTGGCTGTCACCGAGGAAATCAACTGCGAAAGGACCTGGGACGCGACCGATTTTCCATTTCCCCGACTGCCTGAGCGGATCCACCCGCACACCCTTCAGCTCGTGGCCTTCGCGGAGTTGATCCCGGTGATTGCGAGGTTCGCCCCAGGCATGGCAGGGTACGCGGCATTGGACCCGTGGAGTAATCCCGAGCTGGTCCGCTACGTGCCGGAGGGACTCATTTTCCTGGTTGGAAGGGTCCAGGCCCTCGTCACAATCGCAGGATCGACGCCCGCGCTCGCGGCCGCCATTGGCCCACTTGCGGCGGCCGAGGCAAAGGCGATTGCTTCGCTCAACTTCGGGCTGGCCGCCCATTACGCCGACGAGATCCGTGTCGTCGTCACGGCATTGCGCGCCGTCCCCGACCTCATCCGGGCCGGCAGGCCGGAATAGGTACCCGGCGAGTTGTCGTCCTTCTTACTGTCCGAACGTCCGTGACTCACGGCTGGGATTCTCGTGAACCACGAGGAGGCCGGATCGTGAATGCGTATCGCTGGTTAATTCCGTTGGGACTCGGACTCGTTGCGGGCGTATCGCACTACTTCGTCCTCAAAGGCGCGACCCGCACCGTTGCCGTGCTCGTGGCAGCCGACAACCTCAAGCCCGGCGAGTTGCTCACCGAAGATCGCGCGACCATTATCACGATTCGGCTCGACGGACCGCCTCAATACCTCGATTCGCACATCCCGGTCGATGGCCGCCACTCCTTTTTTGAATTTCCACTTCGACGGGCGATCGGCAAAGGCGAGCCAATTCTGCGGGCGGATGTTGCTGTCACCGCTCAGCGCATCGACCTGCGCGACGGTGAGTCGCCGGTCCGGCTTGCCGTGGGACACAGCAGCAGGCTGCCGGAGAAACTTGATGTCGGCATGTCGCTGAAGCTACGGCACTCCCACTCCGGCGTTCATGGTCCGTATCGTCTTCTCGGCATCACGGGGTCGGAGGTTGCCTGTACCGTGATCCTCGCCGTGCCGGACGGCGACCCGCTCGTCACCAAGTTGCCCGACGAGCGAAAGCAGTTCGCCGCCGGCATTGCCTCCGTCGAAATCGCGAAACCTCGTCAGCGCTAGGAGCGCTTCCATGCGACTGGAATACGTCAACACGATCACGGGCAAGTCCGGCGCACGCGATCTGCCACCGATGCTCAACCCCGTATGGATCGGCAACCATCCCGGCAGCCATCTGGTCCTCGACAGTCCCTACCTGGGGCCCGAGACCGGCGTCTTCGACAACGACGTATCCGGGGGCGACGGCTGGCGATTCTGGAATCGCAACGGCAAGCCGATCAAGGTCGGCGACGCCCTGCTGACAGACCGCGATCAGTTCGTTCGGCTGACGCAGCCCCGGGTGCAGATCGAGTGCTGGCCGTACGTCGTCACCGCCCTGCTGACTCCCGAGGAATGGGTCACGGAGGCCGACGGCGCGCGCCGACTGGACCGGGCCTGCGCGGATGTCGTGCGACAGGTTCACCGCGAGTTGGTCGAGCTGCACCCCAATGATCCGGCCGACCGCAACGAGTGGCTTAAGGACGGATACATTCACGACCTCGAGAGCCAGATCCTGGAGTTGGTAGCCCGTCGACCGGACTTCCCGGGCGACGATTTGGGTCACACGGAGCTTGGCGACCATCTCGCCGGGGTAGCGGTGCGTTCCGCACTGGTCCGGCAACTGCTCGCACGGACGGAAACGGGCACGGCGGCACTTCGGGCGACCGACTCCTGGGGCCGGATGCGGATCGCCCTCCCGGAAGCCGAGGCCGACCTAGACCGGCTGGCGGCCGACGCGGCGCGAGCCCTGGGGCTCGACTCGCACGCCGACATCTCCCGCCAAATGACAAGCGTCGACGACGAGTTCTGGGCGTACTGGAATACGCTGCTCACCCGCCGCGAGTCACTGCCTCCTCAACTGTGCCGGTATCTTGCACTGCGGCGTGTGAAGGAGGAGATCAAGGACATATGGTTTGGCTTCGGTCCGCTCGAAGAGTTGCTGAAGGACCCGTGCGTCAATGAGATCATGATCGTCGATGCGGACCACATTTTTGTTGAGAAGTCCGGGCACATCGAGAACTCCGGCCGGCGGTTCCTCACCGATCCGCTCACTGTCATCCAGCGGATCATGGCCCGGGCGAATCGGCAGATCAACACCGCCCAACCGATGGCCGATGCGCGGATGCCCGACGGTAGTCGGGTCAACGCCGTTATCGAGCCACTCGCCCTGAAAGGGCCTTGCCTGACCATTCGCCGGTTCCCGACGCACCGCGTCACGATCGAGGATCTGGTGCAACGGCTCGACTCGCTCACGCCGGCGGCGAGCGAGTTTCTCCGCGTCGCGGTTGCCAACCGGCGGAACATCATCATCGCTGGCGGGACCGGCACAGGCAAGACGACGATGCTCAACTGCCTAAGCGCGTTCATCCCCGATAAGGAGCGAATCGTCACCATCGAGGACACGGCCGAATTGCAGATCCAGAAAGAGCACGTCGTCACGCTGCAGGGCCGGCAGAGCAACTCGGAGGGGGCCGGCGCGGTCAGCATCCGGGATCTCGTGAAGAACGCACTCCGCATGCGGCCGGACCGGATCGTCGTCGGCGAGTGTCGCGGCGGCGAGGCGATCGACATGCTCCAGGCGATGAACACCGGCCACGACGGTTCGATGACCACGCTGCACGCCAACACGCCCGCGGGTGTGATCCGCCGGCTCGAAGTACTCGTGCAGCAGAACACGGACAGCACGCTCCCGGTAGAGTCGATCCATGCCCAGATCGCCTCAGCTGTGGATTTGGTTGTCCAACTGGGCATCGTCCTCGGCTCAGGAACGAAACGGAAGGTGGTGACGGAGATCACCGAGGTCGGTGTCACCGGCACGGGGCGGCTGCGGCTCGTGCCGCTGTTTCGCCGGGACGAGGGCGAGCCGCTTCGCCCGACCGGCTGCCTGCCGTCGTTCCTGCCCGAACTGATCGCCACCGGGCTGGTACGCGATGCGGTCGACTTCGTCCGCGCTGTCGAAGAGACGTGAGGATACCATGGCGGATCAAATGCTCCTGAGCCTCGGATCGGCAGCGACGGCGGGCGCGGTGGCGGCCGGGTACGAACGGGTCGCCGACCTAACCGATTGGCTCAATCGGCGGACCGGCGACGGAATCGCCAGGCGAATGAAGTCCGTCGGAATGGACGTAACCGTGCTACCGGCCTGGCTGCGGTTGTGGCGCGGGCTGACGCTGGCGACATTTCTCGGGTGGTGGTTCTTTGCCCAGTCGCCGCCCCTGGCGGTGAGTCTCGCGTTTCTCGTCCAGCAACTCGGGCCGCTCTGGTTCGACGTGCGCGTGGAAGCCCGGCGGAAGCTCGTCAACGAGCAGACCGCCAACGCGGCCCGCAAGCTCGCCGGCCAGGTCCGCGTCGGTATGCCGTTCGGCGAAGCATTGCAAGCCGTGGCCGCCGAATCACCCGCGCCTCTGGGACTATCGCTCCGCCGGGCGACGCAACAACTCGACCAGGGCAAGTCGGTCCGCGACGCCCTCGCCGACCTGCGGCAGAATCTGCGGACGGATGCGATCGCCCTGCTGACCTCCGCATTACTCGTCGCTTCCGAGAGCGGCGGCAAGCTGGCGGATCTGCTCGACAAGATCAGCCTCAGCCTCGACGAGTTTCAGCGGGTGCAACGCAAGCGCGAGTCGGACACGGCATCGGGTCGGCTCATGGTGCGGATCATGGCCGTGTTTCCCGTGGGGTTCTTCGCCTTCTTTTACGGCACCGCACCGGACCAGTTCGACAAGGTGCTCACCACACTCCCGGGGCAACTGGTGCTCGCGACTGCCATCGTACTCACTTACGTGAGCATCCGGTGGGCCCGCCACATCCTGGCGCGCAAGGGGTGAACCGTCATGCACGACCAATTGCTACTGATGACAGGCTTGACCACGGCCGCGAGCCTCGGGTCGGCAGCGTGGCAGGTGATCGGCCCCGAGCGATTGCCGGCCGGGCTCACAGATTCGGAACGTCGACGCCGGACCGCGCTGGCAGACGAGTCGTTCGTATTCCGCTGGATGGGAGAGCCGGCCCGCTGGCTCGCCGCGCTGGCACCGCGCGTCGCCTCGCCGGCCGCTTTCACTCGCCTCTCGCACGACCTCGAGTTGCTCGAGATCCGGCACTGGCGCGGTGACGAGTTTGCGGCCGTCAAATCCCTCGAGGCCATCCCCGTGGTCGGGATGATCGCGCTGTTGGTCGGGTACTTCGCGGGGCCAACGGTCACGGCCATCGCCATCGGCCTGGGGATCGTCGCCGTGCCGTTCGTGCTGATGCATGATCTCCGCTCGCGGGCCGGCACTTATGTCGCGAATGTCCGCCTCCGACTGCCGTACGTCCTGGACCTGATGACGTTGGTGCTTGAAGCCGGGGCGGGCACACTGCCGGCCTGCCTCGAGCGGGCAGCCGAGGAATGTGAGGATCATCCGCTGGGTCTGGAACTGCAACGGGTGCTGACAGGATTGAAGCAGGGAGCCTCGCAGGCAGACATGCTTCGCGAGATGGATCGTCGACTGGCCGACCCGGATGTCCGCGAACTGGTATCAACGCTGACCACGGCCGAGGAGCGAGGCATCCCGCTGAAGGAGGCATTGCGAAGTCAGGCCGACCGCATGCGCCGCCGGGAAGTGCAGTGGCTGGAGAAGTCGGCCGAGGAAGCCAAGGTCCACATTACTTGGCCCGCCCTGCTGGTGATGGTGGCGTGCCTGCTTATCATCGCCGCGCCGTGGGTGATCATTCTGGTGGTGTGATCGAAGGAGAAGTGACATGGCGGCCTGTATCGAGATTGTTCGCGGACCGGATGCCGGGTGGAAGTACCGCATGACGGGCGGCGACGTCCGCATCGGCCGGGGCGCGGGGCACGCGATCCGCATCCCCGATCCCGCGTGGCCCACGGGATCGCTCCACATTCAACACCGGCAGGGCGGGTACGTGGTCACCAATCACCTGCCTCACCCGGTCTATCTCGACGAGCGTCCACTCGCACCGGAGCAGCAGCAGACGTGGTACGCCGGGGGGCTGCTGCAACCCACGGCGTCGACTCTGTTGCGACTAGTGGTGTCGGAGGGGGAGGCGGAATCGAGCACGGCGTCAGGTCCGGTGGTGGCCGAGGGGCCTACCGTGAAGCGGTCGTCGATCGCGCTCAACGCAGTGCTCGCCGGTTTGATACTCCTGGGGCTACCGCTCGTCTGGTGGGCGATGCAACCGGGCCCGAAGGTCGATCCGGTCGCGCGGATGCACCGGGCAGTCGTGGCCCTCGATCAGGCCATCGCCGGCCACCCGGCCGACTCGCCGCAGTACCGGCTCGTGAAAATCCTGCGCGAAGCCGTGCTCGCCGAGTCTCAACGCGACTCGGCAACGGCTTATGCACTGTATGAGCAGGCCCGGCAGCAGGTCCGCCTGGCCCGCACTGGCGGCGGAATCGTCGACCAGTTCTGGGATCAACTGACCAATGAAATCGCCCGGCGGTGCCAGGTGCTCGCCCCACCGGCCAGGCGACAGGAGTAACTCCACCATGCCCCTTCTCAAGCGATACGACATCCGCACCAGTGGCGACTGGTCCGTCTGGCGGGCCCAGGATGACGTCACCCGGCAGTATCACCTCGTCAAGCAAGTGGCCGAAGGTTCGCCGTATCGCGCGCAACTGCTCCGCCGGCTCGAGCACGAGACGGCATTCCTCGGCCAATTCACGCATGCTCATCTGCTGCGGCCGGTGCGGATCGAGCCGACCGAGCATCGTGCGATTTTCGAAGACGTTCAGTGCTCGTTGGCCCAGTATGTCCGTGGCCAGGGTCCGCTCACGCCGGCCCAAGTCGGCCAGGTACTGCTCCAGGCGTCCGAGGCGTTGTCCGCGCTGCATGCTCGCAAGAAGGGGCACGGGTGCGTCAACCTGCACTCGCTCTTCGTCGGGCCTGAGGGTGACGTGAAATTCGCCGACTTCCTGGGCTACGAGTTTGACACCTCGCCGCAGATCCCCGTGCCCGACCCGGAACTTGTATATCAGGCTCCCGAGGTGATCGACTCGGGGCTAGGCCGGATCGGGCCGTCGGCGGATCTTTACTGCCTCGGCTATGCCACGCTCGAACTGCTCCTGGGCGATCGCTTCGAGCAACTCTTCGACTTGCCGCCGGGCGTGAACTGGCTGGCTTGGCATGCCGACCCGCGTAAGCAACTCGTCGACTGGAAGGCGTCACTCGGGCATGTCTCGGCCGGGCTTGTCGATCTGATCGAGGGCTTGATCGTCAAGGCGCCCGGCGAGCGGGCGTATCACACGGCCGCGGAGTTCACGGCCGCGCTGAAACGCTCGCGACTGGCGCAGTCGCTCGCACTGCCGTTCTACCGGCATGTCGAGCCCGCGAGCAAGCCGCAGCCGCGCTATCGCCCGGGCCCGGTGAAGCCGCGCCGCCCCGGCGGACGCGGGCCGTACCTGACGCTGACTCCGCTGGACTCCAGCCTGCCCACGCGGTCGTTCTCGCCCGGCAAGGCGGTCCTCGTGGGCCGGGCGGACAGTTGCCAACTCATTCCGCACGGCCCCGGGGTCTCGGCCAAGCACGCACTTCTCAATTGTCACGACGACGGCATCTGGCGGGCCTACGATCTCGCCTCCACGAGCGGCCTCTTTGTCAACGGCGTGCCCCGTCCCAGGACCCGCCTGCGACCCGGACACGTGCTCGGATTCGGAGGCGTCGGCTATCGTGTCAGCCTGCGAACCACATCGCGCCGTGGAGTCAGCAAGTTTCAAATCCGCGAGTTACTCCACGAGGGCGCCAATGGCCGGCTGTTTCGCGCCGATTGGGTCGCCCACGACGGTCGGGCCGTCGCCCTCCGCTTCCTGCCCATTGCGTTCGAAAACGACGAAGTCGAGATGCGGCGATTCCTTCGCGGCATCCCGGCCGCATCGACCCTCCGCCATCCCAACCTCGTCCGCCTGTACCGCGCGGGCGTCAGCCGGATGGGAGCCGAGCGGGTGTGGTATCTCGCCATGGAGTACTGTCCCGGCCGAAGCTTGCGCGACCGAATGCAGACGCACGAACCACTACCTGTGAGCGATCTCGTCCGCCTGGCCCGCGACCTGGCGTCCGCGATCACCGCGCTGGGCGCGAACGGGTGGGTGCATCGGAACATCAACCCGTCGTGCGTACTGCTCGCCGAAGACGGTACGGCGAAGCTCGGCGACTTCGGCGCGTATCGTCCGTCCGTCGCGGAAACCGATCGCGCGGTGACTGTGGTCGCGGGGCCCCGCGGCGATCTGGTGTATCAGGCGCCCGAGTGCGTGGCCGGCGAGGGCGAGCCGACCGCCGCGGCCGATGTCTACAGCCTCGGGGCGACACTCTTCGAGGCGGCGACCGGCCAGCCGTCGTTCGACAAACGACTGAGTTACCCGGAGTTGTGCAAGGCTGTGTGCGAGAGCCCGACGCCAGATCCGAAAGCCCTTCGGCCCGACCTGCCGACCCCCATGCGCGATGTGATCATGACGGCAATGGCTCGGCTGCCGATGCAGCGATTCGCGACGGCCAACGCGCTGCTCGATGCCGTGAGGAGTTGCGAAATGTGACACAGTTGGGCGACGCGATCTGGCCGGAGAAAACTGAATTCTCGCTTGTTCATCGATTTTCGGGCGAGTAAGGTAATGGGACTCATCCGACTCGGAGTCCGTCCTATGCCCTATCGCACGCTCCCGCTTCGACTGCGCGAACTGGAACACCGCATCGCCCCTGCGATCCTGTCGCGCGGCGACCGTCATTTCACCGATTCTGAGATCCTCGTCAAACTCGTCAGCCCCGACCCGTTGTTCCACCTGACGGGAAGGGTAGTGGCCGACCGAATCACCGACATTGACTTGTCCGGGAGCGAGTTGCTCTACCGCCGGGAATCGGAGACCACCGGTGTGGTGCTGGCGAAGCTGCGCGCGGGGGCGGACCCGGAGGCGGTGGCCGCCCAATTTCGGGGCCGGCCCGGCGTCGAATTTGCCGAGGTGAATCACGTCGCCCTCGGCGACCCTCGTGAGTGGGTGCCGAACGATCCGCTGTATGCCACCCCGGGCCAATGGCACATCGGCAAGATGCAGGTCGACAAAGCCTGGGACATCACCAAGGGCAGCCCCGGCGTGACCGTGGCCGTGTTGGATGATGGGCTGCCGACATCTTTCGAACACAAGGACTTGATCGACAATCGTTGGACTAACCCGTTCGAAATCGAAGGCGACGACATCGATAACGACGGAAACGGGTTCAAAGACGATGTCTTTGGCTGGGATTTTCCCTCGAACGACAGCAACCCCAGCCCAGTCGGGGCGTCCACCCACGGCACCCAGATCGCGGGAATAATTGGGGCAACGAGCAATAACGCGCTCGGCGTGACCGGAATAGCGGGTGGAGATGGTACAGTCGGTGGTGCGCGATTGATGAGCGTGCGCATCGTCAGTACTCTGCTCTTGGAATCCAATGTCATAGGTGGAATCACATACGCGGCAAACTCTGGTGCCAAGATCATCAACTTGAGTTGGAACACAGATTCAATCGCCCAGTCCACGACTGTTCAGGACGCCTTGGACTTCGCATACACTGATCGCAAGGCGCTGATGTTCTTCTCGGCCGGAAACAACAACACCAACATCGCGGCCCGGTCTTCACTCAATCATGTCATCTTTGTTGCAAACACGACGCCGACCGACGGTCGGTTCGACGATGTGAGTTACGGAAGCAACTACGGCCCTTGGGTCGATATTAGCGCGCCTGGTACAGCCATCGTCACGACATCGACTGGCAACAGCGGTGGGAGCAAAAACACGGAGGATTACGCGAGCAACACGAACACCACCACGCTGAATACCGGTACCAGTTTCGCGGCACCGAATGCCGCAGCCGTTGCCGCCTTAATCTGGAGCAAGAATCCGACCTGGACGCGGGACCAAGTCGCCGCGCAACTGCTCGGCACGGCCGACAGTATCGACAACATCGGCCCCAACGGCGTCGGCCAGATGGGCACCGGGCGGGTCAACGCGTGGCGAGCGTTGACGGAGACGCTGAAGGCACCGACGATCGATGGAATAGTGGAACTTCCCGACGGGGTTGGCTTTGTCAGCGAACTCAAGTCGCTGACCATTCGGGCATCAGACCGGTTTCTATCGAGTAGCGTTACGTCAGCAGCCTTCGAACTTCGCGGCGACGGCCCGGACGGCGTGTTCGATACTGCCGACGATCGCCTCGTCGTGCTGACGCCCGCTCCTTACCGTGTTGGCAGCAACAGCATCGTTTTCGCAGTCGATGGCATGCCCCTCGATCGTTACCGGTTCACTGTTCGATCGGGCGCATACGGTTTGCGGGATCCGTTCGGAGTCTCCCTCGACGGCGACGCAAATGGCGCTGCGGGCGGCGACTGGGTGCGCACGTTCTTTGCGTCGGGCTCGAATCTCGTCACCGATGAGTTCCCGGTCAACACCTACACTACAAGCGATCAGTCCGAGTCTTCCGTCGCCATGGATGACGCCGGTAATGCAGTCGTTGTCTGGTCGAGCTTCGGCCAAGACGGCAGCGGATACGGCATCTTCGGCCAGCGATTCGACGACAGCGGCGCCCCGGTAGGGGGTGAGTTTCAAGTCAACTCTTATGTGAACAACCACCAGCGCTACCCGGCGGTTGCGAGTTATGGGCTCGGTGGCTTCCTCGTCGTGTGGGATAGTGAGAACGCTACGATCCGAGGTCAGCGATTCGATGCCACCGGCACGAAAATCGGAGGTGATTTCGCAGTAAGTGAGTATACCGGCAATCACCTTTACAGCGCTCCCTCCGTGACGATTGCGGGAGACGGCACGACCACCGTCGTGTATCAGAGGTATGTTTCGGGCGTCAACACCTGGGACGTTTTCGGAAAACGGTATGACGCCAACGGCGTTGCGCTCAGCGGGCAGTTCGCGATCAATGGACACATCTCTGGATCCCAAACGAACCCCGTCGTAGCATCCGACGCCGATGGTGATTTTGTGGTCTTTTGGGAGAGTGACGACCCTTACTACCTTCAGAATGGCCTCTTTTATCAACGCTACAACTCAGCAGGAAGTTACGTCAGCGGACCGCATCAATTGCATGCTGCCGGCAACTACAATCCGGCAATCGCGAGGTCACCCTCAGGAGTCGGCCTGGTCGTGTGGCAAAATGTTAATGACGGCAGCGGCACTGGTATCATGGGCCGTTGGCTAGACTCCAACGGATTCCCAACAGGAACGTCCAAGGATTTGAATACGTTCAAAACTGGCGACCAGGCGAGTCCTTCCGTCGCAATGGATGCGGATGGCTATTCCTTGGTTGTCTGGCATAGCGATGTACAGGATGCCCTCGGCACGAGAAGCGTGTATGGACAACGGTTCGATCCCAATGGCAACGCGTTGGGCGGCGAGTTCCTAGTGAACACTACTCTTGCGGGGGCACAGAGCCTACCATCTGTGGCAATGAATCAACAGGGTGGGACTTTCGTCGCATGGCAAGACGACCAACTCGACGGTAATAGCAATGGGGTCTTCGGTCGACGCTATGGTGCGGGCGCGTCCGCGCCCGTGCGAGTCGCTCAAATTCGGACCGCTGCTGGTGAGTGGATTGAGGACGGCGAAGCCCTTCTCTTGTCGCCTACGGCCCTGGTCGCCGGCTTTGACCTGCCGGTGAATGTGGCCTCGGCGACGAACGTCGCCAACTGGCAATTGACTCGCAATGGTACGGTACACGGCATCAGTGGCCTGGCGTTTGCGTTCAATCCCGCGACCAAGCTCAATGAAGTGACTTTGACGCCTGCCAGTCCATTGTCCGCGGGCGACTATATTCTGACGGCCAAACAAACCATCCGTGACACCATTGGCAATCCCATCGATGGCGACGGTGACGGCGTGCCGGGCGGGGACTTCGTGCGCACCTTCTCGGTCGTCACGCTCGTGCCACTCGGACCGGAGTTTCCCGTCAACGCGACGACGACTGACCACCAGCGCCGACCGCGCCTCGGCGTAGCGGCCGACGGAACGGCCGTGGTGTCCTGGCATAGCGCATCCGCCGACGGCTCCAGTCAGGGGGTCGTCGCCCAGCGTCTGAACGCTGCCGGTAATGCGATCGGTGGCGAGATTCCGGTCAACAGCTACACAACGGACGCCCAACAGAATCTCGCTATTGCGGTCGCGGCCAACGGTGACTTTGTTGTGACCTGGGAGAGCAACGGCCAAGATGGCAGCGGCTACGGCGTCTTCGCCCAGCGGTTCGCTGCGAATGGGTCAAAGATCGGGAGCGAGTTTGCAGTAAACACGGAAACGTTGGGGAATCAGACTTCGGCCGAAATTGCCATGGATCAGGATGGCGACTTCGTCATCACCTGGGTCGGACTCGACTCTAGTGGTTATGGCGTGTTTGCCCAACGATTCGCCAGCACTGGCTCCAAGATCGGGCCGGAGTTTCCTGTCAACACGTCGACGATTGACCGGCAGGACGGCCCCAGCATCGCCATGGATTCTGACGGCGATTTCGTGATCGCCTGGCAGACCAATCAAACTGATGGCGGCGCGGATTGGGGGATTCACGCGCAACGATTCAGCGCGGTAGGTGCCAAGGTCGGCACAGAGTTTCAGGTCCACACCTTTACCACCGATCATCAGCGATTTCCGTCCGTTGCAATGCATGGTGATGGGCAATTCGTCGTCAGTTGGCGGAGTTCGGGCCAAGACGGGTCAGGGTATGGCGTATTCGGTCAGCGGTTTGCCAGCGATGGCACGAAGAGCGGGGCGGAGTTTCGCGTCAACTCCATCACGACCAATGATCAGTCAAGCCCGTCCATGGCCCTTGACGCCGGTGGAAATCTGCTCGTAACTTGGGTCTCGATGGAACAAGACGGCTCCGGAGGCGGCATCTATGGCCAGTGGTTCCTGCCGGACGGCGTGAAACACGGCACGGAGTTTCGCGTCAACACATTCACTGCCAACAACCAGTACGCGGCAAGCGTTGCCCATGGTGCCGATGGCTCCACGCTCGTTGCCTGGGAGAGCTTCAACCAAGATGGCTCCGGCTACGGTATCTACGCCCAGCGCTTCGGTCCCAACCCCGCCCCAGCCGTGGTGGCCGTCACGCCGGTCACGTTCTTTGAAGAAAAGATCGGCGAAGGCAACATCTTCGACATCTTCCACGACCCAAACCAGGCCGACGATAAGCTTACCTACACCCTCGGAATCGTCAGCCCGCCGGGCCTGGTTGATTCCGTCTCCGTCGTCAACGGGAATCTTTCGATCACGCCGACCGTCAATGCTTTTGGATCCGGGACGGTCAAGATCAAGGCCACCGATTCCTACGGACTGTGGGCCGAGGCAACAGTTCCGATCAGCATTCTGCCCGTTAACGATCGGCCGACCTTCACACGCGGCAAGGACATCACCGTCCCGGTGAATTTCGTCGAGCAAGTCTACACCAACTGGGCGACCGCCATCAGCCCCGGAGCGAGTAACGAATCCTCACAGTCTGTCACGTTCGAGATTGTCGGGAACACCCGGCCCGACCTGTTCACCAACCTGCAATTGCTGCCCAATGGGACTCTGCTCGTTGATCCCACGGACGAGTTGTACGGCGCGGCGGTCGTACAAGTCCGGGCGAAAGACGACGGCGGGACGGCGAACAGTGGCGTCGACATCTCACTGGTCCAGACTTTCACTGTTACCATTGTGCCCGACTTCCCGTTCGGCTTTGCCGGCAAGGAGATTCGGGCCAACTTTACGCAGACTGGCTCGCAAGGCGATTCGGCCGTCGCCCTCGACGGCTCCGGCAATGTTGTGGTCGTGTGGGCCGGCAACGGGTCCGGCGACACGGACGGCATCTTCGGACAACGCTACGACCGGCAGGGCAATAAAGTCGGCGTCGAGTTCCCGATCAACACGACCGTCGTGGGCGTTCAATCGAATCCGGCGATCTCCGCTTCTGCGGACGGCCGATTTGTCGTCACCTGGCAGGGCAACGGGGCCGGCGACTCGGGCGGCATCTTCTTCCAGCGGTTCCTCGCCGACGGGGCGCCGGTCGGCGGAGAGACGCTGGTCAACGCCGCGGTAACGGCCGGCGTCCAGGAACTGCCGGCCATCGCCCTCAACGATGCCGGCGCTTTCATTGTCACCTGGAATGACCGCAACGGCGTGAGTGATGCCGTCATCACCGCCCGTACGTTCGACTTTGCGACCGGCATCGGTGGGAGCGAGTACGCCCACCAGCCGACCAATTCGACCGTCTTCGCCCCCGCCCGCGTCGCCTACATCGTCGACGGATCCGATGTCAGCAATTCGAAGGCCGTGATCGCCTGGCAGGCGGGAGCGACCGGGCAAGACGTGCGTTTCGCGACATATGGCGCAAACAACACTGGCGGCACAGTGATCGCAAATGCGACGACGGCCGGCGACCAGTTCCTCGGCAGCGTCGACATGGATGCCGACGGTGATATCGTGATCGCCTTTTCAGGCCCAGCCAACTCTGGCGACATCTACTTCCGCAGGTTCAATTTCAACGGTACGCCCAAAGACATCGCGGACGTACCAGTTAACACCACTACCACCGGCACACAGTCGAGCCCGCGCGTCACCATCGATGTCGACGGCGACTTCGCCATAGCCTGGACAGGGTATGGCTCGTCGGACCCCGCGGGCGTGTACGTCCGCAGGTTTTTCGCCGACGGCACCTCGCCCGACGCCAAAGGCCTCAGGGCCAACAGTTACGTCACCGGCATCCAGAACAGCCCAGCCATCAGCATGGACCATGACGGCGAGTTCGTCGTCTCGTGGACCTCAGCGAGCCAGGACGGCGACGGTGCGGGCGTGTACTGGCAACGCGTCGGCTACCCGCTCCCGCCCCTGCAAACCAAGGCCCTCGAACATCCACCCGTCGACGAGGATGCGGCCGACACCACCTACGACCTCTTCCAATACTTCTCGAGTTCCACGGGCAAATCGGAGGCGATGGAGTACACGGTCTTCGCAGTTTCCAACCCCGCACTATTTGCACCCGGCTACCCGCAGCTCAACCCGCTCACGGGCCGGCTGACGATTCGGTACGCGCCGAACAAATCGGGCAATTCGTCCGTGGATGTCCGGGTCCGCGACACGACCGAGGTGCCCACGCTCACGCGGATCAACGTCATCGTCCGTTCCGTTAACGACCGGCCGGAGTTGGCGCCGATCGGCAACTTCACAATTGCTGAAGGAGCACTTTTATCGTTCACGGCCCTGGGCAGCGATCCGAAAGACGACCCGGCCAACGTGCTCACTTATTCGCTCGATGCTGGCGCGCCGGTCGGGGCATCCATTCATCCGACCACCGGGCAATTCACCTGGACACCCTCGGACAGTTTACCCGGCCCCGCCTTGATCACGGTGCGGGTTACTGACGACGGCGGCACGGCCAACGGAGGCGTCAACACGACCACACGCAGCTTCTCGGTGACTGTGAACAACATCGCCCCCTCGGCGGCGGGACTCAGCGGGCCGGCTTCCACGCCCGCGAACACGCCGGCACAGTTTACCCTGCTCGGCGTGAATGATGCGCCGGGGGACCTATCCACTCTGAAGTACAGCTTCGATTGGACGGCGGACGGCGTCTATGACCTGGTCGATGCCGACAACCCGACGCAATCCAACACCTACACAATCCCCGGTACTTACCTTGTCCGCGCCCGCGTCTCCGACAAAGACGGCGGAGCAGCAGAGTACACGACTAACATCACGATTACCTCTAGCGCGCCGGCAGGACCCAAGGTCCAGGGCGTCACCGTCAACGACGGGTCCGACCAGCGCTCGCGGGTCACGAGCCTCACGGTCGTATTCAACTCGGCGGTGGACTTCGCCGGCAACCCGGCCGACGCGTTTGAGCTCGCCCGCCAAGGTGGCGGCAATGTCACCATCGCCGGCGTCGAAGTCAGCGGTGCCACCGCGAAGCTGACCTTCTCCGGCCCGACGACGCAGTTTGACTCACTGATCGACGGAAGATACACGCTGACGATTCTCGCCGGCAACGTCTCGGCCGGCGGCACCCCGCTCGACGGCAACGGCGACGGCACAGCAGGCGACGATTACTCCCTCGTCGGCGACACCACCAACAAGCTCTTCCGCCTCTACGGCGATGCCGACGGCGACGGGCAGGTCACCTCCAGCGACTTCCTCGCCTTCCGACTCGCATTCCTGAGCCCGAGCCTGGCCTTCGACTACAACGGGAGCGGAACGGTCGACAGCAGCGACTTCCTGCAGTTCCGGTTGCGGTTTCTGCAAGTCGTTTGATCGATATCTGAGTAAATGTGTAGTTGCGGCGAACGAGGGAGAATGAGCCGGTTTGTAATCCCTCGCCGCCGCGTGTCACGTCCCGAAAGTGGCGTGACCTAGTAGTTCACGAGGAACTCAACGAAGTACTTCTTGTCGTGAGCCGTGGAGAAAAAGGCCAACGAGTCAGACCCTTTGCCGCCGTCGATCGTGTCGTTGCCGGTGCCACCGTTGAGGTAGTCGTTGCCGTCGCCGCCGTAGAGTTTGTCTTGGCCTCCGTCACCATAGAGCTTGTCGTTTCCTCCGTTGCCGTCGATGGTGTCGTTGCCCTCACCACCGAACAGAAGGTCGGCATACCCGCTGCCGTTGATGACGTCGTGCCCGCCGTTGCCGTAGATCTTGATCTTGTTGTCGAGGTTGGCCAAACCCGGCGTTCGCGTCAGGAGCGTGACGCCCAGGTTGTTGTTACTGGCGGACCCTTGAATCGTGACTGATTTGAGGTTCTGGGTCCGGATGAGCTGACCGTTGCTGCGCGTGAGGGGACTGTTGTTGATCGTGATCGGGTTGTTGGGCCCGTTCGGGTTGGCGAATACGGCCACGTTAGCGCCGGACAGTTCTCCGACCTTGGCGGCCCGGTCCTCGACCTTGATGGACAGGTGGCCGGAGTTGGCGTCGAATGACCACATCACGGCCGGGGTCTCACGGGCCTCGAGCCGGACCAGACCCAGGCTGGCCTTGTTGCGTCGGCGGTTGGGCCGCAGACGCACGATTCCTTTGACGAGTTTTTCGAACATGACTCCACTCCTGAACGCGCGGAACGCGCCCGACTGCCTCCGGACCGCCCGGAGGATTACGTCGGCATTCGCGTCGCTACTGTTCCAAGCGGGATTCGACTCGCTTTCGGACAGGCGCGACGCAGGGTTTTAGAGATGACGCGGTTGTGCATCGGTCGGGTCGGCTGCCGGGCGATAAGGGGTTGGTAGACTACTGGTAGCAATTTCACGCATGAACTGAGCGACCGCCCCATGACCGAGCATCAGGATTCCCTGGAAGTTCTTGCCGAAGATTTTCTTGCCCGGATCCGGGCAGGCGAGTCGGTGTCGATCGAGCAGTATGCACTCGCCAACCCGGCGCGGGCCGATGAGATCCGCAAGCAGTTCGCCGCTTTGCTGAAGATGGAGGGGTTGCGGGTCGCGGAGCCACCGGTGCCACTGCCGATTCCGGAGCGACTTGGAGAGTACCGCATCCTCCGGGAGATCGGCCGGGGCGGCATGGGCGTGGTGTACGAGGCCGTGCAGGAGACGCTCGTCCGGCACTTCGCGCTGAAGGTGCTGCCGCCGGAAATGGCCCCTGATGCCCAGCGACTCGAGCGGTTCCGACGGGAGGCGCGGGCGGCCGCACGGCTCCACCACACCAACATCATTCCGGTGTTCGGCGTTGGCTCGGACGGCGGTCTTCACTACTTCGCCATGCAGTTCATCCGGGGCGAACCGCTCGACCGAATCATCCGGGAATTGAAACGCATTCGGACCGGAGAGCCGGTCGCGCCGGACCACATTGCCAGCCTCGTCGCCCAGCAACTGGTCACTTCGTCGGTTCGTACCGGGCTGCCAGATCAAGCGACTTCTGATGCCCGCCCTGCGGAGAGGGATTCACCGAGCGCGACATCCGGCTTTCTGCGAACGGGCGAAGCCCACTATTATCGGCAGGTGGCCCAGATCGGCCGGCAGGTCGCCGACGCGCTGGCTTACGCACACGACCAGGGAGTTCTGCACCGCGACATCAAGCCCTCGAACGTGGTACTCGACCTGCAGGGGATTGCCTGGGTTGCCGACTTCGGCTTGGCCCGGACCGACGACGATGCAATTCTCTCCGTGTCGGGAGGCTTTCTGGGGACCTATCGCTATGCTCCGCCCGAGCGGCTCGACGGCGTAAGTGATGCGAAAGGTGACGTGTATTCGCTGGGGGTAACGCTCTATGAGTTGCTTACAACCGAGCCGGCTTTCGCAGCCCGGGACACGCCGCAACTGGTCGATCAACTCCGGAACAGCAGCGTGCCGGCCGCCCGCACAGTGGACCGAAGGATCCCGCCCGACCTCGACACAATTGTTCGAAAGGCGACCGCCCGCGAGCCGCGCGATCGGTACGCCACCGCTCGCGAAATGGCCGACGACCTCGAGCGGTTTCTGAGTGGGGAGCCGATCCTCGCCCGGCGGCAAAACGCATTCGAGCTGGCGTGGAGTTGGGCCAAACGCCGGCCGGCGGCGGCGGTGTTGGGTCTGGTTCTCGGGCTGCTTCCCTTCGTTGCCCTTCTGGCGACACTCAGCGTCAACGCCCGGCTCAACGAAAAACAGGGCAAGATCGATGTGGCGAACCAGGAGTTAACCGTCGCATCGAACAAGCTTATCGAAGTTCAACGCGAGTTAGACAACCGTGGACGCCAGATCACCGTAGCGGAACAAAGGATTGGACAGCTTTCGACCGAGACAACAAAGGCCAACGAAGAGGCCGTGACGAATCGCTCCAAGTCACAATTTGTCCTTGCCAACGCCTACTGGCAGGATGGCCGAGTTGTCGATGCCCGGGATCAACTGAGTCGGATTCCAACAAGACACCGACATTGGGAGTGGCACTATTGTAACCGGCTTTTCGACGGAGGATACGCTACCCTTCGCGGACATTCCGCAGCAGCAATTTGCGTGGCATTCCATCCGGATGGCACGCGGCTTGCGACCGGCTCACTCGACGGTACGGTCAGGATCTGGGACGCGAGGACCGGCGCGGAGTTGTTAACTCTACAGGACCCGCTTGTCGAGTACTTCACATGTCTTGCGTTCAGTCCGGACGGCACGCGGCTCGCCACTGGCTCAAACGACAGCATGGTCAGAGTCTGGGATGCCCGATCCGGCGAAGTGGTTCTTGCATTCCTCGGCCATAGAGCCAGCGTCACCAGTGTGGCATTCAGCCCCGACGGCACAACATTGGCAACGGGTTCCGAAGATCGGACTGCCAGGCTTTGGGATCTCAGATCCGGCAAGGAGCGTTACTGCCTCCGCGGACACTCCGAACGTGTCAGCAGCATTGCATTCAGCCCCGACGGTTCACTATTGGCGACAGCCTCATTCGACAAAACTACCGTGGTCTGGAGCCTGCGGACCGGTACCAAACAGTTCGGCATTCGCGGACATGCTGATCGGGTCAACAGTGTGGCTTATAGCCCCGATGGTACGCGACTGGCCACAAGCTCGAATGACCAGACGGTCAAGGTCTGGGATTCCGGGAACGGCACTGGCTTGCTCACGCTCCGTGGACATGCCGATTCCGTATTCAGCGTGGCATTCAGTCCGGACGGGACCCGGTTGGCGTCGGGTTCGTTCGACAGGATGGCAAAGCTTTGGGACACGGGGACAGGTGAAGCGGTTTTGACCTTCCGCGGACATTCTGACGCAGTCTTCGGCCTATCGTTTAGCCCAGATGGGAATCGGTTGGCCACAGTCTCGCTCGACCGTACCGCAAAATTCTGGGACCTCCGGGCGGGCACCGAGCAAGGTACACTCCGCGGACATGCGGATCGAATCTCCAGCGTGGCGAACAGCCCCGATGGTACGCGAGTGGTCAGTGGTTCAGACGACCAAACGGTCAAGATCTGGAACGTGCGGACCCAAACTGAACTCTTCTCCATTCGCGGACATACCGGTAACGTCAACAGCGTGGCTTACAGTCCTGACGGGAAACATCTGGCCTCGGCCTCTGATGATGGGACGGCAAGACTCTGGGATAATCTGACCGGCTCGGAGCAGACCTCCTTCCGTGGACACACTGGTGGCATCAACTGTGTCGCTTTCGGTCCAGATGGCCTGTCACTCGCCACGGCATCGGCCGACAGAACGGTCAAGATCTGGGACACCCGGACTGCTACAGAACGGCAGACCCTCCGCGGACATTCGGATGTCGCATATTGTGTCGCTTACAGCCCCGACGGTCTTTCACTCGCCACGGCATCAGCCGACAATACGGTCAAAATCTGGGACACGCGATCCGGGAAAGAAAAGCTGACTCTCCGTGGACACATTGATGGTGTTACTAGCGTGGCGTACCATCCGGCCGGTACTCAACTTGCCACGGGCTCACTCGACAGCACAGCGAAGCTCTGGGATGCGCAGTCCGGCGCGGAACTCAAGACTCTTCTCGGACACACCGATCGAATCACTTCCGTAGCGTTTAGTCCCGACGGCACCCGGCTCGCTACAGCTTCATTGGACAAGACGGCAAAGCTCTGGGATCCGAAGACTGGCACGGAATGGCTCACTTTTCGCGGCCATGCTGACATGGTGTTTCAGGCGATCTTCAGTCCGGACGGCACGCGTCTTATCACTGGAGCACTCGATCGAGCTGTTAAGTTCTGGGACGCCCGGGTCGGTCAGGAACTGATCACTTTTCGTGGACATTCCGACATCGTCCTGTGCGCAGCGTTCAGTAGTAATCACTCTCAACTCGCTACATGCTCGAACGACGGGTTGGTCAAACTCTGGGACGCTCGGACAGGCGCGGAACTTTTCACTCTTCGCGGCAATTCGGAGCGAGTGGTTGCTGTGGCATACAGCCCCGATGGCAGACTCGTTGCGGGTCGGACAAAGGCCGGTGAGGTTCTGGTGTGGAACGCCCAATCGGGGCAACTCGTGCCTTTCCAAGCTCCGCCGGCCTGGTTGAAGCCAGGGCATCGGAATAATCCGCCGGCAGGTACATTTGTGGAATTCACATCGACCGGGACGTTTTTCCTCGTCCGGCCCACCCCCCTCGACGAGTGGGAACTCGGGCTGCGAGAGGCCAAGGCCCGGCCGGACCCGTGGTGGCATCTCGATCAGTTCAAGGCGGCCGCGGAACGGAACGACACCTTTGCAGCGAGGTTTCACTATCGGCATCTTGTGACGAGTGTCGGCATGGGATTCGCACCGGCTGGGCCAATCGGCCTGCCGCTGATTCCCTGAGTTGAAGCTTCCATCGTCCGTCTTGCGATCACCGGCCGGCCTCTCACATCTCGACCGGCCCGGTACTTCTTGAGGAAAAACGTGCATTCAGTGTCCGCCGCAGTATCGATTGCGGCTATTACCTGTATCGCCGGACGACTTGCCGAGGGCAGGGCGGGCCGACGAGACTCGGGGTCATGTCTGGAGGAATCATGCCATGAGCATGGCACTTCTCAACCGGAGGGTGGCGTCCGCCAGGATCACTGCGTCGTCGTTCGGGACGGCCGGGTCGGCCCCCGCTGCGACGACGGCCTCGAACCAACAACCGTGTGATGCCGCGGCCCGACCGCTGTGGCACCGACTCGTCGTGGCGATCCTCGACGGGTTTCGCGTCCCCACCGCTTGAATACTTGTCCCGGCCCGGCCGGGAAGGAAGGTCACCGTGTTGAACACCACTCGTATCCGCGGTTTGTCCGCCAATTGGGGCACCGACGGCCTGGAAATCCGCAAGGTCTCGCCCGGAAGTGCGGGCGAGGCGGCAGGCATCGAAGCAGGCGACTGCATCGTCGATCTGTTCGGAATGCCGTTCAACACCGCGCTGCGGGACGAGCTGATCGATCGGCTCGAAGGCCGGGTGCGCGTGGGTATCCGCGACGGGCGAACGCGGTGCGTGACCCACCGGTGGATCGACCTGGGAACGGCCGGCGATGAACTGCTCGCCGAGCCGATTGTCGACACTTGTCCGGTCGATGTTCCGCGAGTGCGGTCCGAATCTGCGATCGAGCCCGGTTACGCCTGGTGTTGACGCGCCCTCGTTCGTTGTGCCACGAAGTGGCGCACTGCAACGACCATGGGTCTATTTGCTCAGGCCCTTCTCGATTCCAGGACTCGTTCGGGACAACTCTCCGGTTCTTTCTGCGATCAGAATGTTTGTGGCGAGAACGCTTACTTATCAAACAGACCCTCCGGGGTTAACCCGCCATCGAACGCCGCCAGGATGAGCCGAGTCTCATCCTGGCGGCGTTCGTGTTTTTGGCGACAGGCGTCACTGCTGGTAGTTTTCCGACCGAGCGAACTCCGCACCGACCACGACAAAGAACAGTAACCCGGGGTTCGCAGCCCGCGGCTACCGACTCCCGGCTCAGATCTCGACGAGCTCAAAGACCGCCGACTCGTCGCTGGGCATGAGTGGGTTTTGCGGTGAAGCTGCAGGGTTCTGCCAGTGCCCGGGCCTGCGTGCTTCAAACATATCAATCCGGTTCGAACCAAAATAAAGGCCGGTCACGGGCGGGACTGCCCGTGACCGGCAGTTGGAAACTGCCACAACCTGCCGGTTGCTCAAACCGATTGCAGGAATCTCACCCGGAACCGGAGGAAGTCGTCGGCATCGACGGTTCCGTTGCCATCAAAGTCGAACATCGGGGAGTTGGTGAGGAAGGCGTTCCGGAAGGCGAGGAAGTCGACCGCATCCACGCGGCCGTTGCCGTCCTGATCGCCGAAGAGGCGGAACAGTTTCGGCGCGGTCGTGGGACTGCCGACAAGCACGTAGTCGCCGCCCGACAGACCATTGAAGTCCCCGTCGAGGTTGCCGCCCTCGCCAGCGACGGAACCGGCCAGCACCGTGAGTGTGTAGCGGCCGTCGGCCAGCGAACCGTGATCGACCGCGCCACCGACGAACGCCAGGTGGACCGTGCTGCCCGATACCGTCACCGACACATTTACTGCCTGCTGGTCGCTGTTGCGGCGCAACACGAAGGCGTTAGCCGGGTCGGGCGGCAAGACTACGGGTTCGGTAAACGTGATCGACATGCCGGTCACCCGCGAGCGTTGCGTTGCCCCGCCATTGACCACCACCTGGCTGACCTGCGGCGGCGCGACCGAACGCAGTGCGAAGTCCTGCCCGAGGAAAACCTCGCCGGCAGTGTTCGCTACCGTCCGGCTGGGCCACACGCTTGAGTTCACCAGGAGCGGCGCGACGCGGAGGGTGCTGTATGCCGGCGGCAGACCGGCGAAGACGTAGTTGCCGTTCGCGTCGGTCGTGGTCCAGGTTTCCCCGGCGTTCATGGCTCCGTCGTTATTCGCATCGCGGAAGACAGCGACGCCGGGGAACGGCGGCTCGCCCAGGTCGCGGACACTGTTGCCGTTGAGATCGTCGAAGACCAAGCCGCGTGCCTCGGCCAGTTCTGGCATGAAGGTGATTCTTGAGATGTCGAGGTCCATGGCGAAGTAATCGAATCCGTTGCTGTACGCAGAATAGACGAAGTCGATCCGTGCCATCCCCCCGGGAAGTGAATCAACGATATGGCCGAGACCGTCGCTCAGGATACCACCCCAGTCGGACTTGCGACCCGTCCCGGTGGGCAGGTCGCCCAGGGAGCCCGCCTGTTGCGACAGCAAAGGGCTGGATGGCAGAGGATAGATGAACGTGGGCGGGTAGTTCGGATCGGGATCGAACGGTGAGTAGACCACGTTCGGTTTGAGCGTGTTGACGTTGACATGGGCGAGGAAGTACCGGCGGTAGGTCGGACTCCACTTGATGTCTTCAGCGTAAGGTGCGAATTGGGTCAGCGACGGATTGCCGGGGGCCCGGGCAGCAGCCCAGGCGGCCGGGCTTTCGATCTGCCCGATCGGAATGCGGACCCGGCAGGCGGTCAGGGGATAATCCGTAACCGTGTCTTTGAAATACAGTTCGAGGAATCCGTCGCGCTCGAGTGCGGCGGGCTGACCGCTGCCGTAGCCGAATTCGTTCAGGTTCCATCGCCGCTGCGTCCAGTTCGACGGGACATCCGGCCCGTTGGGGTCAATCAGACAAGCGTCGTGAGGGTACTGGCCCGACATAGCCTTGGTGACATCGTAGCCCCGCCAGGCGCTGAGTTCGTACTGGGGAGTGATCACCGCGCCGCCGCGGGCCGGCCCCTGAAAGCGCACCCAGTTCACGCCGTCCGTCGACTTCGCCATCATCACGCGATTCTGCATCGAGCCAATGGCATCGGGCCCGGCGAGCTGGTTTTTCGCGATGGCATACCCGATCAGGTTAGAGGCGGGCAATACGGCACCAGATACGTCGACCGCGTTGGGGTCATTGCTGGCGACCGTGTCAAAGATGGGGTTTTGGCCCGTCCCGGGCACCCAAAACTGGTAGACCGGCACCCGGCCGGGTGCGTAATCGTCGTAGAGCCAGAACAACGGCTGCGGAACGAATTGGCCGTTGATGTACTCGTCGTTCAGACTGCGGCGAATCTCGCCATTCTGCGGTGTCGTCCAATCCTGGGGCGGATTCAGCGTCAGTTGCCGGTTGGTTTTCGGACCATTCGGCAAGTAATAGGTGGTCTCCATGCCATAAATGGGATGCGTGCCGGCCTTGCGCAACTGCGGAGCCCAGCCGAGGATGTCGGACTTGCCGCCATTGCGCGGGACGTACGAGGAGTCATAGTCCGGAGTAGCCACATTGGCATTAGGGCCGTTGAGGAAACCGTTCGACTGTTGATACTGCACCCACGTGTTGGTGACCCAGGCGTCCTTCTTTGCGGCACTGTTGAAGTGATTGAGCGGAGTCAACCAGTTCGCCATGGACTCGTAGAACATGTAGTATGTGTTGCCGACCTTCATGACGCTCGGCGAACCCACGAGGTGGTCGTCGCCGTCGATGGCTCCGTTCGTACCCCCGGATCCTTTGAGGACCACCTGCGGCGCGCTCCAGTTGACGCCGTTCTCGCTGTAGCGATGGTAGATTCGGTCGTCGGTATCCAGGTCGCTCGGCGCCAGGTCGACATCGGGCGGCATGTACCGACCGCTCCACCACATCTTGTACAGACGGTCGGGGATGCCGTTGGAATTCAGGTCGAGCGTGTCGGAGGGGTCGTGGAGGACTGTCGGCTGATAGTCGTAGGCCGAGTTGCCGCCCCGGGGCAGCGAGGTGATATATTGTGTTGTCAACTGGGTGAACGGGCTTCCTGTCGGTGTCAGGCGGCATTCCAGCGCCTCGACGGCGAAGCGAAAGAAACGTTTCGTGCTCGGCATGATCGGACTCCGGATGGAAAATGTGAGCAAACCCCGGGAGGGCTTTTAAGGGCGATGAGGTACGATGTACCGCCGCAAGAGGGCATCCGCGGCATCATCGGTGTTCCCCATCGAGCCACCTACTAGACCAGCCGGGCCGGTCGTCGATTCGGACAGGAAATTGCCCCCGCCGGCGGTCATTGATCCGTTGACTCTGGGGATGACCAGGAGTTTTCGGCAAACACCATGTCCGAATTGCTGCGTCGCCCGCTATTCCAGATGGGGGACGTGTCGCGACCGAAACTGGAACAACCGCTGGGGAGATTCCGAGATGAACACGAGCACGCAGAGCAAGGTGGACTTTGCCGGGATTTTCGAAGGGATCCGCAAGGGCGAACGGGCGGCCCGCGACGATCTGTTTCATCGGCTCTACGACCGGATTCAGCGGCTGACAGCCGTCATGATGCGGTCGTTCCCCGTGGTTCGACAGCGGCGCGAAGTCGCGAGCGTCTCGAACGACCTTGTGCTCAAGCTCATGACGATGCTGGAAAGTCCCAACCTGCAAATCACCACCGAGGGTGATTTTCTCCGACTCACCGCCCACAAGCTGCGGCACCTTCTCATCGACGAAGCGGAGAAACAGCGGAAACGCAGCCAACGGATGATTACCGGGTTGGGCGGCCCGGCCGGTAACTCATCGGCCGGCGGCTTGCCGGAACCGGCCGATACGGATTCGTGCAGCCCGGCCGACATGGAGGAATGGGCCCGGTTCCATGCTCAGGTGGCCGCACTGCTCGAGGATGAGCTGATGATCTTCGAGATGCACTTTTTCATGGACATCCCGCAGGCGGAGATCGCCCGGGCCCTCGGCTGGCCGCCAAAACAGGTCAGCCGCAAGTACCTCGCTGCCGGACTGAAACTGGCCGACTACCTGCCGACAATCAAGTAACCGCACCCCTCGCGGAGTAAGCGTCGAGGGGTCCAGAGCGCGATGTGCCGGATAGGCTCATGGAGGGAACAAAGCGGAGAACCACAGCTGTTGGTGGCGATGCTAAAATCCCGATAGCGAACTGGGATGAACTGCATATCAGTGGCACGCGGACACCTTGCGAGGACCGCCGGATGTCCCAGGCGGCCCAACATGGCACCGTTGCGGGAACAGTCGAAGAGGGACTATTCGCCGCCGAGTCCATATGGGCAAAATCTGCCAGAGGACTCCATTCTGTCGTTCACCACGGAAGCCGACCGTGCGACTTCCAGTGTGTAAAGCCGGCGTTCGGAATCAAGTCACCGCACATACCGATTCACTGCTTCAGTTGACCGGGTTTCCCCTGCTTATTTGGGTGCCTTGCCCTCCAGTTCTTTGACCAACGAATTGAACTCGTCTCGCCCTCGCAGCGGTGCAAGGTCGGTTCCCGCCAGCAGGGCGTCACAGCCGTCGCAGCGTAGTGGCCGGCAGTCGAGGACTTCATTGACCAGATCCGGCGGGTCCAGCGACCGCTCGTGCCACCGGTGTCCGGGCTGCCCGCCCCCGCGATCGAACGCTCTTGGACACCAGTGGCTCAGGCTTGCGGATTGGCGGATCCGACGACGGCGGCTTCTAGGAGTTCGACGAATCCAGCCCCAGCCGCACCCTCAACTCGTGATTCTCGGCTTCGAGCCTTTCAATGCAGTCGAGTAGCTGCACCAGCAGCCGAGTGACTTCCGGCAGCGTCCGCTCCAAGACATCGCCACTTAACGGCAGACCCGCAACCATACCCCGACTTGTTCTAAAGCCCCCATTCCGTCAAGCCGAGCCGTGAATGGTGCAAAATAGCTACTTGGGGGCCAAAATCGCTTCGTTCCATTTTGCCTTTCTGAGCACGTTTGGATAAACAGCGATTGCAAACGTGAGCGAAACAGCAGCGAATACAAGTGCGAACCGAATGCTACGGTACAGGACAGGTTGTGGACTCGGACTTGCTTTGTTCCAACTGATCGAGCTCGAGATTCCACCAGCAAAAGCACCGAGGATCGTTGCTAACGTGCAAAACCCTAGTAAGCTCCCCAAGTATTCTGCCCATTCTTCTGAGATCGCCAAAATTCCATGTTGGTATGAGAATCGCCCTGCCGAGCGCGCTACGAGGTAGGTCACGAGCCCGATGAGTGTAGCCTCGGCTGGTTGTCTCCTTACCCAGCGGTGAAGTCGCTCTATCCGCGACAGCGGAAGCACGCTAACTGACCCAATTGTTAGCCATTGCTCGACATCGGCACCCAGCGACTTGGCCGACGGGTAGCGGTCGGCAGGCCGAAAGGCCATCGCTTTTTGGCAAACCGCTTCAAGCGCCTTTGGGACGCTAGAATTTGACCGGCGGGGTGGGTCGACGGTGCCCCTTTCGGCATTTGCCAGCACACTCACGATTGCATGTCCCGCGTTGGGCGACCTACCGGTGAGTAAGTGGTACAGCGTTGCCCCGAGGCTGTAGATGTCGCTCGTCGGGCCGACATCCTCAATTCGCCCAGCCGCCTGCTCCGGGCTCATGTAAGCCGGGGTGCCGATCGCACCCATCGACAGAGTTGCATCGGTGTCCATGACGTCCGGCGAAGCAACGGTCGGCTCATTCAGCCGCTTGGCGAGGCCCCAGTCCACGACTTGAGTTTCCCCATACTGACCGAGCATGATATTGGCCGGCTTCAGATCGCGGTGTATGACGCCCTTGTCGTGGGCATAAGCCATCGCCTCGCAGACGGCGATGAAACGGGTGAGCAGTTGCCGGAACTCCAGCGAATCGAATCGACTGTTGTCAGCATGAAAGCGCTGAATGGCATCGGCGAGGGTTTCGCCACCCACGAATCGCATGGCATAATACGGCTGGCCGTTTTCGTGTTCACCGAAGGCATAGACCGGGACAATGCCGGGGTGCTCAAGTTGGCCGGCAACGCACGCTTCACGGATGAACCGGGCCTTCAGGTCGTGGCGGTGCTGTTTGTCCGGGCGGATTTCCTTGAGCGCGACCTCGCGGCCCAACCGTTCATCGATGGCCACCGACACCCGTCCCAGCCCGCCCTGGGCGTGCTCCCGGACAACCCGAAACTGGCCCGCCACGCGGTGTTCGGCGTCGGGAATCGTTGCGGTCTCGGCCGGGCTCGGAGTGCTATTGGCAGTGACGTCGGTGTCTTCCATGGGTTCCCAGCCGAGTCCGGTGGTGGACCGGCGGGAACTCAGCAACTGCTCGTGTGCCAGCGAGCCGAGCAGGTCGACGTCGGCGGCCGACAGCAACCGCGCACCGGCAAGGCGTTGTAAGAATGGTTCGTTCGGGTTGGCGAGCCAAACGGCGAACAGCGGCCAGACTTCGTCGCGGCTCGCGAATCCGCGGGAGACGGCCAGGTCGGCAACGAGAAAATCAGGAGTGTCGGTGGTGGGCATGAGCGGGAATTTCCGTCGGTCAGAGGTACTTGCGGAGTTTGTCACGTGCCCGCAGCCAGGTGCGGGAGACCTGTTTGGCCGGCAGGTTCAACTGCTCGGCGATATCGGCCTGGGGTAGGTCGCAATAATAGTGCAACTCGACGACGAGCCGCTCGTCATCGGGCAGCGCCGATACTGCGTTATGGAACTCCGTCCACGCGGTGAGTTTGACCGGGTCGACAGTGGATTGGCCCGGATCGTATCCCGCCGTGCTCGACGAGTCGCCGCCAAAACCTGTTTGTACGTGGGCGTGCTGCCGGCGCAATTCGGTCGCCATGTTGAGCAACATGAAACGGATCTTGGTGCCGAGCCACTTCAGAACGAACTCCGGCTCGCGGACTTCCGCCCGATCAAACATCTCCATCAGACTTATCCAGGCGTTGTGAACGACACTGTCGAGTTCGTGATGGGCGGCGACGAGGGGAAAATCACGGGCAAGTTTGAGCTGGCAGAGTCGGGACAAACGGCGGTGCAGATGCTCGCCGAGCTGAGTCCGCGCTGCGGCGTCTCCGGCCGAGGCCCGCTTCAGCAGGTCGATAAACTCGCTTGATTGTGGATCCGCATGCATGGGCATCACTTCTCCGGCCCGTTCCTCAAATTCTATGGCCGGAACGGGGGCACGCTAAGGGAAATGCCGACGTCGGAGATCATAACGGCTGAGCCGGGATCGAGGCTCGGCCACGGAAAATCTCAGATCATTCTGGTCCGAACTGTGCGTACGATCGGCTGAGTACCGTGTCCATCGCTGCGATCAGTCGTGCAGACCGGCGAATTGGAAGTTGGTTCCACGATGAGACGGGGACGAACTCACGTGTCACTCCACCGGGGGGGAAACATGAACAGCCGGATCTCTCAAAGTCGACGGCCCGCCGTCACTGGACTCGCGGCTGTCGTGTTTCACCTTGCGTGGGCCGCCATGGTACCCGCCAACGAACTCGAGGTGAATTGCGGTCCTCCGAAATACACGATTCGCTTTTTCAATCCGCAACACAAACCGGAAAGCGCTCGCACTATGACATTCAGTCCGGACGGCATTGAGATGGCCGTCGCGACCACGAACGGCGTGACCACGATTGTCCGCGTCGCCGACGGGAAGGAACTCGGTACGATCACGGCGTCGCCGACGAAAATTCTCTTTTCCGCGGACCGGCAAATTGTCACGCTTTTGGGGCCGGACGGCACCCTTCGGCACAACCGAACTACCCAAACCACGACTACTGTCGCTGGGGCCGCCCTCGCTCCGGGCGTAATCGGTGTTACTTTCCGACGGGAAAACGGCAAGCTCCTGGTGGACGCGCTCGCGCCAGGCGGCCCAGCGGAGGAGTCGAGGAAGGTCCGCACCGGTGATGAACTCCTCGCTGTTGCCCCCAGGTCAGGCGGCCGTCTGGAATCAGTCCTCGGAAGTTCGGTGGAAACCGCCGTTCAGGAGATCGCAGGCAGCGCGGGCAGTCATGTCGATTTGAAACTCCAACGCGCCGGTGCTGCCAGCCTGGCTGTCGTCACCCTTCAGCGAAAGGCCGGACGACAAATCAACATCCAACAGGGATTTGCAGTCCCAGGGGGCGGGCCGGCCACCGAGTCGTTTGCCTTGGTCGCGAGACAGGGCCGTTAAGAACTGGTGACGGCAAGAACCGGTGACATAGTTAGTGCGGTCTGGCCCCGGTACATGCGATCGGATAGCGCGGCGGCCGTATCCCCGAACGGCAAACTGGTCATGGTGGCCGGCACCGTCGATTCGACTCGCGCTGCGGCCGAGATCCACGATGTTGCCAATGGAACCGTCGGCCCCGCCATTCATCTGCCAATCGACCGCATTGAAAGTGTGACGTTCGCGCCGGACGGTGATTCAGTCTATTTCCTGAGCGCTACCCGGGTGGTCAGACTCGACATGGCGGCCCTCCGGCCCAACTTGGCATTTAACAGAGAAGGCCCGATCGACATGGCCACTCACCCAGAGTTGTGGGTCGTAGACGGCAATCTGATCGGCTTGGAGTTCGATATCCGCCAGTTCGGCGGCGGGTTCCGCTGGAGGATCGTCTACAACAACCCCCGTAGTAAAGTGGCCGACGTCTTCGGCGGTATCCGCTCGCTCCGAGCACTGTCCGTCAGTCCGAAGGGGCTGCTGGCTCTTGGGACTAACAAGAACGAAGTTCACATCCTCGACGCCGCGACGTGTGCGCCTCTCTTCCAGGTTGGCACTTGGGCCGACTCCGCGGTCGAAGAAGTCGCCCTATCGCCGGACGGCAAATGCCTGGCCTATTTCGCAGGCGGGACACTTTCGGTCGTTGAACTGACCACCGCGATCGAACAAGCCAAGAAGCGAAACTTGATCGACGATATCACCCTCGACAAGGCGCGCAAGGTCTTCCATCTGACGTCGGCAAGCGGACGGTTCCGGGCGGAGTTCCCCGCCAAGCCACAGTTCGACGCGCGCCAACGGCGATATTCGGCCCAACTCGGCAAGGCGGGACAACGGCTGGAGGTCGGCTGGATAGATTTGGGAGACATGCGAGCCAGAAAGGCTACGCGAGATAGTCAGTTGCTCGACATATATGACGAGATCGCGAAGTCCCTCGCAAAACACACGAACGGTGAACTTGGCGAAATGACCGATACAAGAACCGCCCACGGCCTGCAACGCCGCCTCGATTGGAATTTCATCCAAGACGGTGTTGCGATGTCCGGTCGTGCCCAACTCAGTCACCGTGACGGTCGAATGTACTCTGTGACGATCACCCACTTCGACTCAGATCCGGTCGCCGCGGCCGAAGTCGAGTCTTGGTTTGCGGCCTTCGCAATGACCGGCCGACCATGAGCCTGCCGGTTCCCGTAGTCCTTAATGAAGGAGTTCAGACATGCGTGGAAATCTGTGCTGGTTTGCCGCCGCTGCCGTCGGCATCGGACTGCTCACCGCTGACGCCCATGGACAGTCAGTGGTCGGAGTTCGGTTCGAGGATTCGGGATTCGGTGCCAAGGTCGAATCCGTCGTGGCCGGTTCGCCCGCGGCAAAAGTCGGGGTCAAGCCGGGTGATACAATCAATGCAATCAACGGCCGCGAGATAAGCGGCCCCAACGGTGTCCGGGCCGTCCTGGGCCAATCCAAGCCCGGCGACCAGATCACCTTGACCGTTGACCGCGACGGCAAGAGTTTCCAATTCACACTCACGACAGTGTCGGCCCAGCAACTCGCCGCAGGGGCGGCGCTCGTCGATCCGAGACAGGAAGCCGTCGCCGAACTCCGGGCGGTATACGCCGACCTCATTGATCCGCGCCGCATCAACCGCGTCGCCGAATTTATCAGTAAAGACAGGAAACGCGTCGAGCCGGCAACGATGGCCGGGGAAATTCGCGGCATCGTCGTCGACGCCGACCGTATCACCGACAAGACGTTTCAGTTCATGGCCGCTTGTCCGAATCTGGAACTGATCGTCGTGCGCGACCGCATTCGAGACCCCCAAAAGTTCACGGGATCGGGCCTTGCAGCGCTGCAGGGGCACAAGAATCTGAAGTCGCTGTGGTTCGATGCGGTCAACGTCGGCGAGGAGCACGTCCGACAGGCGGGTCGGCTGACGCAACTCACGTCCCTCGCTCTCGACGGAGCACCCCTCCAACTCGATTGGATGGAACACCTCAAATCGCTCGACAAACTTGAATCACTCTGGCTGCGGAAATCGTCGATCGGTGACGAGCACCTCGACGTGCTCGCAAACCATCCGCGACTGAAGAAACTCGACCTGAACTACACCGGCATCCGCGGGCCGGGCTTGGCGGCGGTCGGGAAGTTGAAGCACCTGGAATACCTCGACCTCGAAGGCACAGGCATCGGCGACGACGGCCTGAAGCACCTCGAGGCGTGCGGGGAGCTGCTGATACTGGACGTGTCCCGGACCCGCTTCACAGCGGCGGGACTGTCTGCAGTGAACAAACTCACCAAATTGCGAGAACTCGCCTTAGACTATTGTGCGGACGAAATCGGCGGTACCGGCGGAATTGCCGCGGTGCCGCTCCAGGCAGCGGCGGCAGCAAACGGGATCGACCTGACCAAACGCAAGGCCCGGTTTACCGCGGCACAACTTGTAGACCAGCTTTCGGGACTCACACAACTCACAGAGTTGTCGTTAAGGGGAATCAAGTACTCACCGGACGAGGTTCGCGCCTTGTCTCGGAAGTGGCCCACCGCGACAATCCGGTTGGCGAACAACGAGACAGTGCGGCCGGCCCAGTAAACTCCGGCTCATCCGGCGGAAGCGTCCGGAGGTCATCCACCCGTTCGCTTCGCCGGTCTTACCTTGATGCCAGACCGCCTCTGGGTAAACAACATGGGTGTTGATCGGTGAAATCGCAGCAGGCGACTCAAATCTGAAGTGTTCTCGTTAGCTGCGAAAGAACGCCGTTCGAAAGCGAGAAAGGTAAGTTGCAAGCCACGCGTCGAAATCACCTGCGTTTCGCCGGTCAGGCATTCTCAAATCCTGGCAACGCCACTACGCAGGACTGATACTGGTAACCCGTGATCAACCTATGAATACTGCTTGTTCGATGTCGGCGGGGTCCCATCGTTCCCCACCAGTCTGGATTCCGTCAGATGACTGCCTGACCGCTAAAAAAACTCGGCCCCGCCGGCCCGACAGAAGAACACAAGCACCGCTCCCGACCCGTCGGCAACCATGGAGGTTGTCGGCAGATCGGGGGCGGTGTTCGACTTCATCGGCTGACGACGAAGCGGACGGGGGACAGCGCGGGAGCGGTGGCCTGCAGGGTCAGCAGGGCCTGCCACAGTTGTTGACGAAACGCCCGGCTCCGCAGGACGCGGCGGACCTCTTGGACATCCTTGTCCGGCAGCCGGGCGTGGATTTTTATCGTGACGTGGAACTCGTCGAGAACGACAAGTCGAGACATGCGGTTCTCCGGTGGGTGGTTCAGGCGGCGCGTAACGCCCGCAGGTCGTCGATGGCCCGACTGGCCTGCCGGAGCAAGAGGTCGTCGGCGCGGAAGACCTGGAAGCGGTCGCGGAGGAAGTCGGTCAGGTCGATGCCGTGCTGTCGGGCGATGGCGTGCAGGGCCTTGATCTGGCTCGGCGTGGCCCGGCGCTGTCCGGAGTCGCTGCGCCGCGGCTCGCGGGAAGGGTTGGTCGTGTCCGCGGCCTCTGGGGTCGGCCCGGACGGGGATGGCAGGGCCGGGGAGTCGACGACGTCGGGGCCGTGACGCAACTCCTCGGTGAGCGAAGTGCGGGCTAGGCCGAACAGTTGGCGGATCCTGTCGCGCAGCCGGTCGGGGTCCCCGGCGAGTGAAGTATCGAGTTCCAGTTCCAGGTTGATGGAGGCTCCGCGGGAGCCGTAGTTGTTGTCGGTCACCTTGCGGCTGGCGCCGACGTTGAGCTTGAGCATGAGATGTCTCCGAGAGGAAGAGGATCAGGCGGCGACGGCCCGACGGGCCGCCGGCCGGGGTGACGGTGCGTGCTGCTCGATGGCGGCGATGAGCTGATTGATGCGGTCGCCGGCGTCGCGGGCGAAGTCGAGCAGGGCCGTCAACTCGGGCAGTCGCGGAGTCGCGGGAGTATCAGAAATCCGCCTGGGTCGACCCCGAGCCGGGTTCGTCGACTGCATGGCCGAATCGATCCGGGTCGTGTTCGCGCCCGCTTCGACACACTGGCTCGAGGAGTTCGGCATCATCAGGAAGGTCCGCGGACCGTTCCGACAGACGACCGGCCGGTCGGCGTCGGCCATGCTGATGTTGCGAAGACCCCGCCGCAGCGCGTTGGTCAGGTGATCCCGCCGCAGACAAACCCGCACCGGCGTGCCGGAAACCCGCGACCGGGTCAGGGCCAACTCGGTAATCTCCTGCGACGACTCCCCCTTGGCCCGGAGCACCACGCCGGCGTTCAAGTCAAGCGTGACGCTGGGGCACTCGTCGTCCCGGCCCGGCAGTTTCGGCAGGCTTTTCAGTGCGAACTCGACGTCGGCGGGGTGCAGTTCGCAGGAACTCTTCATCTGGTACGGCCGGGGGATGACGTCGGCGTACGGCGGGAACCGGCCAACGGTGTCGATGGCGAGCCAGACACTCCAGGCCCCGGACCGGACCACCAGGTGCGTCGCCGTCCGGCCCAACTCGACCTCATCGGCCTCCAATTCCTCGCACCCGAAGGCGCCACAGCGGGCGACGA